>PWGD01000011.1 GCA_003554395.1 Syntrophomonadaceae bacterium
CAAAGACCAGCTCTTTGATATTGGCCGCAGCGTAACCACCCTGGCCAAGGAGTTTAACATGCGCGAAGGCTGGACCTACAAAGATGACAGCCTGCCGCCGCGCCTGTTCAATGATCCGATCGGTCCTGAAAAGAACCTGGTCGTCAATGCCGACAACCTGGCCATCATGCTGCGGGAATACTATGAACTGCACGGCTGGGACGAACAGGGCAGGCCGCGCGAGTAAAAGTTGCCAGGCCAAACTAGTTTAAAGAGACCTGTAGGCCGGATGCTGAAACGGTAAGCTTTTACGGATATCATTGATATCCGCTAAAACCGCTGCTCCGGCCTTTCCGATTAGTTCCACCTTTTAAAGTGTTGCCGTGCAGTAACAGCCAGCTGAACATTTGCTTAAGACGAAAAGAACAACCAGCCCAACAATGTAAACTGATATCAGCAGAAGGATTTTTATAATATTTAACGAAAACAATTTAAGAATAATTACAGATATTATTTTGTCTTTTGAGGGCATACTCTCGGTTGTAGACTGCTAAAATTTAAAGGCCGATCGTATTCCTTAGAAAAAATGCGAAGGAGGTATAAGGGGCAGGTTACTTAATCCTGAAGGACTGGCGTTGCGAGCTTTTACCCTTCAAGGTGGGCAGGGAAAATGAAAAGCTGAGTAAAAACACCCGTTGAAAAAGTGCTAAAATTTTCTTTGTGAATTGACTGTATCGGTTTTTTACGCTGGCAAAAAAGATCATCGTAGATAGGAGGTATAAGTTTGTCTAACACCAATAGCAAACAACTAAAAGATGCACGCGAAGTTTTGCAGGAATTTGATTTTGACCCTGTTGAATTGGAAAGAGGTTATGCAAACCGGGTTTTACGCATTGATTTGGATCAAAACGAAATAACTACTAATGGTGTAACTCAGCAAATGAAAGACCTATGGACCGGGGGCAAAGGTTTCGACTTGTGGCTGACTTTGCCGGAAATAGATGCAAACACAAAATGGGACAGCAACAACAACCCTCTTTGCTTTTCGTCCGGGCCCCTGGGTGGGACTACTTCATTCCCCGGTTCCGGTAAAACCATTGTCACAACTATTTCCCCGATGACCAACCTGATGATAGACAGTAATGTGGGCGGCTATTTTGGCCCGTATCTAAAATTTGCCGGTTTTGATGCCATGGTGATTGTCGGCAAGGCAAAAGAAGATGTTATCATTTATATCGATGCTGTTTCGAACAAGATTACTATTGAAAATGCCCCGCGTGAAAGCATAGATGCTCACCTGCTAGCCGAAGAATTGACCGAGATGTACGCCAATAACGACATTGACAAAAAAAACATTTCCGTAGTTTCATCGGGGAAAGCAGCGGAATTTTCCCGGATGGGTGTCCTAAATTTCTCATTCTGGGATTGGCGTAGGGGTACTGCGCGCTTAAAGCAGGCTGGAAGGGGAGGAACGGGGACCGTATTCCGGGACAAGAAAATCAAGGCAATCGTAGTAAAGAATACCAGGTTTACCCCTTCCTGGCGAGTCGAAGAGAACAAGGCAGCCCGGGAAATAACACCGGAAACTATTTATGTCCAGGAAGACGCCGCTGAAATAGGCGAGATCAGGGCGATTATCAATAAATGGGATTACGATCCCGAATATGTAGTTGAAATGATGCAGGATATCCAGGATCGTTTCAAATACATTTCCAAAACTGCAGTTGAAATGATCAGTGCTCAAACAGGTACCCCGAAAGCGACGATCTATCACATTGCAACTTTCTACAAGTCTTTCAGCCTGGAGCCCAAAGGCGAAACTCTAATCCAGGTTTGCCTTGGCACAGCCTGCCATGTAAAGGGTGCGCAAAATGTACTCTCCGCTTTTGAACGGGCCCTGAATATTAAGGACGGGGAAACAACGGAGGATAAAAAATACAGCCTGGAAGGGGTTCGCTGTCTCGGTGCCTGCAGCATAGCCCCCGTGATTCAGGTTGGTGAGCAGGTGATAGGAAATGTCCAGGCTTTAGATGTAGAAAAAATACTGGAAACCTATTCGGCTGAGGAAGTAGGAGAGAATAAGGCCCAGGAGGCATATCCTGGTGACGGTTTGAAGAAGATTACAAAAGAAGATCTCGAAACAATTAAAACTAGGGAACAAAAGAATTTTGACACCTACAAAGGGGCCCTAATGGTCTGTACCGGGACAGGCTGTGTCTCGGCCAAGGGGTTCGATATTCGTGATCGCCTTAAGCAGGTCCTGCAGGACAGGGGCCTGGAAAACGATTACCTGGTTGTTGGCACCGGCTGCAACGGTTTCTGCGCTGCAGGACCGATCGTGGTCGTCCAGCCTCAAGGTACTTTTTACCGGCAGGTAAAAGAGGACGACATCGAGGCCATTGTCGACGATCACCTGGTAGGAGGTAAAATCATCGACCACCTGCTTTATAAAGATCCCGTTTCGGATCATACTTTCGAGAAAATGGACGAAATAGAGTTTTTCACCCGGCAGCAGCTGATTGCCCTGCGTAACAAGGGCCTTATTGATCCGGAAAACATTGATCACTATATTGCATCCGGCGGTTACGAGGGACTGGCCAAAGCGCTGGAGATGAATCCCCAAAATATAATCAATGAGGTTACGGCTTCTGGAATCCGGGGCCGGGGCGGCGGTGGATTCCCCGCCGGGATCAAGTGGCAGTCCTGCCTGGAAGCGATGGAAAAGAGCGGTGAGCCTTCATATATCGTCTGCAATGCTGATGAGGGCGATCCCGGAGCCTTTATGGACCGCAGCATTATTGAAACCGATCCCCACACAGTCATTGAAGGCATGATTATCGGAGCCAAAGCCCTTAATGCCAAAGAAGGTTTTATCTATATCCGCAAAGAATATCCCCTGGCTTTAAAACGTCTCAATAAAGCCCTCAAGCAAGCACGTGAAAGGGGCCTGCTCGGTGAATCGATTATGGGCACCGACTTTTCTTTTGACATCCAGGTACACCGCGGTGCTGGAGCCTTTGTTTGTGGGGAGTCGACCGCCCTGATGGCTTCTATGTCCGGCAAGGCCGGTGAGCCGCGTTCGAAGTATATCCATAACACCGAGCAGGGCTTTAGGGATAAACCGACCGTCCTCAACAATGTGGAAACCTGGGCCAATATTCCGGAGATCATTTCAAAAGGGGCCGAGTGGTTTGCTTCGATCGGCACCGGTGATGTTAGCTCAAACCCCTGGAACGGCTCCAGCGGGACCAAGGGGTTTTCATTGGTGGGCAAAATCAACAACACCGGTTTGGTTGAAGTCCCCATGGGTATAACCTTGCGCGATGTTGTTTATAAAGTGGGCGGGGGAATTCCCGGGGGCCATAAGTTTAAAGCAGTCCAGATTGGCGGCCCTTCAGGCGGTTGTATTCCCGAAGATATGCTGGACCTGGAAGTCGATTTTGATTCACTTCTTGAAACAGGATCGATGATGGGCTCGGGCGGAATGATTGTCATGGATGACAAGACCTGCATGGTCGATGTCGCGCGCTACTTCATTAATTTCCTTGTTGATGAATCCTGCGGCAAATGTACGGCCTGCCGGGAAGGCCTGTTTGCTTTAAGGAAGATCCTGACCAGGATCACCAGGGGCGAAGGCCAGCCTGAGGATCTTGATCGTTTGGAGGAATTATGCCAAACTATTACCGAGGCAAGCCTTTGCCAGCTGGGTAGTACTGCACCGAACCCGGTATTGACAACACTGCATTATTTTTACGACGAATATGAAAAGCATGTTAAAGATAATACCTGTCCGGCGGGAGTTTGTACTGCCCTGATTACCTATTCGATTAATGAAAACTGCACCGGCTGTGCCATATGTGCCAAGAAATGCCCAACCGGTGTTATCAGTGGTCAACCGAAAGAGCAATATGAGATCAATCAAGAGAATTGTATCAAGTGCGGGATCTGTTTTGAATCCTGCAAATACGATGCGGTGGAGGTAAAATAAATGGCGAAAGCAGTTAAATCCGGTCCAAAAAAGATCGATATCAGCATTAACGGCAAAGCGGTTACTGTTACTGAAGATACTTATTTGCTAAATGCAATCATGAATGCCGGTTTCAATGTGCCTACTCTTTGCAATCACAAAGATCTTGCTCCAGAAGGAGCTTGCAGACTCTGCCTTACTGAAATAGAAGCAAATGGGAAAAGGAGTCTGGTTACAGCCTGCAACTATCCGGTTCGTGAAAAGATAGAAGTATTTACCAACACCGACAGGATTAAGAATCACCGGAAAACTCTGGCAGAGATGTACCTGGGGCGCTGGCCAAACGTGGAAGTTATTCAAAACCTCGCCAAAATATGCGGAGCCACCGATAGCGAAAAATTCAAGAGTGAATTAACTGATGAAAACCCAAAAGCCTGTGTCCTGTGCAGCCACTGTGTTCGTGCCTGCAACTCATTTGTGGTCCAGAATGTTTTGGGCTTTGCGGGCCGCGGGATTACACGTCACATGACCATGCCTTTTGGTGAGACAGACCCCCATTGTGTTGGATGTACTTCTTGTGCCTATGTTTGTCCAACCGGTGCAATTCAAATTGCCGATGAAATGAACAACCCGGCCGATCCTGAGCTGATCCGCTTCCATGGCATGAGGATCAATGCCATGATGTCTACCCATGACAAATTGCAAAACCGAATGCGTGAAGTGGGCACCGCCAACCTGGTCGAGGTTATGGATAATTACGATATCCTGCCTGTGCACAACTACAAATTTGGCCAACACCCTGATACCGCGAAGATAGACTCCGGGGTTATGAAAAGAAAATACTTTACCCAGGATATCGCTGATGGCTGCTGGATGGGTTGTTCCGTATCTTGTGCCAAGGCAGTCGATGGTTTTGAATTAAAAACCGGCCCTTATAAGGGACAAAGAGTTGTGGTGGACGGCCCGGAATATGAAACCGCTGCCGGCGGATCTAACATGGGCTGTTTTGATCTTGACTTTATTGTCGAGTTTAACTTCTACTGCGATACTTATGGCATAGATACAATTTCTTATGCCACCACCATGGCCTTCGTCATGGAAGCATATGAGGCCGGGATCATTACCAGCGAGCATACCGGCGGTAAAGAATTAAAGTTTGGCGCTACCGGAGAGGTGCTCGAATGTATCCATGAACTGGCCCGGGGTGAAGGATTTGGTGTCGATGTTGGGCAGGGAATCCGACGGTTAAAAGAAAAATGGAGCAAAGAACTGGGCGCTGATGCAAAGTTTCTCCAGGATATTGGTATGGAAGTTAAAGGCCTTGAATTCTCAGAATATGTTTCCAAAGAATCGCCATTACAGCAGGCCGGATATGCCATGGCCATAAAAGGCCCACAGCATGATGAGTCATTACTGGTATTTGTCGATGCTATTAACAATCAAGCTCCAACTATTGAGGAAAAAGCCGAAGTGCTAAACTACTTCCCGATATTTAGAACCTGGTTTTCTTTGCTGGGACAGTGTAAACTGATTTGGAATGACATAGTTCCCCCAGACAACAGTAAGTATCCCCCAAATGAAGCGGTAAAAATTCCGGAACGCGTTGAAGACTTCCAAAAATTTTACGAAGGCATGACCGGTGAACCTTTAGATGAAGAAAAGATGTTACGGCAATCTGAACGAGTTTTTAACCTGCAGCGTGTCATGAACTACTATCTTGGCTACGGAACCAGGGAAGACGACATGCCACCGCTGAGAGCGGTTGGACCTGCTACCGAAGAAGAGTACATCTCCCGGAAAGAACGTTATGACAAACAAATGAAAGAAGAAATCGGCATAGATCCCGATGGGAAGTCCACCAGGGAAAAAATGGATATTATTCGGGAATACCGTTATAAACGCTACAATGAGTTGGTTGATGCTGTTTACAAAAAGCGTGGTTGGGATAAAAACGGTATACCGACTGTGGAAAGGTTGCAGGAGCTCGGAATTGACGTTCCCGAAGTTCTGGCCATGCTCAAAGGACCTGAGAAATAAAGCGAGGCAAGCTATATGATTACTGTAAACAACAAGGAAGAGCTGGAATGGTGCGAAGGCATGACTGTCCAGGAGGTCCTGGATGAAATGGGCTATGATTATCCACTAATCACAGTCACAGTCAATAACCAGCTTGTACAACAAGAAGATTATGCAACTTACGAGGTCCCTGATAATGCTGAAGTTAATGTATTCCATTTGGTCCATGGTGGTTAGAGCGTATCGGGCTTTCGTAGTTATTCAGCCCCGGGAGAACAACAAACCGGGGCTGAAGTTTATCTGGTTTCCTTTTAAGCCTGCCTATCGCCAGGAATTCTAAGAGATGCTAAAAGCCATTAAATAAAAAGTTGCCTCTAATTTTTGGGACTTAATTTGCTTTATAGAGGGCGGGTTGTTTAAAATAAGGGTTAGCTGCAGCAACCAGGCAGTTATATAAAACCTGAAGGAGGTTTATCAATGCCGAATAACAGTGCATTTGAGTTTGCCCGGCCTGTCAATGAAGCTCCCTTGTTGTATAGCCCGGGTAGTAAAGAAAAACAGGAAGTAAAGGGTAAATTAAAGGAGTTATCTTCAAAGGTTACGGAAATCCCCCTGATTATAGGCGGTCGCGAAATTAAGACCGGCAATACTGGTGAGATCCGGATGCCCCATAACCACTCCAGGTTGATCGCCCGCTACCATAAGGCCGGTAAAGAGGAAGTGGACAGCGCTGTGGAAGCAGCAAAGGACGCCAAGCAGGCCTGGGAAAGAATGCCCTGGGATAAGAGGGCAATGATTTTCCGCAAGGCGGCGGCCAAGATAGCGGGTTCTTACCGCTTCACGATCAATGCGGCGACAATGCTGGGGCAGGGCAAAGATATTTTCCAATCAGAGCTAGAAGCGGTATGCGAGCTGGTGGACTTTTACCACTTCAATGTCTACTACTTAAACCAGATCTATAAGAGCCAGCCTGAATCGCAGCGGACGGTAATCAACCAGGTGGAGTACCGGCCCCTGGAAGGCTTTGTGTTTGCGGTATCGCCCTTTAATTTTACGGCCATCGGGGGCAACCTGCCGACTGCCCCGGCTATGACCGGCAATACGGTGCTCTGGAAGCCTGCCTCCACGGCGGTATATTCCAATTACCTGGTGATGAGGATTTTGGAAGAATCGGGCCTTCCTGCCGGTGTAATTAACTTCCTTCCCGGTTCCGGCGCAGAGATCGGAGACTATGTCCTGAAACACCCCGATCTGGCCGGGGTTCATTTTACCGGTTCATCTGCGACCTTCCGCAATATGTGGAAAATAGTAGGCGAAAACATCGCCAACTACAAAACCTATCCGCGCATCGTAGGCGAGACCGGGGGCAAAGACTTTGTGGTGGCCCATCCTACTGCCGGCAAGGACGAAGTGATCACCTCCCTGGTCAGGGGCGCCTTCGAATACCAGGGCCAGAAGTGCTCTGCGGCCAGCCGCGCTTATATCCCCGAAAGCCTCTGGAAAGTGACCAAAGACGACCTGGTTTCCACCACCGAGGGGATCAAGGTCGGCGATGTTGAAGATTTCACCAATTACCTGAGCGCGGTTATTGACCGGACCGCTTATAACAAGATCAAGGGCTACATTGACTACGCCAAAGACTCCTACGAAGCGGAGATTATTGCCGGAGGCCAGTGTGATGATTCCACCGGGTACTTCATCCGGCCCACCCTGATTTTGACCACCGATCCGCACTTCAAGACCATGGAAGAGGAGATCTTTGGGCCCATCCTGACGCTTTATATCTATCCCGACCATGAATATGAAAAAACCCTGCACCTGTGCAATGAAACCTCACCCTATGGCCTGACGGGCAGTGTGATGGCCAAAGACAGGGCGGCGCTTTTGAAGGCTGAAGATATATTGACCCATGCCGCGGGCAACTTCTATCTAAACGACAAGCCCACCGCGGCCGTAGTAGGTCAGCAGCCTTTCGGGGGTTCAAGGGCTTCCGGAACAAATGATAAGGCGGGTTCAATTTGGAATATGATCCGCTGGGTATCACCGCGCTCGATCAAGGAAGACCTGGAACCGCCAAAGCATTACCGCTACCCGCACCTGGATGAAAAGTAAAATTAAAAGCTTTAAGACCTGAAGGAATTAGGGGGACGGTTCTTTTTATTCCAATCAGGCTCACCATCAGCCTTTTTTAAGTCCCCGGAGGCCCAGTATCTGTTCATGGTGATTCAATACGGTTTTAATATTGCAAGCAAAAAGAGGTGGTATGATGCTGTTTTTATCAGAAAGCGACATCAAAGCAGCTATTGACATGAAGGGGGCTATGGATGCCCTGGAGATGGCCTTCCGGGTTCATTCAGAGGGTAAAACCAAAACCCCGGTCCGGACCCAACTGGACCTGGATACGGTCAACGGGATCGGTTTGTTTATGCCCAGCTGGGTGGAACCGATCAAGGCCATGGGCATTAAAACGGTTACGGTTTACCAGGATAACCCCGGCCGGAACCTGCCGGTTATCCAGGGGACAGTCCAGTTATTTGACGGCG
>PWGD01000153.1 GCA_003554395.1 Syntrophomonadaceae bacterium
ATATCTGTCAACCATTCCTTTATCCTCTGCCAAAGACCGGGTCCCTTCTTTTTAACCGGTTTACTTCGTTCTTTAATATGCATCCGGGGCTGCTGGCGCTGCACGTAATAAAGCAGCCCAATTACCGTCGAGTAAATCGGATTTTTAATACCGACTACGTCAAAGTCGGCGATCCTGACCTGATCGCTTTCAAAAGCCAGACGGGCTGTTTCAACAATTCCTTTCATTGAAGATACCCCGCCGCGCAAAACGATCCCGGCCGGAGGCAGGTAAGGCCAACCCATCTTGGTCATTTCTTCTTGCGCAATCTGAAAAATTTCCTGTACCCTCGGCTCGATAAAATTGCTGAGCTCTCTTTCCGACACCAGCCTGAGCTCATTGCTGCCTACAGTCTTAATTTCAATTTTGGGTTCGCTTTCAGCCATCGACTTCATGGCCGTTCCGTATTCCTTCTTCAACCCTTCAGCTGAGTAATGGTTTATTCGCAGGCCGGCGGCCAGATCAGTAGTGATATGATCTCCGCCCACCGGGAATACCGACAGCTGTTCCAATTTACCATTCTGGAACAAAGCAATCTCGGTTGTTCCGGCCCCGATATCGATTAAAAAAGTGCCCAGTTCCCTTTCGTCATCGGAAAGGGAAATTTCAGCATTGGCCAGGGCCTGCAGGATAATCCCGTTAATGGTAATGCCGGCCCGGCTTACGCACCGCAGCAGGTTGTGCAGTGAAGTTATCAGGCTGGTCACTACCTGGGCGTCAACTTCCAACCTCACTCCCAGCATGCTGACAGGATCCGCAATCCCTTCGAAACCGTCAACAATAAATTCGCGGGGAATGATGTCAACTATCTCACGGTCGGTCGGCAGGGCCACTACCCGGGCTGCCTGCATTACCCTGTCCAGATCTTCTTCGCGTATTTCCCGATCATCAGAGGTAACCGCTACAACTCCCCGATTATTGATCAGCTCGACGTTCAAGCCTTTTAAAGCCACATACGCAGAATCGATCTTGAATCCGGCCATTCTTTCCGCTTCCTCAACCGCTGAAACAATCGATTCAACCGTTTTATCCAGATCAACAATTACACCTTTACGAACACCATCGGAAGGGCTTAAGCCCAAACCAATAATATTCAGCGTGCCATCGGGGCGGGGTTCGCCGAGCCCAACCCGTACCTCAGCAGTTCCTACATCGATTCCAACGATATAATTTTTGCGGTTCACGTCCAAACCCCCTTACCCTTCCTAGCCTGGTGCAATAACTACCCCAATATTCAACACTTTTCCACCATTTCCCTTCTTTTCTCTATTCTATGGGTCCACCCCCTTTTCCTCTTCTTTGATTACAGCGCTGCCGGACACGATCAGGCGCTTCCCGCCTCGGACATCGAGCCGCGCTTCGGAAGCCGGATCGATGTAAGGGAGGCTCTTTTCGATCAGGAGCAGTTTGGAGTCCATATCTTTCCCTTCCCCGAACCAGATTTCCAGGCCGCCTGTCGTATAGGCAATCAGGTTATAACTATCCTGTAAATCAAGCTGTTCTATTTCCAGGCCGCCCTCGCCGGACCAGTTTGAAAAGAAGTTTTGCAGGGCTTCAAGACTGGCCGGGCAGTCAATGGGCGCGCCCGGGATTACTTTCAGGCCCTCTATTCCCGAAATGAGGGGATAACCTTTTTTCGGATCATCCGTATAGGCCATGCTGACACCGCTGCTGTCGATCAACCAGAAACCGTCGGCAGTCATCACGTAACCGGCCGGCTGCCGTTCGCTAATTGCAATCACCACCGTGCCGGGCAATTCCCTTTTAATTTCAACCTGCTCGGCCCGGGGCAGCTCCTTCTTAATCCGGGCTGCGGCATCGCCTTCGCGGAGCAGGAAGATGCTCATCTCTTTACTGATCCCGCCGGCCTCTAAGATCTCGTTTCTGTCCAGTTCTTCGGCCCCTTCGACCCGGATCTCGCCGACCCTAAAGTAAGCTTCCGCCTGCCAGAGCAGAAGCGCAAACCCCGCCAGCAAGGCCAGTTTAGTCATAAAGCGGAGCAGCCTTTTCCAGGCCGGCACCCTGTCCTTATTTTCAACCAGTTTTAGATGATCGCTTTTCTGCTTCATCACTTAACTCTCCTCACCGACAATTCTTACTTCAGGCTGCAGGTCAAGCCCGTATTTATCTTTTACCAGCTCCCGCACGGCCTTGATTAAGGCCAGGATGTCGGCCGCAGTGGCCTCGCCGGTATTGACAATAAAGTTGGCGTGTTTTGCCGACACTTCCGCTCCCCCGATGCGCATCCCCTTGGCTCCGGCTTCTTCAATAATTTTCCCGGCCGGTCGGTCGGGCGGGTTCCTAAAGACGCTGCCGGCGCTGGGCAGGCTCGGATGGCGGCTGCGCCTTTCGGCTGAGTATTTTTCCATAGTCTTTAAAATCTTTTCCGGATCTTCTTTTTCTAAGGCCAGGCAGGCTTCGACAATCACCCCTTGACCAACCAGGCTGCTGCTCCGGTAGCCGAAAGTAATCTCCTCCCCGGAAATTGTCTCCACCCGACCATAAAAATCAATCAGCTTGACCGTTTGGACCCTTTCCCCGATATAGCCGCCGAAGGCCCCTGCATTCATGATCAGGGCCCCGCCCAGCGAACCGGGAATGCCAATAGCAAATTCAAGTCCGGTAAGCCCGGCCTCTGCGGCGCCGTTTGCCAGGACAGACATCGGCGTCCCCGCTCCTGCCCTTAAAGAGCTTCTGTCCGGTTCGGTATAGCTGAATGGAGGGCCGAGATGAACCACCAGGCCCCTGATTCCTCCATCCAGCACCAGCAGGTTGGTGCCGTTGCCCAGGATATAAAGGGGCAGCCTGTTCCTGCCGCTGTAGCGGACAATTTCTACCAGCTCCGTTAAATCGGCCGGGCTGAGAAAGTAATCCGCGGGGCCGCCGACCATCCAGGAGGTGTGTGCGGACATGGGCTCATCTTTTTTGATTCCGTGCTGTAATTTGGGGCCCAGGTCCTGCTCGATGCTCATACGGCCACCTCCTGCAGGCACCTGTAGAGCTTTTCAGCTGCATCGGTAACCCCCATTTTTTTGCTGCATTCGCTCATCTCTTCCAGCAATTCCGGTGTCCCGATCAACCTGTCAATTTCTTTCTGCAGGCGGATCTGGTCAAAATCTTTTTCTTCGATCAGCACCGCTGCTCCCCGGTCGGACAAGATCCGGGCGTTATAGTACTGGTGGTTGTCGACTACATTGGGCGAAGGGACCAGCAGAGCGGGAATCCCCAGGGCCGTAATTTCAGCCAGGGTAGTGGCGCCGCTCCTGGTTACAGCCAGGTCCGCCGCTGCCAGGGCTTCAGGCATTTCAGCCAGGTAGGAAAAGAGCAGGACCCCCCCGGGCAGCTCTGCAAGCTCAGCTGCCACCTCGTCATAATAGATATCACCGGTAACGTAAATCAGATTAACACCCTCTGGAAGCAGCTTTTCTTTTAAGTAGGCGCTGACCACCTGGTTCAATTTCAGGGCACCCCGGCTTCCGCCGTAAATTAGAATCGTTTTCCCGCCGGGGTCGAGGCCGAAGTGGCGGCAGCCCTCTTCCCTGTCCAGGGCGCTGACTTCGCTGGCCCTGGGATTGCCGGTAAAAAGAGGCTTGCTGAATGGAGGCAGCTTTTTCGCCGTTTCGGCGAAAGAAAGGCAGACCCTCCCGGCAAAGGGGGCAAACCAGCGGTTAACCAGGCCCGGCCGGGCATTCTGCTCATGTAGAACAACCGGCCGCCTTTTCAGCAGGGCCGACATGACCAGGGGAGCAGCTACATAACCCCCTGTGCCCAGCACCACGTTGGGCTGGTAATCGTTAATTATTTTCAAAGAACGCCTGACGCCGCGCAAAAAATCTTTTATGAACAGCCCCAGCTGCTTGAAGCTGCGCCGGAAGCCGCTGGCCGGGATGGTAATCAGTTTAAAGCCGGAGTCGGGAACGATTTTGCTTTCCAGGCCGGCAGCGCTGCCGACGAACAGTACATCTATGGCGCTGTCTTTAGAACGGGCATAACGGGCCAGGGCCAGGGCGGGATAAATATGGCCGCCGGTACCCCCTCCTCCGATTAAAATCTTCATCTTTACGCCGCCTCCTTACGGGCTGCAGCTTCCCGGCCGTGCTTGGAAATGTTAAGCAAAATACCGATCCCGATCAGGGTGAAAAAGACCGAACTGCCGCCGGCGCTGATCAGGGGCAGGTTAATCCCGGTTACCGGCACCGCCCCGGTTACTACCGCTACGTTGATCAGGACCTGGACGGCAATCATGAAAGTAATTCCCGCCGCCAGCAGGCTGCCGAAAACCTCGGGCGCTTTCAGGGCAATCTGGAAACCGCGCCAGATGAGAATCAGGTAGAGCATCAGCACCGCCACGGCCCCTATAAAGCCCAGTTCTTCACCGATAACGGCAAAAATGAAATCATTTTGCGGTTCCGGCAGGTAAAAGAGCTTTTGCTTGCCCCGGCCCAGGCCGGCTCCAAATATATGGCCGGGTCCCAGGGCATATAGCGATTGGATAATCTGGTATCCCGATCCGGTCGGCTCCGCCCAGGGATCCAGAAAGGTAAACAGCCTCTGCATGCGATACTCCTCTTTCAGGGTAAAGTAGGCCACCGGGGGCAGGAACAGCAGGGAAAGCCCTGCAATCTGGGATACGGGCATGCCGGCAAAAACAACCACCAGGGCGCTGCCGGCCAGGACCACCAAAGCTGTGCCCATATCGGGCTGGAACTGGATCATGAAAAAGGCTGCCCCCGCCAGGACAAAAGGAACCAGGCTGGCGGTCCAGAAATTATAAATATTTAACCTGCGGCTGCTCATATAAGCGGCAGTAAAAATAATCAGGGCCAGCTTGCTGAACTCAGAAGGCTGGAGCACCACGGGCCCCAGGGTTAACCAGCGCCGGGCCTCGGTCCCCATGTCGGAGCCAAAACCGCTGAAAACCATAGCCAGCAGGACAAAGTTGAGTAAAAGGATCAGGATCGAAAAACGCTTCAAGTTTTTGTAATGAAAATGGGACAGCATATACAACCCGGCCAGACCGATCGCCACCCACACCGCCTGACGTTTCAGGAAAAAGTAGGGATCGCCCTGGCTTTCTTCGGCCACCACGAAACTGGCGCTGAAGATCATGAGCAGGCCGATGGCCAGCAGAAGGAAGGTCACCATCAGGAGGACGCGATCACAGTCTTTTGTTGCCCTGCTTTTAACCATTACCTCCCACCTCCCCTGCTCCCAGGTCCGCTTTTTAAACCCTGCACCAGCTTCTTAAAAAGATCGCCCCTGACCTCGTAACTGGGAAACATATCCCAGCTGGCGCAGGCCGGTGAAAGCAACACAATATCTCCCGGTTCCGCTGCTTCATAGGCGCCCTGCACCGCTTCTTCCAGGTTGGCCACGAGCCGGTATTGTTCAAAGCCCACCTCTTCTAAAGCGCGGGCCAGGATTTCCCTGGTTTCGCCCAACAAAATCAGGCTCTTAACTTCACGGCCAATCATTCCGGCCAGCTCGCTGAAGTCGCTGCCCCGATCTTTGCCTCCGGCAATCAGGATCTTAGGCCGGCCGGAAAATGACTGCAGCGCTTTGATGGTTGAAGCGGGGTTGGTCCCCTTGGAGTCGTTGACATAGTCCGCACCATCTATGGTGGCCACGTACTCCAGGCGATGTTCAATAGCCTTGAAAGTGCGCAAAACAGCGCTGATCGCTTCCGGGTCGGCCCCGGCGGCCCAGGCTGCCGCTGAAGCGGCGAGGGCGTTTTCCAGGTTATGGTCGCCGGGAAGGGAGACTTCCTCCCGGGAGCAAATCCTGGCCGGTTCACAGCCGGGGTTGAAAATAGTAATCCAGCCTTCTTCCAGCCCGATTCCGCTTTCTACCGGCGCCCTGTCAAACCAGAGGACCCGGCTTTTGCAGCGGTCCGCCAGCGCAGCTACCCTGCTGTCGGCAGCATTGAGAACGGCATAATCGCTTTCCAGCTGGTTCTCGATGATCCGGGCTTTGGCGGCAAAGTAGGCCTCGATACTCTGATGGTAATCCATATGATCCTCGACAAAGTTCAGGAAGACCGCCACCAGGGGGCGAAGCCGGTCTATGTTTTCAAGCTGAAAACTGCTCAGTTCGGCCACTATGAAGCCCTGGGCCTCCACACTGCCCACCACCCCGCAGAGGGGATTGCCGATATTACCGGCCGCCAGGACCGGGTCAAAGCGGGCTTCCCTGAGCATGGCTGTGATTAAAGCAGTAGTCGTGGTTTTTCCGTTGGTCCCGGTTACGCCGATCAGGGGGGCCTTTAAAAAAGCATAAGCCAGTTCTACCTCCGAAAAGATGGGCACTCCCAGCTTTGCAGCCCGCTTGAAAAGATCCAGGTTGGGCGGGACCCCGGGGCTTTTTATGATCATGGACAGCCCGGGAGTAACCAGGTCGGGAGAAGTCCCGCCGGCCACCACTTCCACCACCGGGAAACGCTTAAGACTGGCCGCTTCTTCCTGCAGTTGTTCGGCCTCTTTCCGGTCAGCCACGGTAATTTTGGAGGCGCCCTTTTCAGCCAGCAGCTGCGCAGCCGCCAGGCCGCTTCGCGCCAACCCGATTACCAGGATTTCTTTGTCCTTAATCTTATCGATCAAAGCAAACCCTCCAGACTAAACCCCGGCCCTCAATCCGGGCAAAATTCGGGCCCGGTTAAGGGCTGAAAGCCCAGACCCCAGTCAGGGCAAAAACAACAGCCGCTGACCAAAATGCTGAAACTACTTTCCACTCCGTCCAGCCTTTCATTTCGAAATGATGATGCAGGGGGCTCATTAACAGGACTCTGCGCCCGGTAAGCTGGAAACTGGCTACCTGGATCATCACCGAGAGCGCTTCCAGGACAAATACACCGCCAATCAGGATTAAGAACAGCTCCGCCTTGGTTACCACAGCCATGGCGGCAAAGGCCCCTCCCAGGGCCAGGGAACCGATATCGCCCATGAAAAGCCGGGCCGGATAACGGTTGTAGATTAGGAAACCGAGGCAGGCCCCGCCCAGGGTGGCTGAAAAAATCATAATTGCCGGCCGGCCAGCCAGCCAGCCAATTGCCACAAAGGCGCCCAGGGCAATTACGGCCGTTCCCGCCGCCAGGCCGTCCAGGCCGTCGGTCAGGTTAACGCTGTTGCTGGAGCCCGAGATGACCAGGAATATAAAGACCGGGTAAAAAAAGCCAAGATCTATTGCAAAGTTAAAAAAGGGCACCAGGATTTCCGTCGAATAAAGCCCGAACCGGTAAAGGGCCAGGACCAGGAGAGCTGTTAAAACTAGTTCCGCAGCCAGTTTCGACCGGGCTTTCAAACCGAGCGAACGGCCGTGGGCAATCTTTCCAAAATCATCGAGAAAACCAACCAGGGCGCAGCCCAGGGTGACAATAAGCACCGCATAAAGGGTCGGAGAAAACCCGGTTAAAACCACACTGACCAAAACTGCCGCGGGGATAAAGACAAGCCCGCCCATGGTTGGAGTCCCCGCTTTGACAGAATGCTGGGCGGGGCCGTCTTCCCTGATCTGCTGGCCGTACTGCAGCCGGCGCATGGTTTTAATAAAATAGGGAGTGGCAATTACGGTTATTAAAAAAGCGCCGGTCAGGGCTATAAGCAGGGCAGCAGCCATTAATCTCCCTCCCCTTCACCGCCGGCAAGGGCCCGGACGATTTGCTCCATTTTCATGCCCCTGGATCCTTTGATTAGGATAAACCACTTTTCGTCAAGGGCCATCCCTGAAAGAACCTCCAGGGCCTGATCGTGGTCGGCGCAGGTATAAACCTTTAAACCGGCCCTGCGGGCCCCTTCGGCAAATCCGCGGGCCAGTTCTCCAACCGCAACCAGGCAGCCGATGCCACATTCTGCGGCATAGCGGCCGCAGGACAGATGCGCTTCCCGGGCGCTGAAGCCCAGTTCAAGCATGTCCCCCAGCACGGCCACCGTTTTATGCCCCCCGAGCTCGTAGAGCAGCCGCAAAGCCGCCCTGACTGAACTGGGATTGGCATTGTAGGAATCGTCAATGATCCCGATCCCCTGTTGATTATGCAAAACCTGGAACCGACCGGCTGTAGACTGGGCCGATTTCAGCCCCTCCTGCATCTGTGGCAGGTTAAGTTCCAGGATATAGCCAACGGTAAGAGCCGCCAGGGCGTTGCTGACCGACTCCCGTCCCGGTAGGGGCGATTCAAACCACCCCTCGGTATTATCGGGAAAACGCGCCCGGAAAAAGCTTTTCTCTCCCCTTTGAGACAACTGTAAGCCTTTTATATCGCCCTGGTTAAAGCCATAGTAGTATGCTTTTCCCGGGAAGCGTTTCCCCAAATTTAGGAGGCGGGGATCATCGCCGTTTAGAACGGCTACCCCGCCTGAGCCGAGGTAATCTAGTAATTCTCCTTTCGCTTCTGCTATGGCTTCTATGGAGCCCAGCAGTTCGATG
>PWGD01000055.1 GCA_003554395.1 Syntrophomonadaceae bacterium
CGGGCAATATTTATGCGCTGCCTCTGGCCTCCGGAAAATTCATGGGGGAAACGGGTAGCATGGTTTGGTTTTAAACCGACTAAATTGATTAGTTCGAAGATCCGTTCTCTAATCTCCCGCCTGGTCATATCCGTATGAATGGTCATCGGTTCGGCAATAATCTCCCCGACAACATGCCGTGGGTTCAGG
The DNA here is from genome assembly GCA_003554395.1 of Syntrophomonadaceae bacterium. Taxonomy (GTDB): domain Bacteria; phylum Bacillota; class Dethiobacteria; order DTU022; family DTU022; genus B1SED10-74M. The sequence goes on from PWGD01000055.1 coordinate 190, forward strand.
GAAGAATAAGAATCCTGAAAAACAATCTGCATCCTGGTGCGAAAGCGGCGCAGTTCTTCAGGTTTTAAAAGGTTGATATTGGTATCTTCATAAAAAACAGAACCGCTTGTCGGTTCATAGAGGCGTAAAATAAGTCGACCCAGGGTGGACTTCCCGCACCCGCTTTCGCCTACCAAACCAAGAGTTTCATTCTTATAGATCTCAAAACTGACATCATCCACAGCCTTAACGACAGGGGCTTTTGTTAAATTTAAAAAGCTGCGTTTGAAATCAAAGTGCTTGCAAATATTCTCTATGCGAATCAGTTTGTCCACTTTTTAGACCTCGGTCCGGGGTTGTTTTAGTTTTAGATCATAAAAACATTTACTTAGATGCCCTTCACCAATCTTAAAGTTGGGCGGTATTCTTTTCCAACATTTCTCGAAAACATAGGGACAGCGCCAGGCAAACTGGCAGTGCGCCGGTTCCTGAAACAAGTCCGGTGGAGCACCGACAATACTGACCAGGCGTTTTTTCCCGGTTGCGCTGATATTGGGGATGGCGCCAAGCAGGCCCTCTGTGTAAGGATGCTGAGGGCTTTCGTAGAGCTGATCGACAGGCGATATTTCCACCCCTGTACCGGCGTACATAACCATAACCCTGTCGGCAATTCCAGCTACTACACCGAGGTCGTGGGTAATCCAGATTACGGTCATACCCATTTCCCGCTGTAAACGGCGGATTAGCTCTGTAATTTGGGTCTGGATAGTTACATCAAGGGCGGTAGTAGGTTCATCAGCAATCAAAATATCGGGTGAACATGAGATAGCTATGGCAATCATCGCCCTCTGTCTCATCCCCCCTGAGAACATATGCGGATATGAATAGTAACGCTTGTCGGGCTGAGAAATGCCTACCATTTCCAGCAATTCGACCGCCCGCCGGTACGATTTTCTTTTGCCGTAGCCCAGGTGAGTCATAAGCGATTCGCTGATTTGTTCTCCTACAGTCTGGACAGGGTTTAAAGAACGAAGCGCATCCTGGAATATTATGCTGATATGCTTTCCACGATAGCGGTTTAATGCATTTGCGGGTAAAACTATTAAGTCTACAGCCTTAACGTTTTTATTAAAAAATGCATGGCCGGAAACACGCGCAGTACTTATAGGAAGTAGTCCCAAAATTGATAGCATGGTTACACTTTTTCCACTGCCGCTCTCGCCAACAACGGCCAGGGTTTCTCCGGCCATGAGTTCGAAATTAACATCGTTTACCGCATAAACATTGCCGTCGAAGGTTTCAAAGCGCGTATTTAGCTGTTTTACTGATAGAATGGGTTTCAAAACCAGCTTCCAACCTCTCTCTTTATCCTTTATTCCGGCTTAATAGCTGAACCGCTTATTTTTTCATCCGACGCATACGGGGATCCAGCACGTCTCTTAGCCAGTCACCAAACAGGTTGATACCAAAACCGGTCAGGACGATAGCCAGGCCCGGGTATATGGACATCCAGGGAAAGTAAGTCAGGTACTGCCTTCCTTCGGCCAGCATGTTACCCCAGCTGGGGATCGTGGGAGGAACTGACAGTCCCAAAAACCCCAGGCCGGCTTCATAAAAAATCATGGCCGACATTTCAAAGGTAGCCAGGGTAATCAGGGGCCCCAACAGGTTAGGCATAATGTGTTTAAAGATAATGGCCGGCGTTTTCTGCCCGATGCTCATAGCCGCTTCAATATATCCTTCTTCTCTTAACCGGAGCACTTCTCCGCGGGTAACCCTGACAAAGATGGGAATATTGGTGAAGCCAAAAATTAAGATAACGTTCAGAAGGCTCCGCCCCAGAATTGCCGCTACAAAAACCACAAAAACCAGGTAAGGCAGGGATAGGACCATGTTACTAAGTGTCATGATCACATTTTCAATTCGGCCGCCTTTATAGCCGGCGATTAAGCCGATGACCATACCCAGGCTGAAAGCGATGGAAACCCCCAAAAATCCAACCATGATTGATACCCTGGCTCCGTAAATGATCCTGCTTAAAATATCCCGGCCCAGGTTGTCTGTTCCAAGGAGATGTTCAAAACTGCCTCCTTCTGCCCAAAACGGGGGCTGACGTGAGGCAATCAGGTTTTGCTGCAGGGGATCGTGGGGAGCTAACAGGGGGGCAGAAATGGCCGCAATAATAATAATCAAGAAAACAATTAAACCGATCAGGCCGGCTTTGTCCCGCCACAGGAGACGCCAGATATAATAAAGCCTGGCGCGTATACTGCGGTCTTCTTCCAGGTCTACCAGTAAACCGGTTGATTCAGGGTTAATGTTTTCCTTTTGATGGTTTTTCATCTTTATCACCTGTAACGGATCCTGGGATCGACCAACATGTAGATCAAATCAGTAACCAGCTGCAGGCCAATAACTACGAAGCTGGTAAAAAAAGCTGTGGCCTGGACCAAAAAGAAATCGCGGGTACTTACCGCTTCAGCAAGCAAGTTGCCCAGGCCGGGCCAGGAAAATATAGTCTCAATATATATTGAGCCGCTCAGCAAATAGCTGAACTGAACGCCGATAATACTGATCATGGGAATTGCTGAATTTTTTAAGATATAGCGGGAATAAATGCGGATTTTCCTCAGGCCTTTGCTGCGCGCTGTGGTTACATACTCTTCATTCATCACTTCCAGCACAGCTGAACGGGTAAAGCGGGCCAGCTGTCCCGTGGTAAACAGGCTTAATGCAAAAGCCGGCAAAACAATGGATTTATCAGGTATATTCAGGCCAAATAATTCAAAAGTGCTCCTTCCGTAGGTGGGAAACCAGCCTAGATTCACGGAAAAGATTATTATCAAAATAAGGCCCAGCCAAAAGGTAGGAATGGTTTGCCCCAGTAAGCCGATCCCCCTGGCCAGGCTGTCAAGAATTGAATTGGGGTTCGATCCCCCCAGGATGCCGATTGTAACTCCCATTAATATAGCCATAAAAAGGGCTACGGAAGCCAGTTCAATGGTAGCCGGTATGCGCTCCATAACCAGGTTCATAGCCGGCTGTCGGTAGCGAAATGAGTGCCCAAAATCTCCCTGTAAGGCATTGGTAAGATAATCCCAGAATTGAACCAGAATGGGCCGATCAAAGCCCAATTCCTGGCGCAGCGCTGCTATTTCAGAGGGAGAAGCATGCCTGGAAACCATCAGGGTTACCGGGTCTCCGGTAAGATGAAGCAAGAAAAAAACCAGGAATAGAACCCCCAGCAGCAAAGCTAGAGAATAACCGATCCTCGACAGCAGATAGTTCAGGAATCTTCCCCCTTAATCTTTAAAGTCCTCAGCATCATAAGAATGTTTTCCCTCAGCTAATTTTTAAAACCCTGCCCCTCCTCCGGCAAAGGAAGAGGGGCTAACATAGGGGTTTTAAAACTGAATCAGCTCAAGCTTTGGAACTATTGTTACGGATATCTGTTTTTTTATTCAATACCGACACCCTTTAAATAATACTGTTCTGAAACGCGAGGATTATAGTTTTGGACCCGCTCGTTAATCGCTTCAAAAGCAGTAGGCTGGTAGAGGTAAATAAAGGGCGGATCTTCGTGCATATATTCAAGAATTTCAGTATATACTGCAGCCCGTTCATTGTCATCGGGAGTCAGTTCAATCTGCCTGACCATATCAACCAGCTTTGGATCAAGCCATGCTGCGTAACTGGCATCTTCACCGCCCACAGAACCGAGCAGCCGGGGATAAGCTTCACCCATACTCGAAGACCAGCTGTCGCCGAAAAGGGGCGGCAGTTCCCGGCTGGCCTGCAGGTCCCAAAACCGGCCTGACTCCATAAATTCCAGGTCAACTTCTATACCGACTTCTCCCCAGAACCCGGCTACAGCCTGTAAAACATCTTCAAAGTTTACATACGTATCGGAGGGTCCTGCCATCTCAATCGAAAATCCATCCGGGTAGCCGGCTTCCGCTAAAAGCTCCAGGGCTTTTTCCGGATCATAAGGATAAGGCTCGATGCTCGGATCGTAACCAAGGTTGCCCGGCACGACAAAACCGGCTGTTCGCTCAGCATGGCCGTCAAAGATCCTGTCAATAATCAAGTCATAATCGATGGCATAACTCATGGCCTGCCTGACTTCTTGTTCCTCAATGGGGGTTCCTATTCCGGTGGTCATATTGTTGAAAGTAATATAGAAAACCCGGTCATGGGGATAACTAACCAGCTTGACATCTTCTTCATCTTCAACCGCCATGATCGATTCGGCCTGTTCGGGCGCCAATCCGCTTACGATGTCAATTTCATCGGCCATCAAAGCGGCATAACGGGTTGATGATTCAGGGATGGGCCTATACACAACCCGGTCTACTTTTGGATAACCATCGTCCCAGTAATCTTCAAACGCTTCCAGCTCGATCCGGTCTCCTGCGCGCCATTCGACAAACATAAACGGTCCGGTGCCGACGGGTGACTGCATGTAGCCATCTTCCCCTACTTCTTCGTGATAATCCTTGGATAGAATGCCCCAGTGCTCGTTCATCTGCAGCAGCAGCATGGCATTTGGTTCATCAAGGACAACTTCCACCGTATATTCATCAATAATATTCATATCGGCTACGGCAAGAAAGTCTTCCCGGTAAGTAATGTCGCTCCCCTGGCCGCGTTCCCAGGTGAAGTAGACATCTTCAGCGGTAAACTTATCGCCGTTGTGAAAATAGACATCTTCCCGAAGTTCGAAGGTATATAATGTCCCGTCTTCGGAGATGGTCCAGTCCCTGGCCAGGGAGGGAACAATTTCGCCTTCATCATTCAGCCAGACCAGCGATTCAAAAATACTCCAGGCCACATTGGAAGCTGTCCGGGTATCGCCTGTAGCCGGTTCGATAGTATTGGGATTGGTAGTCAGAGCCACCCGCAGAACAGCTTCCTCAGCTGGTTCTTCATCGACCGGTTCTTCATCAACCGGCTCTTCATCAACGGGTTCTTCTTCGACAACTTCTTCTGCGCATCCGCCAACAAGAACCGCTCCTGCTAAGACAAGAGCCAGCAATATAAACCATAGATACTTTCCATGAATCTTTTTCATTCTACCTTAGCCTCCTGATAATTAAGATGACATCTCAAAAAAAACACATAACAGCGGCAGCTTTCTTATGGCAGCCGCTTATGCAATGCGAACCCCTTGTTTTTTTAACCTATTTTGGACCTTATCCAGATCAACTGTTCCGGTAGAACTATTGCTTTTGATGGCAACTGAAGCTGCTACGCCCGCTCCCTGTCCGGTGACAGTGCAGCACATCATCTGCCTGGTGGCTGAATGAGAAATTCTATCTCCTGCCACACAACGCCCGCTTACAAGCAGATTATCGACATTTAGAGGGACCATTATGCCGTATGGGACCTGAAAATAGCGGCCGGTAGTGGGAATGATTACAATCCCGTAGGCATCGAGAAATTCAGGAAATATGCCAATACTGTCATTAAAACGGGCTTGATTTTTTACATCCCTTCCGGTCAGGTTATAGCGCCCCACTATCTTGCGCGATTCACGGGTTCCGATGGAAGATCCAAGGGTCCGTAATTTGGCCTTCTCAAATCCGGGCTGATAACGTCGCAGCGCTTCTAAAGCCAACAGGGCTTGTTCCCTGCCTTCAATCTCAGCCCTGGTCAGATCCCAGACATTAGTGGGATCCACATGGCCGACCCTGACCACATTTAAACCGGTGACTTCACCGGCTTCGGTCAGGGCATGCCAGAAGCCTTCAAGTGGTGATTCTTTTAGAATAACTCCATCTTTACGAGCTTTTTCAAAAACATCTGTAAAATAGGGGCTAAAAAGATTATCTTCGCCTTTTGCGGTTTCTTCAGACCAGTCCCCAATCTTACCGGGATGTTTAGCTATATCCTCCCTGAAGGCCTTGAGGTCTACCCCGCTTACTCCAAATCCAGTTGTAACAGACATTAAATCCCCGGCCGACCCTTTTGCGTAAGGCACCCCTGCAAAAGCAGCAATATCGGCATCTCCGGTAGCATCAATAACTACTTTAGCCAGCACTGCCTGTCGGCCGGATTTACTCTCCGTAATCACCCCCCTGATCAAATCATCCTCAACGATAGCTGCAACTGCATAACAGTGAAAAAGAGGCCTCACACCAGATTGGGCTATTAATTTATCAGCCCCGCACTTAAACATATCAGCATCAAGCAGTCTGCCTGTAGATTCAGGATCGGGATAAGTTCCCCCGAAAACCGTCATATATTCTTCAATCTCCCGGCCTATGCCGTCTGATTCCACTGTTTTTTCATGGCGGTACCAGGCTATTGTTTCAACCATAGCCTGGGTTATGTTTCCTCCCAGGAAGCCATATCTTTCCAGGAGAATGGTATCAACACCTTCCCTGGCTGCAGCCAGGGAGGCTGACAGCCCCGCGGGGCCACCGCCGACTACCAGCACATCCGTTTCAGCCAGGATAGGGAGGCGTTTTTCTTTTTCATATGTACTGGAAATTGCATTAATCTCCTTGTATTTAAAAATTAATAAAAAAGAAGAATAATTTAAGTTTAAAGCCTTGATTATAATTTCCATTCTTATTTAATAATTCCTTCTTCACTGACTGCCTGGTTAACAATTAAATTTTTCATTGTGCATTGAAGCTCATATTTATTAAAATGTACTTGTCTATTTCAATGTTGGCCTGTGGTTTTTAAATATAAAGCCCCCTTTTAAGGGGGTATAATTAGAACACAGCCAGATAGAACCTTTTATTTAAACTATTTACAATCATTAAACATTCGTCAGGACAGAGCATTATTCTGCCTGGTCGGCAAAAGCAAACCCTTTGGCCGGTCCGGTACCGGCCGGGGTCCCGGCAATCCTTGACAGGTAAGAAGATCCCAAAGTTTTTATATGATCGTCTATACTATCGAAATAATTATAATGTTCCTGTTCATGGTCAATAATCATTTCAAACAGTTTTGCGGTAATGCTATCGCCGTTATCCATGCACACCTTTAAAAACTGGCTGTAGGCATCGATAGCTTCTTCTTCCTGCTCGGCATTAAAAGGAAAAATCTCTTCTACCTCTTGACCTTTTACAACAGGACCGGCAAGTTCGGAGGTTGGTTCTCCTCCCAGCTCCATGATCCTTTCAGCCATTGCCTCAGCATGCCTCATTTCATCAATGGAGATCAATTTAACATTGGCCGCGAGTTCACCATAATCCTTGTCATCAAGAATATAATGCTGGTGCATATATTGATGGATTGCCTGGAGTTCCATGGACTTGGCCCTGTTAAGGACATCGATTACTTTCTTCTTTTTTTCTTCTCGACTCATAGCAGGATCCTCCTTTAAAAATAAATTTCAACTGCTGATTATTATTTAAACATACCCTTCATCTATAAGCAACCTGACCGGCTTGGGGGTAAGAATAACAATCTGGTATCAGTTAAATATTGCTTCAAGCTTTATTTTCCTTCAGGTACAAAGACAGGGTATTGGCCCCGTCCGCAGCCAGGTCAATTAAATGGACGCATCCGTGTTCAGCTCCCAGCTGGAGAGCTATTTCTTTCTTGCTCATTTCAGGGAGTTTTTTGCCTTTCAGGCGATCCATGAAAGAGGCAGCTTCCATGCATACCAGATCGGGCGCCCGCAGTATTTGTCCATTTACCTTAAGAACTTCTCCTCTATCTTTTTCCAGTTCACTTTCCATGGCGACGCAGTGAAAAGAGTCGACAAAATGGCCGTTGAGCCTCCAACCATTTCCATTAATATAAAGAGCCTGGTTTTTGAAGCGGTTAAAAAGGGAGTCGCTTCTTTCAGGGTAGCCTACATGTTCATACCATGACCTGGTTACCCGATCAGTATTACTGTAGTAGCGGCAGCCGCTTTGAAAAAGATCATACCAGTGATCCTCATATTCCTGGGGGCCGGTATAGCCCCTGTATTTCCAAAGGAAAGTCTCGGCCTGGACCACCCCCCTGACCCCCTCGGCAAATAGTTCCCTCGCTTCAGAAAAGTTTAGATGCTCAAGAGCGCTGTTTAATTCGTTCCCGCATCCAAAATAGGCTTTCATTCCCTGCAAATTTTTTACTTCAGTTGTTTCAGGATCATTATAACCAGGGGCCCGGTATACTTCCCACCAGGCTTGGCGAACAGCAAAAGAGTCCGGGACAACCACCATCCTGGCGCAGAGTTCTTTATCTGAGCCGGAGTATGTTGTTGTCACTAGCAGTTCTTCGTTAACAAATCGTACAGAGGTATGCCAGAAACGCTGAAAAACACAGTTCATTTAAGCACC
>PWGD01000071.1 GCA_003554395.1 Syntrophomonadaceae bacterium
CCTGGTCTTGGCCCCGGTCTTCCCGGGCCTGCCTCAAATCTCGAACAGGCAGATTAACTTTAATAGAACCAACCTGGACCGCGGCCTCATCCCGAGAAAAGGAAATTATTTCTCCTGTTTGTTTTAAGCTGGGGATATAAACTGTCCGGCCGGCAGAAAGTTCATCTACGCTTAGAGCAGGCCTTTCTATCTCCTCTTCTTCCGGCTCGATTTCCCGGCGCAATGCATTGATTCTGCTTCTTAGCTGCTCGGCCCTGGCCGGTGGGTATTCAGCACCGGGCTTTTTGAGTTCCTTCAGCTCCCTGATTAACTGGTCGGCGGAACTTTTTGCGCTTCTGACAATTTGACGGGCTTCTTGCCGGGCTTGTTTGAGTATATCTTCACGCCTGGCCCGCAGTAAGTTACGTTCATTTTCCAGTTCAGACATTAATGATTCGGCCCTGCTTCTTTCCAGTTCAGCCTGGCGGCTGTCCCTGGAATAACGCTGCTGGTCTTCCACCAGGCTGGCAATAATTGATTCGACCTGATCATGGGAGCGGTGCATATAGCCTTTTGCTTTTTCCAGCACATTAGCCGGCAGGCCAAGCTGACCGGCAACGTGAAAAGCATTGCTCTGCCCTGGAATGCCCTGCAAAAGCCGGAAAGTAGGAGCCAGGGTTTCAAGGTCGAATTCCATAGCCGCATTTTGCATGTCATCCTTGGTCTGGGCAAATAACTTGAGTTCATTAATATGGGTAGTCGCTACTGTCAGAGCCCCTTTTTGGGTCAGCTCTTCCAGTATGGCCATGGCCAGGGCAGCGCCTTCGGTAGGATCTGTTCCGGCGCCCAGTTCATCAAAAAGGACCAGGGAACCGGGGCCGGCTTCTTCAACTATGGCGATGATATTTTTCATGTGTCCGGAGAAAGTACTCAAGGATTGGACTATGCTCTGTTCGTCGCCGATATCGGCCCTGATCTTTTCGAAAACAACCATTCTGGTCTCCTTGCCGGCGGGCAAATGCAGGCCGCTCTGGGCCATAATCGCCAGCAATCCGATAGTTTTGAGCGAAACTGTCTTACCACCGGTGTTAGGTCCGGTAACAACCAGGGTCCTGGCCTGTCCGCCCAGCTTCACCTCCAGGGGCACCTTGTAACCGCTTAAAAGGGGATGAACCGCTTCATGCAAACAAAAAGATGGTTCCCCCTGCTCAAGCAGGCGCGGTTCGCTGCCACCCAGTTCCAGGCTTAAACGGCCTCTGGCAACTATAAAGTCAAGCTCAGTATAAAGAGTCCGGTCCCGGAACAGGGTGCTATCAAAAGATGCGACCCGGGCGCTAAGCTGAAAAAGAATCCTTTCTATTTCTTCCTCTTCCTGCCTGTGCAGAGAGGTAAGGGCATTTTGCATTTCCACAACCGGGAGGGGTTCAATAAAAACAGTGGCTCCACTGGAAGACTGGTCATGAACAACCCCTTCCAGATGCTGGCGGTATTCCTGCTTTATAGGCAAAACATAACGCCCGCCCCGGATTGTAACCAGCGCATCCTGCAGGTAACGGCGGTATTGAGCGCTCCGGAGGTATTGATCAAGCTTATCCCTGATCTTGTTCTGGTAGGAGAACTTTTTCTTGCGCAGCGAAGACAGGGCGGCAGAGGCGCTGTCCAGGATCAGGCCTTCCTGATCCAGCGATTGTTCCAGGGCCTTTAACAGATCCGGACAGGCATTGATCTGCGAACCCAGCTCCGCCATTAGGGGATAGAGCTCACAGTGGTCCCTGTTCTTAAAAAATTTTGTCCAGCGCCGGGTCGCTTGAAGGAAATTCATTAGGGCTGCCAGCTCGGGCCCTGATAGCATAGCCCCTTTTCCGGCCCGGACCAGGTGCGGCTTGATATCTTCAACCATGGACGGATTGAAAGCATTTTTTGAACAGAGCAGCCGCCCTTCGCTGGTTTTAAGTTGATTTTTCTTTACTGCAGCTTGATCTGCCGACGGCTCTAACGCTAAAGCCTTTTCTTTAGCCATCGGGCTAACGGTCATTGAGGCCAGCCTCCGGCGAATTTGATCAAATTCAAGAACCTTAACTTCACGTTCCGTAATCACTCTGGACAAGCTAAACTCACCTCGATAAGAATGCGTTCCCGTTAATAATAAAGCGCAGGGGTTTATCTTGTGCCGATGATACCCCGATCCGCGGGGTGTTCTTAATAGATAAGACCCCTTTATGAAGAGCATTTTCTTTCAAATACAGAGGCTTTCGGCTCAAATCATGGCCGTCAAGCGATCTGTCTATGGCAAAAGCCTGGCACAACTTGCCGGGGCCGCTGGTCAGGTTATTTATTTTACAACCTTCTCCCCGGCGCTTTTGCATCAGCTCAAGGCCTTCAACCGGTTCAACAGCCCTGATTAAAACAGCTTCCCCTTTACCTTCAGGCCCGGTTACGACGTTAAAACAATAATGATTGCCATATATAAAATATACATAGGCGATACCGGGCGGTCCAAACATGGTTGCATTTCGCCTGCTTTTGCCTCGCGCGGCGTGGCAGGCAGAATCATTTTCACTTAAATAAGCTTCAGTTTCAATAATAATTCCCGAAACCAGGCCCTCTTCAGTCTCCCGGCAAATATACTGCCCCAGCAGTTTACAGGCTGCTTCTTTTGTATCACGGCCTAAAAATTCTGTATTCAATGAAGGCACAGATATCCCTTCTGTGAGCATGATCGGCAATCCGGGTCTAAACCGTCTCCCGGAAAGCACCTCCGCTATTTATTCACCTGCAGTAACTAATTCTATCAAATTTTCAACCTGATTGTAAAAAGCCGGTTTTACCCGGCCTTCACTAAGACACTAAGGTGACAATGTGAACAGCGGCAAACCAGCTTTGGTTAAATGTTACGGTTAAGATAATAATCCAGAACCCGCTCTTTCATATCTTCAACCAGAGGTCTGAAGAAATGATCGGTAAAAAAGGCCACTTCCGAATTCTCGATGGCATCCATGAAAAACTGGAGTGGAATCAATGATACAGCAGCTACCATGATGTAGATAAAAACCACCCCGACTACAGCCCCCAGAAGGCCTCCCCCGATCCGGTTGAAAAAGCCGATTACCGGAATACGGTTAATCCAACGGAACCCCCTGGAAAACAACTTGAACACAATGCTTAAAATCAGGAATAGGGCCAAAAATGCCAGGATACCGCCAATAAGCTGCGGGACCTGTTCCAAAGCAACTTCCAGCCCCAGGTACTCAATTACTTCATGATGGGGTATAATATTTTGCGGATTTATATATTCCGCCAGTGACTCACTGAAGAGCCTGCTTCCCCAAAAAGAGAGCAGAATAACCACTATAAAACCGAAAATATCAAACAACTGCTTGACCATGCCCCTTGCCAAACCGCTGGCCAGGTGCAGAAAAAATACGACCAGCAATAAGATGTCAAACCAGTTCATTATCGTCACCGCTTTCCCGGCCAGGGCCCGATTGGGGAGAGACACCTTTATGCTCCTCTTTGATCCTGATCAGTTCATCGGCCAGATTAATAGCGGCCAGGATGGCGATTTTTTGTTTGCTCATTTGGGCATTCTTTTCAGCCAGCGATTTCATCAACTGATCAACATAACGGCCGACCCGGTACATATCTTCGGTTGCAGAGGGGCCCTTTAAGATATATTCTTCCCCCATGATATGAACCGTCACCCTGTTTTTACCTTTATCTTCCATAAAACCGCCTGCTTTCCCGCCCATACAGTAGTTTTGCCGCTTTGTTAAAGCTATTCGAGATAAAACGGCCCATATCCTGCCTGGTTAACTGCGCAAAACTGCTCCCAGCTCCAAGAGAGCTTTTTCAATATTATCCTGGGCCCGGTTTATTTCAGCCTCGGTCAAAGTCCCCTCCTCCCGCCTGAAAGTGATAGAATATGCCAGGCTGCGTTTGCCCTCCGGAATTTGCTTCCCTTCATAGAGATCAAAAAGCTTAACCTGGCTGATAAGATCACCGCCCGCTTCTCTGATCGTTTTTTCCAGTTTCTCAGCCGGTATTTCCCTGGCTACCACTAGAGCAAGGTCTCTTTTGGCAGCCGGGTAGCGGGGCATGGGGACAACGCGCGGCACCAGGTTTGCCTGATCGCAAAGTATGGCCAGATCAATTTCACAAACTGTAACCGGTTGATCAATCTCCCATTGTTCAGCCACATCCGGATGAAGCTGGCCCAGGTAACCAAGTTCCGCCTCACCGATCTTAATCACGGCGCACCGGGCCGGATGGCTGAAAGGCATTGCTGCGGGAACAAAACTGACATCTTCAACCTGGAACCTTGTAAACAGGGCTTCCAAAGCGCCCTTGATGGCGTAAAAATCTGCTTGCCGGGAAGGATCAACCCAGTTTGGCTCCGGGATCTGTCCGGTTACTGCCAGGGCTAATTTATCCTTTTCTTCAGGCAGATCATCCAGAGGCAGGGTCTTTGCTTCAAAGGCCGCCCCGATCTCAAAAAGCATCTGGTTCAGTTCACGGTGACTGTAATTATGCTGAACCGCCTTCATTATCCCGGGCAGTAAAGTAGTCCGCATAACGGCCTGCTCTTCAGAAAATGGATTTTGGACCGGTATGGGCTTCATCCTCGGATCGCTTTCGGGCAGTCTCAGCCTGGCCAGGTTGGAAGGGTTTATAAAGGAGTAGGTTATGCATTCATGGTAACCGCAGGCGGTCAGGACATCCCGGGTCACATCATAAACCTTTTCCTCATAAGTTTTAACATTACCGAGCAGTTCCCCCCTGGGCAGGGTAACCGGAATTTTATCATAGCCATAGAGCCTGGCAACTTCTTCGACAATATCTTCCTCGATGGTCACATCGCCGCGCCTCAAAGGAACTGTTACCGCCATGACCCCGCTGTCAATCTCTTGCACAGTGAACCCAAGCCGGTCCAGAAGGCCGGCAACAACTTCCCCGCTTAGTTCCAAACCCAGGACTTTGTTGATTTTTTCCGCTTTTATCTTGATCCGGGTTTCCCGGCAGGGCGCTTCGTTTCGATCAACAATGCCGCGCAGAACCGTGCCGCCGGCCAGCTCGTGCATTAACAGCGCCGCCCGATCCTGCGACCAGATCACCGCCTCCGGGTTGACTCCTTTTTCAAACCGCTGAGATGCCTCCGAAGGAAGGTTATAACGGCGCGCGGTCCGCCTGATATTGGTAGGGTTAAATGATGCTGCCTCAATCAAAACCTTCCGGGTAGAATTGTTTATTTCGGTCTCTTCTCCCCCCATCACTCCGGCTAAGGCTACCGGTGCTTCTCCATCGGTAATAACCAGGGCTTCAGGGGTAAGCTCCCGTTCTATCCCGTCAAGGGTAATAACCTTCTCTCCTTCTTGCGCCCTTCTGACTAAAATTTGATTGCTTTTTAACAGTTCCAGGTCAAAAGCATGAAGAGGTTGTCCGAATTCCCACATCACATAGTTGGTTATATCAACCACATTACTAATGGGCCGAATACCCGCCTTTAAAAGCCTGAGCCTCATCCACAGGGGTGAAGTGCCAATCTCCAGATCCTGCACTGCCCGTGCTGTATAGCGGGGGCATAGTTCGCCATCCTCGATGGCCACTTTAAAGAATTCGCCCAGCTCGAGGGCGGTTTCGGGCGGGGCCAGGCGGGGCATTTTGACTTTACTGCCGGTCAGGGCCGCAACCTCATAGGCGACACCGATCATGCTCAAGCAGTCCGGGCGATCGGGAGTCAGCTCCAAAACCAGGATCTTGTCATCAAAGCCTAAAAGCCGGTCCACCGGTTCGCCAACCTGCGAAGACTGATCCAGAATCAGGATCTGATCTTCAGAGCCCAGCTCCAAACCCAGCTCCTGGGCCGAACACAGCATGCCCGGAGAATTAACGCCGTGTATGTCAATTTCCTCGATCAAACGTTCACCGGGCAGTGTTGCCCCCGGCTTGGCCGTGGGAACCTTATCCCCTACCCGCATGTTTTTAGCTCCGCACACTATTTTTGAAGTCTTATCCCCGGTATCAGTATCGACCAGGGTTAAATTGCTCCGCCCGGGATGCGGTTCCATGGCCTTGACTTCGCCAACCACTACGGAGGGCAGCGCAGGGCCAAATGTCTCCACCGCCCCCACCTCTACACCGGAGAGAGTTAAAAGTTCGGCCAGTTCTTCAGCAGAAAGGCCCGCATCAATATATTCTTTAAGCCAGTCAAATGAGACGCGCATTTATTATAGTCCTCCAATCGTTAATCGTTGTTCCCTTTTAACTGAATTGTTTTAAGAAACGCAGGTCGTTGGAAAAGAAGAGGCGCAGGTCTCCGATGCCGTATTTCAGCATGGCGATGCGCTCCACGCCCATCCCAAAAGCAAAGCCGGTGACTTCCCGCGGATTATAGCCGGACACTTCCAGGACCCGCGGATGGACCATGCCCGAGCCCAGGATTTCCAGCCAGCCGGTGTAACTGCAGGTCCGGCAGCCTTTCCCCCCGCACATGATGCAGGAAATATCCACTTCGGCGCTCGGTTCGGTGAAGGGGAAAAAGCTGGGCCTGAACCGCACTCTCTGCTCCGGGCCAAACATTTCCCGGGCAAATAAATCCAGGGTCCCCTTCAGATCGGCAAAAGTAATGTCGGTATCTACCACCAGCCCCTCACACTGGTGAAACATCGGTGAATGGGTGGCATCGTCGTCCCGGCGGTACACTTTGCCGAGGCAAATAATGCGCACCGGCAGTTTCGGGGCTTGCCTTTCCATGGATCGGATCTGAACCGGCGAGGTATGCGTACGCAGCAAATATTGATCGGTAATGTAAAATGAATCCTGCATATCCCGGGCCGGGTGATCGGCCGGTATGTTCAGGGCCTCGAAGTTGTAGTAATCGCTTTCGATATCAGGCCCGTAGGCGAGCTGGAATCCCAGGCCGGTAAAAATTTCTTTGATTTCATCGATGATCATGGTCAGGGGATGCCTTTGGCCAATAGTGACCGGGCGTCCGGGGAGGGTCACATCAATCCGTTCTTTTTCCCATTTATCCTGGCGCATGGCATCCTGCAAAACCTGTTCCCTGTGCTCAATCGCTCTTTCCAGCTCTTCCCGCAGGGCATTGGCTTTTTTCCCAATCACGGGCCTCTCTTCGGGAGGGGCGCTGCCCAGGCTGCGCAAAAGCCTGGTTAGCTCACCTTTTTTACCCAGGTAACGCACCTTTAGAGCTTTAAGCTCCTCCAGGTCGCTAACTTCTTCAATCCTGCCCCGTGCTTCAGTTTCCAGTTGTTTCAATTTGTCCAGCATTGTCGACACCTCCGGATAATAAAAAATCCCTCCGAAAGAGGGACGAAAGATAACCTTCCGCGGTACCACCCAGTTTAGCTACCGCCTTGCTCGCTTGATATCAATAACGGAATTAACCGTAACCAGCCTACAAGACCGGGTAAAAGGCCCTTCGGTGGAAAGCTCCGGAGCGAAATTGGGCCGGGGGCGTCGGGACGGCTTACAGTCACGGCCAATCCTCCCTCAACGACGCCTGAAACCCGGGCTTACTTAACTCCTTCATTGCTGTTGTTATTAAAATATAATAGCATTATAGCACTAAGCTACCCGCTCATCAAGGCGCAGATCCAGATTAAAGTTTATATGCTGCGCTGGCGCACGATTTCATATAGAAGTACAGCGGCAGCGGCAGCGGCATTGAGCGATTCTACCTTGCCGTGCAGGGGTATCGCTACTCTGAGATCAGCCTCAAGCAACAGTTCCGCAGCGATGCCGCCTGCTTCATTGCCCACGATCAGGGCCGTTGGGGGCCTGAAATCGACTTTCCAGTATAAATTTTCTGCCCCGGCTGCAGCAGCAGCTACCTGGAGGCCGCCTTTTTTTAACTCACCAATTAACTGCAGGGGATCGGAAACTTCCTCCAGGCGGAGGTGAAAAACAGCCCCGGCAGTGGCTCTCAAAACCTTGGGCCCAAATGGATCGGTGCTCCCGGCGGTATAATAGACCACTTCCGCTCCGGCCCCTGCCGCAGTGCGAATAATTGTTCCCATGTTGCCGGGGTCCTGGAGCCTGTCCAAAAGTAGAGCCAGGCCGGGCGGGCGATAAAGCTCACGCTCAAATACAGTCCGGTTATAATAAAAGATGGCGGCAACAGGCTGAGGGGCCTCCGTGTCGGCAATCTTTTTGAACAGCCGGGGAGACATTATATACTGCCTGACGCTGCCGGGCAGTCCGGCTGCTATAGATCTGCCCACATTCTTGTAATACTCATCGCTAAAGAATACAACTTCGGGAGATAAACCCGCTTTAAGCGCTTCAGTAACCAGGTTTGGACCCTCGAGGGCAATCCGGCCTGCTTTTTTCCTGTAGCGCCTGCTGTTTTGCAGTTTGGAAAACGCTTTTAAAAGGGGATGGCTCGGACTGTTAATTGATCC
>PWGD01000198.1 GCA_003554395.1 Syntrophomonadaceae bacterium
TCTTCAACCACCTTAACGGCAAATTTGAAAACCTCGCTGCCGTTCATGATTATATTATGCATCCTGTTGCTGACAGTTTCGTGACTGGCCGGCATAGCGCTGCCGCCGGCCGGGATATACAAAAGTTTGGCGCCCCGACCATCAGATCTTAAAGAAAAATTAATGATGCCCCTGTCTTCTGAGGTTGCTTCCAGTATAACCGCACCTGCGCCGTCTCCAAAGAGGACGCAGGTACTGCGATCCTCCCAATCAGTAACCCGGGTCAGGATTTCCACCCCCACCACCAGGACCTTGCTGCAGACACCGCTAAATATAAACTGGTGTGCTGTTGAAAGGGCATAAATAAAACCGGTACAACCTGCGGAAATATCCATCGCCCCGGCCTTAAAAGCTTTGAGGCGTTCCTGCAGGATACAGGCAGTCGAGGGTGTAGGGTGATCGGGAGTAATCGTGGCCAGTATGATCATATCCAGTTCAGAGGGGTCCAGGTCCGCCCTGGAAAGCGCTTCCCGGGCCGCCTGTTCTGAGAGGTCGACATTAGAAAAACCGTCTTCCAATTTTCTTCTTTCCCGGATCCCGGTCCTGGAAACAATCCATTCATTACTTGTTTCCACCATATTCTCCAGATCCCGGTTGGTGATAACCTGATCGGGCAGAGCAGCCCCGGTTCCTGTTACGACGGAATTAAAGTGTCTGATCATGGTCGCCCCCGTCTAACTGGACTGCCAGATCCTGAAAGGTAGCCTGAAGCTTACCTGTTACATCTTTACGGACAAAAGGATAGACCTGTTTTAACAAAGCCTGTTCTATTGATCTGGCCCTGGAAGAACCGTGACATTTTATGCAGAGGCCGTTTACACCCAGCAGCGGCGCTCCACCATATCCTGAATCATCAATTTCATGGCGCAGTTTTTGAAATACAGGCTGGAGCAATAAAGCGCCAAGTTTATACCTGATATTTTTTCTTATCTCCTGCCTGAAAAAGCCGAGGATGGTCCGGGAAAGACCTTCTGAGGATTTAAGGAAGATGTTGCCAACGAAACCATCACAAACAACTACATCGGCCGCATTTAAGAAAATCTCTGTGCCCTCGATATTGCCGCAGAAGCCGGGTAAGTATTCCCGGCACAGGGTGAAGGCTTTTTTGATCTGGTTGTTTCCTTTGTTCGATTCGCTGCCAACATTAAGCAAAGCTACGCGTGGTTCCGTGTAACCCAGGATCTGCTGGGCATATATGCGTCCCATGAAGGCATATTGCAGCAGCTGCTCAGGTTTGGCATCCATGTTGGCCCCAACATCCAGAAATAAGACGGGATGCCCCTGAAAACCGGGCATGGGGGTTAGAAGCGCCGGGCGGCTTATGCCGCGGATGCGGCCTAAAAATAAAAGGCCTCCGGCCATTAAGGCGCCGGTATTACCGGCGCTCAGAAAAGCGTCGGCTTCGCCTGATCTGACCATCTGCAAAGCCCTGACCATGGATGATTGTTTCTTTCTGCGTATCGAAAGGCCCGGATCGTCCTCGGCCTCGATGACTTCATCGGCATGACTGATCTCTACATGCCCTTCCGGATATTGCAATTTTGCCAGGGAACTGCAGATAGCCTCTTCCCTGCCGACAAAGGTAATATGCAAATCTTCAAGGGCGGTAAGGGCAGCCAACGCGCCGGAAATAATTTCACCGGGCGCATGATCTCCACCCATGGCGTCTATGGCCACTCGTACCAAAAGATCACTTCCCCTGTTATTTTTTTAAAATCTTTTAAAAACAGATACAGTACGCCCCTCTTGGTTTTCACAAAACAGGCGTACTGTAAATGTCTCGTTAGTTAACTTTGACAGCTTCCCGGTCTTTATAATGACCGCAGTTCAAGCAAACCCGGTGCGGGGGTTTTAACTCATGGCAATTTGGACAGGGTATCAGCCGGGGAGCCGATAGTTTACTGTTAGCTCTTCTCATGTTTCTTTTAGATTTAGATGTTCTCCTTTTTGGAACAGCCACTGTAGCGCCTCCTTGTTTGACTTAGTTTCCAGATTTCAATTCTTTCAGTTTAAGCAACCTGATATCAATATCGTGATCGTCATCAGCAGTACACTGGCAGGAAAACCGGTTCAGATCTGCTCCACAGCCGGAACAAATTCCTTTACAGCCAGGCTTACAAAGCGGGCTGTGGTCTTCGTCCAAAATAATCAGCTGGCGGATGTATTCGTCAAGGTAAAGGGTGTCTCCGGCTACGGTCAGCGTGTTTGCAGTCTCCGCAGCCAGATCAGCCACCGTACCTTCGCCTGCCGAACCCTTAATAACCGTAAAAGATTCGATGAAGTTTGTTTCTACCTTCTGAACAATAGGTTCAAGGCACCTGGAACAGATCGCTACAACGGCTGCTTCCAGGCTGCCTTTTATGATCACTTCTTCCCCGCCATACGAAGCGCTGAGGGTTAGCTTAACAGTTCTGCCTTCAGAAAAATCGCCGTGAAAGTCGGCCAATTCTTCATCAAAACAGTAATCAATTACTTCTCCCGACCGCGATTTAATGTCGGGCAGGTAAATATACATTCTGCTCACCCCAAAAAACTATAGTAATTATATAGACGTTTATTTTCTTTGTCAACGCCATTAAAGGCAAACCGCTACCTTCTGGATTTAGATCATGTTCAATAAAACGGCCTGACATAGAATTAATATGTTACGCCGTCAAGGTCCCTCTCATCTGTATCGGCTGTCCCTTCAACAAATGAAACTTTGATCTGGTTGGGCAGGCAAACAATGTGTTCATATGAATGCTCAATCCACCCGGTATGAGAGCATATCCCTCTCGGACAGAGTTCTTCACCCATGGGCAGCATTCTGATCTTCCTATCGTCAATCTCTACCTTGGCAGTGTGCTCTTCCTCCTCCCCAAAGCTGAAGGTATACTCAAAAGATTCTCCGGGGGAAAGGGACAGCTCGGTAATTTGTTCATTTTCAAGATAAATAACGGCATATTTTTGTCCACTTGCACCGGCGCTCTGCACGTTGAACCATAATCCCGTCAATCCTAAGGTAAGAATAAAGCCGACTATAAAATAATCGAGGATTTTTATTTTAATTTTTTTCATCTTTTTTCACCCGGTTCATTATAACATAATTATGTAAGCGTTGCCTGATCAGTTCCTGGCGCCTACCACAAGAGCATCGGCTACCACAGCGCCCATTCCCGTCTCGTATACAATCAAGGGATTGATATCCAGTTCCATGATATAATCTTCCAGATCAACGGCAATCCTGGCAACCTTCATTATAATTTCGACCAGCGCATCCAAGTCTACGGGCCCTTGACCGCGGTATCCTTCCAGCAGGGCTTTGCCTTTCAGTTCTTGCAACATTTCCCTGGCGTCTTCTTCCCTAAGCGGCGCAACTCTTGCCGCCACATCTTCAAAAACTTCTACCAGCACTCCACCCAGTCCGACAACGACTGCCGGCCCAAAAACCGGGTCATTTTTGATCCCGATTAGCACTTCATAACCGGCGTTTAACATTTCCTGGACCAGTATTCCCTCAATCCGGGCTTCGGGTTTGTTTTGCTCAGCCCTGGCCTCGAGTTCTTCAAAAGCGCATTTTACTTCTTCAGGACCATACAGATCAAGGATGACGCCACCAATATCACTCTTATGCAGCAGATCCGGTGACATTATTTTCAGGGCTACCGGAAAACCGATTTCTTCAGCTGCCGCTGCAGCCTCCTCGGCGGTTGCAATTAATGCCTCCCTGGTTACCGGAATTTCATAACTTTTTAGTATTTCCTTGGAACGCCATTCTGTCAGGGATCCCCCGGTTTCAAGCAGGTGCCTGCGCAGCATGGAATGTCTTCTGTTCTTCTTTTCATCCACGAGCGGATCGGGGCTGACACTTGGCCTTCCTGTTTTTTTTGCCCACTCGGCCAGAGAACTTATAGCCCACAGGCCGCTCGGAATATGTTCGATAACCGGTATTCCGGCCTGAATCAATTCTTTTTTAGCTTCGAGGGCGTAATCCTGTCCGGTAGGCCAGGTGAAAATGATCAGCGGCTTTTCAGTTTCATAGTAAGCCTTGATTATTTTTTTACTGGCTTTCGGATCGGGCATCTCGAAATTATAAAAAAATCCTGCCACATCTATTTCCGGGTCCTTCATGACCAGATTTAGGGCCTGATCAAAAAGTCTGTCGTCATAAAATATTTGGGAGGTCAAATCAACCGGGTTGGCAACCGCTCCGTAAGATGGAAAAAATTCGCGCATTGTCTGCTGAGTCTTTTTGCTGAGAGGGGCCACTTTCAGCCCGTACTGGGGACATTTGTCGGCTACAACAACTCCTCCGCCCCCGGAAATAGTTATAACAGCCATTTTTTTACCCGCCGGAAGGCGTCCTGTAGCGTGAAGGGCAATCAGGGCATTCATTTGTTCAACATCGTCTGCCCGGGGTACTCCAAACTGTTTGAATACACCTTCATAAACCAGATCCTCACCGACCATAGCGCCGGTATGAGAAGCAGCTGCCCTGGCGCCGCTGGCAGTCCTCCCCACTTTAAGCACTGTAACCAGTTTATCCTGCTCCAAAGCACGGCGGCAGGCCTCTATAAAAAGCTTACCGCCCCGCTGCAGGCCTTCCATGTAGCCGGCGACAATTGAAACCTCATCCCGCCCCACCAGGTAGCTCAGCACCTCGGCAAATGAAATATCGGCCTCGTTACCGGTGCTGACAAAATAATTAAAGCCAATGGACATCTGGACAACCATCTGATAGATAATCCCTCCCAGGCCTCCGCTTTGGGTAATAAAGGAAAGCTGTTCGGGATAAACCAGGTCAGTCCGTTTCTGGTTATAGAAAAAACTGGCCATACTGCCGTTATAATAGTTAAGAATCCCCAGGCAGTTGGGACCAAGGATGCGCATGCCGCTTTTATCAGCCAGCTTTTTCATCTCGTCCTGCACCGCCCGGCCCTCTTCGCCAACCTCGGCAAAACCCGAGCTGAAAATAATAACTGCTTTTACTTTTTTTTCAGCGCATTCTTCCAGGGCTTTCATGGTCCGGTCCGCTGCAACGCCGATAATGGCCAGGTCGACAGGATCCTCAATTTCTAGGATTGAAGGATAACACTTAAGACCTCCTACCCGATCATATTTTGGGTTAACCGGATATAAATTTCCCTGGTAACTAAACATGCTCATCAGGTAAAGAGGAATACCGTTTGGTTTCAAAGGGTTCTGGCTGGCCCCAATTACAGCTATTGACTGCGGGTAAAAAAATGGCTCCAGCTCACTTTGTATTTCCAGTTCCAGTTGCCGGGGGTTCCTGCCGTTCATTTAAAATCCTCCTTGATAAGGGATATTTAATATGTTATGTTTACTGGTACGGAATTATGTAGCGGAAATATGTAAAAGTCAATATAATTTCACTCGTTAATATTTTACACGATCAACAAATAGATGGATATACTTTTTTGTATTTTACTATTTAAAATTGGACAAAAGCGAGTATAATATTGAATGCAGAGCCGGATAAAGGGCCAGCTTTTCTGACCCGCTGGTCTGCTATGGTATAATTTAAATAAGCATAAATTTCAGGAGGTCAGCACGAATTGGCAGAAAAGAAACTTCCTTTTGATCAGCAAAATAATAAGGATAAAGATAAACGTTCCCGGAGTAAATGGCGGATTTTTAAAATCGTGATCCTGTCCGGGCTGCTTTTATTCTTTATCACCGGAGGGGCAGCGGCTGCAATAGTTGCAAGTTATATCAACAATGCTCCCCCGATTAATCCAACCCAGCTGCAGACCGTGGAAACTTCTTATCTTTACGACAGCGACGGTGAAGAAATAACAGCGCTGCACGAAGAGCAAAACCGTATTGCTGTCAGTTTGGAAGATATACCCGAACATGTGCAACTTGCATTCATCGCTATTGAAGACGAGCGCTTCGAAGACCATTTTGGCTTCGACATAACCGGCAGCTTCCGTGCAGCCTATACCAACCTGCGGGCAGGCGCAATTGTCCAGGGCGCCAGTACAATTTCACAGCAGCTGGCCCAGAATGCCTTTTTAACCACCGAAACTACCTATGAACGAAAAGTCCAGGAAATCTGGCTGGCTATTCAATTGGAGCGCCTATACAGCAAGGACGAAATCCTGGAAATGTATTTGAACCGCATTTATTTTGGTAATGGCGCTTACGGTGTTGAGGCGGCCGCCCAGACCTATTTTGATAAAAGTATCACTGAAGTAGATGTTAATAAGGCAGCAATGCTGGCCGGGGCAGTTCGGTCGCCCAATTTTTATAACCCCATCAATAACAGGGAAGAAGCAGAAAATCGGATGCGCACCGTGCTATATAATATGAGAAGACTTGAATTTATTACCGAGTCAGAATACCAGCAGGCCTTGGAAAAAGAACTCAACTATGCCGAAGCTAAAGGTCCTGAGTACCCTTATCCCCATTATATTGACTATGTAGTCCACAATGAGTTGATCCGGGTCCTGAGCGAAATTCCGGAATACGGCACCCGGGAAGAGGCCTACCGGGCCATTTATACCGGCGGCCTGAGGGTCTATACCAACCTGGAGCCCTCCATACAAGAACATGTTGAAGATATTTTGGCCAACGATGAACTTTACCCGGCCACCTACAAAGTTGACATGGATCAAGTCCGGGCCGCTCTGGCCAATATCCCCGCAGATGGCACCCTGTCCCAGAACCAGCTGGAAGAGCTGGTTGTTGAAGAAGGCGGAGTCGACCAGCCGCAAGCCGCTATCGTCCTCTCCGATCCAACTACCGGAAAGATAAAAGCCCTGGGCGGGGGACGCGAATATCAGAAAAATGTGGATGAAGTCTTACGTTTTGCCACCCTGCGCCAGCCCGGTTCAGCTATTAAACCGATCATTACCTATGCCCCTGCTTTCGAAGAAGGAGTGTTAGCCGGACCCGGCTCCACCCTGGATGACTCTCCATATATCGGGCCCAATGATGACTGGTTCCCGGAAAACTTCGATTATCAATTCAGGGGCATGATTCCGGCCAGGGAGGCCCTGTTTAAATCATATAATATCCCGGCCATTCGCGCCTTTGAAAAACTTGGCCCCCAAACAGGCGCTGAATATGCCGAGGAAATGGGGATAACTACTCTCCATCCGGACGAAAAAAATAACCTGAGCCTGACCCTGGGCGGTTTTACCCGGGGTGTCAGCGCCATAGATATGAACCAGGCCTTCAGTGTCCTGGCCAATGAAGGTTTGAAAGTAGATCTGCACACCATAAATAAGATTGTTGACCGCCAGGGCAATGTAATCTATGAAAACAACATAGATCCCCGCCAAATCATCAGCCCCCAGAGCGCCTTCCTGGTCAACGATATTTTACAGGACTTCGTTACGCAATACCTGGGCAGCGCCCTGAGGATCGACCGTCCGGTGGCCGCAAAAACCGGGACTACCGATGATTGGAAAGACGTTTACCTGGTTGCATACACACCCAATTTGGTTGCCTCTTTTTGGATGGGATATGATGAACCCAAAATGGGCGAAATCAGGCAGGGCTGGCGTTACTCTACCGCTTTCCTTCGTGAAGTCTTCCTGAAAGAATTTGAGAACCTGGAAGTAAAAGAATTTGAAAGGCCGGAAGGTCTTGTCAGGCTCCAGGTCTGCGATAAATCAGGCCTTTTGCCCAATGAAGACTGCGAAGATGCAGAGACCCTCATAACCGATTATTTCCTGGAAAACCAGGCGCCCAACAGAATATGCAACATGCATGACGGGAGATTCTACAGGCGCCCCGCTTTTATAGAAACAGACGAAAGGTGGTCTTCACGGGGCGGTCCGGGAAGAAAACCGAAAGATATTGAGGATATGCCCACCCGGACATTGGCCATGGAAATGGCTGAACAATCCGGGACAACGACCGATGAAATTCCGGAATTTAAAGCGTTTATAGAAGCAGGCGGCATTACCCTGCAGTGGGACTATGACGGGCCCCCGGTGTCTGGCTTTGAAATCATTAGAAGCGCTGAAGGTGATGAACAAAAAGTTTCAGAACTTGATTCCAATGCCCGCCAGTATACTGATCGTGATATTGAATTGGACCGGGAATATAGCTACACCATTACAGCCATATTAGATGACGACGCCTATACTGATTCAGCCAATATCAGGGTAAGCACGGAAGCTACAGAAGTGGGCGATATTCTTGGCCAGGCTGAAGAAGGCATGGTAGTAGTGCCTGATGTTACCGGCAGTTTTCAGGCCCTGGCAGAATTAACGATCAGCCGGGAAGGTTTAA
>PWGD01000112.1 GCA_003554395.1 Syntrophomonadaceae bacterium
GCAAATAGTCCCCCCGGGGGAGTATATTCTTGTAACAATGCCGCTTAAGATAGCAGGTGTCGAAGCCATGCCTGCCAGGTCAGTTCTTTTGGCACCGGACAGCATGCCTCTACCATGAAGGCGCAAAACCATGAAACTAATTTTTAAAATGATTTGCAATAATTTGGTTAAAAAAACTTAGATTTGTCATATTTCCTTTCAGGGAGTGATTTTAATGGAAATTGGTCCGGATACATACCGCATCACAGCTGATAATTTGCCTGATGCTTTTGTGCAGGAGGAGTTGGGGCGTTTAAAGACTGACCTGATTATTGAACGGATCTGGGATGGCGATTACAGCGTATGGAGCGCTGTTCCTACGGAAATAAGCAACCGGTTGGGTTGGCTGCATAGCCATAGGGTTATGGAGGAAACGTTACCTGAGTTAAAAGATTTTATAGAACAGATCCGCGCCGAGGGTTTTAACCAGGCGTTGCTTCTGGGTATGGGCGGTTCGAGCCTGGCGCCCGAAATTTTCCGCAAAATATTCAGGGTTCGGGAGGGTTTCCTAAATCTCGATATAATGGATAGTACAGATCCGGGAGCGGTTCTCGAGAAAGAAAAAAATATCGACCTGCATAAGACGCTTTTTATTGTGTCGACGAAATCGGGCGGAACAGTGGAAACATTATCGCTGATGAAATATTTTTATAATAAATCACTTCACTCCCTGGGCAGAGAGAATGCCGGTAAGCATTTCATTGCCATTACTGATCCGGGCAGCGGGTTGGAGAAAACAGCGAAAGAACTGGCTTTCAGGAAAGTATTTTTGAACGATCCCGACATTGGGGGAAGGTATTCGGCTTTATCGTATTTCGGGCTGGTGCCGGCAGGCTTGATCGGTGTCGACCTTAAGAGGTTGCTCCAAAGTGCCGAAGAAATGTCCCTGAAGTCCCGGACATTTGACCTCCCGTTTAAAGAGGGCAATACTCCGGCCGTTTTGGGAACAATCCTTGGAGTCCTGAGCAAAAAAGGGCGTGACAAATTAACTTTTATCGCTTCTCCTGAGCTGAAGGCTTTTGGTATGTGGCTTGAACAGCTGCTTGCTGAAAGTACAGGAAAAGCAGGGAAAGGTATATTGCCGGTTGTTGGTGAAACTATTCGGTCTCCTGAAGCTTATGCCGGTGATCGCTTGTTTGTTTATTTCCGGTTAAATGGCGACTCCACATACGATGACAAAGTTAAGCAGTTAAAGCAAGCCGGTCATCCTGTGATCTGGCTGAGCCTGAATGACATATACGGGCTTGGTGGAGAAATGTTCCGCTGGATGATGGCCACAGCTGTTGCAGGTTGGGCGATGGGGATCAATCCCTTTGATCAGCCAAATGTAGAATCGGCCAAAGTTTTGACCCGTAAGATAATTACAAAGTATCGTGAAAAAGGAGAACTGGATCTGCCAAGCCCTGATCTTAAGTTTGATAATGTAGAAGTTTATTTGGGCTCCGAAAATTCCGGGGCTGAAGATTTGAAGCAAATATGGCGTGATTTTTTTAAGTTAGCAAGCCGGAATAAGCTTAAAGGCCGGGGGCTGAGCTATGTTGCCGTCCAGGCTTACCTGCAACCCGGCCCGGAAACTGATCTTGCCCTCCAGGGCCTGCGTGATAAAATTGGAGCCCTCTATCAGATGGCCGTCACCGTGGGCTACGGGCCCCGTTTCCTGCATTCAACCGGACAATTACATAAAGGAGATGCCGGCCATGGGCTGTTTATTCAGCTTACATCAAAATCACCGCAAGATGTCCCGATACCGGACCAGCCCGGCAGTGACCACGCTACGATAAGTTTTAACCTGCTGATAAGTGCCCAGGCTTTGGGAGATCGGCAGGCCCTTCTGGAAGCGGGCCGAAAAGTAATACACTTTCAACTGGGAGACGATACTCCAGCAGCAATAAATAAACTTACAGAATTACTGGTTTAGAGGGCAAGGGCGCAGTTCTCGCTAACGTTTTCAGCTCTCTAATGTTCCAAACAGAGTATTCAACGATTCTGCCAGGGTCGGGTGAGCAAAGATGCCGTCACGAATAAGGGTGTATGACAAACCACCGAGCATGGCTACTTGCAAAACGGCCATAACTTCTCCGCCTTCAACGCTCAGGATGGCTGCGCCAAGAATCCGGTCAGTTTTAGCATCAACAATTGCTTTCATCATGCCGGCTGTCTCATCTGTTTCCAGGGCCCGTGCTGCCCAGGTCATCGGAATTTTCGCCACCCGGTATTCATAGCCAAGTTCTTTTGCCTCTTTTTCGGTTATTCCAATCCGGCCCAGCTGGGGATCGATGAAAACCACGTAAGGCACCGGTCTGCCAGAAGTGACGGCAGTGCCTCCATCAAGCAGGTTTGTCCGTAAAATCCTAAAATCATCATAGGAGATGTGGGTAAAAGCCGGGCCGCCGTTTACATCTCCAATAGCAAAAATGCCGGGAACAGCGGTTTCCAGTTGATCGTTTACGGGTATAAAACCACGTTTGTCTACCTCTATTCCGGTGGATTTCAGGTTAAGAGAAACTGTGTTTGGAATACGGCCGGTTGCTATCAACAGGTGGCTACCCTCCAGCAATTGTTCTTGATCGCCTGTTTTGACTGTCAGAACAGTTTTTTCAGCCTCCGGTGCTTCAACTTTAAGGGTTTCGGTATTGAAGAGCACTTCTATGCCTTCCTTTTGGAAGATTTTAGCGATTTCTTCAGCCACATCCTGATCTTCCCTGGAAAGAAGATGTTCATCCCTGTGCACGATGGTCACTTTACTGCCAAAACGACGGAACATCTGCCCGAATTCCAGACCGATATAGCCTCCGCCAATGATGATCAAGTGCGCCGGTAGTTTATCTAATTCCATAATCGCGGTGGAATCAAGTGCACCGGCAGCATCAAGGCCAGGTATTGGAGGTTTGGAAGGACTGGTCCCGGTGTTGATAATAATTTGATCAGCCGTGATTAGTTCCTTTTCGCCGCCGGGATAATTTACTTCAAGTTTCTTCTTGTCAGTGAAACTAGCCTCTCCCTCTAGCAGGGAAAGCCCCTCAGTTGAGAGCAGCCGCTTTCTGCTTCCGCTACGAAAACTTTCTACAATATCCCGCTTCCTCTTACGGACTGTTAAGAAATCTACTGACCGGGAAGCGGTATTAATACCGTAGTCTTCAGCCCGGTTGACAAGATGGGCTACCCGGGCCGAAGCGACCATCGTCTTGGTTGGAGTGCAGCCCACATTTACGCATGTCCCGCCAACATCTTTGCGTTCTACCAGGGCAACTTTTTTGCCGGCTTTTGCCAGGGCCAGAGCAAGTGGGCTGCCACCCTGACCGGATCCAATGATTATCACATCAAAATTGTTTTGTTTCATATCTTATCTTTACCTCCTTCTCCCTTTAAAGGGTGATTATTAAAAGAATTATTCCTCAGACAACTGGCAATGTTTTTGTTTGATATTTAACAGGTTTACCTTGAACTTAAAGGCAAGAAGGGCAAATGCTGTTAAATAAGAATTAAGAAAGGGAATTTTTCAGGTCAAACTTGCGGTAGCTGCTGCTGATCGGTTTTTAGGCAGTGTATATTTCCCTACACAATATCCTTCTTTTATTCTGATAATATGTAATTATATAATGAAATAGCAAAATAATCAAAAACTATAGCACCTAAGCATTTAGAAGCTATTCGAAGATTTGACACACTTTCGTACACCCTTTATTGATGTTTTTAAGATATCATTACATATATAACCATTACGTCCTTACTGGCTACGCTTAAAAGGGGGATACAATGCTACTGAAGATCATTGAAAGTTATCGATTCTACTTCCTATGAATCAGAAGCTCGCAGGTTCAAAGCCTGCCGGGTGCACCAGTAAATGCAAAGGTCTTGGGGTTGGCAATAAATGCCAGGACCTTCTTGTGTCCAGTGATCAGCAGGTTAAAAAGTATATCTACGAACTCAGTATCGCCAGATGTAGTTTTAATCCCCTGTCTGGCGCGAACCGAAGGGCCGCATAGTGGTCTGTTGTCCTGAACTACCAGGATGCACGGGGTCTACTGACCCCGTGCGGATGTCACTGCCCGCTGCCTTTTATTTCTTTTAGGACGCGAGAGAGAATAGACTTTATCTTCTGCTTTTTGCCTTGACCAGAAAAAGATGCTGTTATACACTTTTATTATGAGTATAAATCATTTAAGTAAGGAGGTAACCAAGTGTCAAATTATATAGAACCAACAGATCAGCTTAGCGCTGAAGCAAAAAATTCCGTCCGCGCTCTCCAGAGCCTCATGGAAGAAGTGGAAGCGGTGATCTGGTATCATCAGAGGATAGATGTCTCTGATGATGATGCCCTGAAAGAAGTTCTGACCCATAACCGCGACGAAGAGATTGAGCATGCCTGCATGGTTTTGGAATGGCTTAGGAGAAATATGCCCGGCTGGGACGAAGAGCTGCGAGCGAACCTGTTTACAGAAGGTCCCATCGGTCATGCGGAAGAAGGCAATGAGGACCAGGGAAATAACCCTAAACCCCCGGGTAGCCTGAACCTGGGCAGTATGAAAAAATAACAGGAGGGATAGCTATGGATTTTTTGAAACGCCATCTGGCACCTTTAACAGAAGAGGCCTGGGATGGAATAGATGAAAGAGCAACGGAAGTTTTGAAAAGTGTTCTTACAGCCCGCAAAGTCGTACATGTAGAGGGACCCAGTGGATTAAACCATACGGCAATACCCGAAGGCCGACTTTCAATTCTAGAAGAAAACCCGGAAAAGGTCAGTACAGGGCTGTATAAAGTCAAACCTTTAGTTGAAACCAGGACAGAATTTACCCTGAACCGCTGGGAAATGGACAATTTAACCAGGGGTGCCCGGGATGTAGACTTAGAGCCGCTGGAAGAAGCAGCCCGAAAAGCGGCCCTGTTTGAAGAGAACGCTATTTTCAATGGTTATGCAAAAGGCCATATTGAAGGACTTGATCAGGTAGCCAATAAGACCCTGGAGTTCGGGCAGGATGCTTCTTCAATAATGGATGCCGTTACAGACGGTGTTCTTACCCTCCAGGGTAACTTTGCTTCCCCGCCTCTCACCCTGGTTGCCGGGGAAAAAGCGTGGCACCAAATCAACCATGAAGCCGGGGCCTACCCTCTATACAGGCAAATCAAGGAATTACTCGAAGGTGATATCCTGTTCTCGCCTGCTTTAGAAGGGGCCTTGTTGCTCCCCTGTGACCATGAAGATCTGGAATTAAACCTGGGTATTGATTTTTCGATCGGCTATCAGTACCATGATAGCAAGCATGTCATGCTGTATATCGCCGAATCTTTCACTTTCAGGGTCCTCGATCCGGCCTTGATAGTTAAATTCACCCTCTAACTCCGGTAGGCTGCCCCGAATGGGGCAGCCTTTTTGTACGACGGGTAGTCTTTGTTTATCGTGTCGTAACACGACTGTGGTTTCCCTGTTCTATTGTGCAGCGAAACCACCGGGTGCCAGTTTCACCTGGCCACGGCAGCTTATAGTTAAGAATCAGGAGGTCGCAGGTTAAAATCCTGCCGGGCGCACCATTGAATTTAAAGACATCTTTAATACGGTGAATTAGTATGCCTGTTTAAAGACCTTAGTTTTTTTCGGCAGACGGAATACATAAGCCAGCGCAAGCAGAACAAATAAAGCAATCCCGGCAAACGTCACCTTGAGGGAAGTGATCTGCGCCTCTGCATAGTCTTTGACCACCGCATCAACCTGCCCTGCATTTAAGCCGGCCTGCTGGGCAGCGCTACGCACCTGATCAACTGTAACAAAATTTGCGCTTGTCTCAGCAGCAGCAACAATCTCTGCGCTAACCGGGGCCAGAGCGGGTGTAGTCAGCACAGCATGTTGAAAATTAGTTACCAGTGAAGCGATCAAGATCGAACCGATCATCGCTGTGCCCAGTGATGCACCAAGATTCTGAAATGTACCCTGCAACCCGCCAACCTCGCTACCTCTTTCAGGAGGTACAGACGACATATTTACGTTGCCGATTTGCGAGGTCAGTAGGCCCAAACCGGCGCCAATAAGTCCGAGGGCAGTGCCAAAGCCGATTGTGCGCAGGTCGGGTGCCGTTGATAAAATTAGTAGCACTTCTCCTAACAGCATGCCAAATAATCCTACCTTAATAATGCGCAGTGGTGATATTCGCCCGGTAAGGGAGGACCCTCCCAGGGCAAAGAAAAAGACAGTGAGCGATAGAGGCAGGATCGTGATGCCGGTCTGCAGCGAATCATAGCCAAGCACGGTTTGCAGATAGAGAGGAAGAACGAAAAAAGTACTCATAATAATGAACTGCTGAGCAAGCAAAATCGTCAGGCCGGCTCGCAATATTGGGATTTTGAGCAAACTAAGGTCAAGCAGCGGGTCATTTCCGGCCTCAATTACCTTTTCTTCATGGCGGATAAAGAACCAGAGCAGCACTGCGCCTGCAACAATGAGGAAAATGACCGGTGAAAGGCCAAGGGGCTTTATAAAATACCCTGCTCTTGGCGCAATCCAACCCCACTGGCTTGAACGCAGGATGCCGAAAACAGCTAATCCCAGGCCGGCAGCAGAGAGAAAGGCACCGGGCAGGTCGAGTTTGATCGAACGGCCGGGGGTGGAGGGAATTGCACGCAGGAAGAGCATTAACACCAGCACGATTGCTGTCTCGCTGGCGAATACGAGGCGCCAGGTGAAATTAGCTGTTACCCAGCCACCGATAAGGGGTCCGAGTGCCGCCGATGCTCCGGTGACTCCACCCAGAATACCATAGGCCAGTGCCCTCTGGTGCCCCTGGTAGTGGGCAGCCGTCAGCGCGGCAATAGCCGGAATAACCAGCACTGCTCCAAAACCTTCGATAAATGACCAGCCAAACAGCAGCACGGATAAGTTAGGTGACAGCGCTGTGATTAGTGAACCAGTTCCATATACCAGAAGACCGATAGTGTAAGCTAAACGCGGCCCCCATTTATCGCCCAGTTTCCCACCGATCAGCATAAAGGCAGCCATTACCAGTGTGTATATCGTTATCGCCGTCTGCAACCCCACAACAGATGTGTTTAAGTCCCGGACGATCTGCGAAATAGAGACATTCATCACCGTAGTGTCAAGCACCATAATAAACTGCGCAGCAGCGAGCATGGCAATGACACCCCAACCTGCCTGTTTTTTCTCCTGCTTGTCAGTAGTGATAGCTTTAGAAATAATCTATCACCCGCTTTGATATGTATTCAACATCATTATCGAAATGTGCCTTTTCTGCAGCCTATATCACACCAGTTTGCAAAAATTAGCCCTTTTTTTAATTCTAACCAGCCAATTTTCATTGAATGATTATTGACTACACCGGTTCCTCAAGCTTGCGTCTTTGAAAAGCAAATACAATGGCCATAATACCACCTGCCACTCCGAAGATGCCGTAAACCCAGGCCAGAGCCAGCGCGGCAACAAAGGGTGAACTTAAAAGTAAAATGCCAAATATAATGCTGATTATACCCAATATTGCTGTAGCAATCCCATCTTTTTTAAAGGCGCCAAAAAGATTAATCAAACCGATAATGATCCCGTTGACGGCAATAAATATGACCAGGATAGTAGGCAGCAACACGGTGCTCCAGAGGGGGTGCTGCAGCACGGCCAACCCGGCCATAATGCCGATGATACCCGAAATAAGGTTCAACCCCCACAATGTGCGGTCTGCAAAAATACTAACAATGGATATAATACCGGTTACCAACCAAAACATACCAACGAACTGGACAATTACTAATGTAGTGGCAAAAGGATTAGTAATAAGTAGTAGGCCAATAATCAGCGAGAAAATGCCCTGCACAAGGACTGCCCACCAGGGGAAAAACCAACTCTCATTAACCTCTGTGCGATCTTTTGCTTCAGTAACATCCATGCAAACTCCTCCTTTTCAATAGGTATAATAGTAAATCAGATATGAGTCTTATAATACTATACTATTCTGCTGCAGGTCAAGCTGACCCGACCCAAAAACAGGCATTATTTCGGTTTGCTTCAGCATAGAGAGACGTAAAACAGCTGAAAGGCATCGGTTTTACCGGTAAGATTACAAAAAGGAGTACAAGAAAGTAAAC
>PWGD01000034.1 GCA_003554395.1 Syntrophomonadaceae bacterium
TACGGGGTTAAATATAACATCCTCAGGCACCTGACCCTCCGGGGCTGCAGGGTAACGGTGGTTCCTTTCCGCACTCCCGCGGTAGAAGTGGCGGCCTTAAAACCGGACGGAATCGTCCTTTCCAACGGCCCGGGGGACCCGGCTGCCCAAAAACCCCTTACCCGGGAAATTCAAGCCCTGTTTGGCAAAGCTCCGATCATGGGCATCTGCCTCGGCCACCAGCTTCTCGGCATGGCTTCCGGCTTAAAAACTTATAAGCTGACCTTCGGCCACCGGGGCGGCAACCATCCTGTCAAGGATTTAAAGAGCGGCAAGGTCCATATAACTTCCCAGAACCATGGCTACTGCGTCGACATGGACCAGATGCCTGCCGGGACGGTAGTCACCCATATCAACCTTAACGACAACACCTTAGAGGGGATGGAAAACCGGGAGCAGAAGTGGTTTTCCGTGCAGTACCATCCGGAAGCTTCTCCCGGCCCCCACGATTCTACCTACCTGTTTGATAAGTTTATGGAGCTAATGGCGGCAGAACGCGGAAAGGGGGAGGGCTGATCATGCCGAAAAGAACTGACCTGCAAAAAATAATGCTGATCGGCTCCGGGCCGATCGTGATCGGACAGGCCTGCGAATTTGATTATTCCGGGACCCAGGCCTGCCGGGCCCTGAAAGAAGAAGGATACGAAGTGGTCCTCATTAACAGCAACCCGGCCACGATCATGACCGACCCCGTTATGGCCGACCGGACCTATATTGAGCCACTGAACGTTGAAACGGCGGCCATGGTTATCGATAAAGAGCGCCCCCAGGCCCTGCTGCCGACCCTGGGCGGCCAGACCGCCCTCAACATTGCCGTGGAGCTGGCAGAAAGCGGGGTCCTGGATCATTACGGCGTAGAGCTGATTGGAGCCAATGCGGAGGTAATCAACCGGGCTGAAAACCGGGACCTTTTTAAAGCGGCCATGGACCGGGCCGGCCTGGAATCAGCCGACAGTGTCCACCTGAAAAGTGTTGATGAAGCGCTGGCCTTTGCCGCTACAAAGGGTTATCCCCTGGTAATCCGCCCCTCATTCACCCTGGGCGGCGCCGGGGGCGGAATCGCTAAAACTGAAGCAGAGCTGGTGGAGATGGTTTCAACGGGGCTTTACAACAGCCCTATCAAGCAGGTCCTGGTCGAAGAGGCCCTGATGAACTGGAAAGAATTTGAGCTGGAAGTGA
Source organism: Syntrophomonadaceae bacterium (assembly GCA_003554395.1). Lineage (GTDB taxonomy): Bacteria > Bacillota > Dethiobacteria > DTU022 > DTU022 > B1SED10-74M. Next base: position 1,219 of record PWGD01000034.1, read on the forward strand.
TGCGGGATCGCAATGACAATGTGGTTATTGTCTGTTCGATTGAAAATATGGACCCCATGGGGGTGCACACCGGGGAGAGCATTACGGTGGCCCCGGCCCAGACCCTGAGCGATCACGAATACCAGATGATGCGGGATGCTTCCATCCGGGCCCTGCGGGAGATCGGGGTGGAAACGGGAGGCTGCAACATCCAGTTTGCCATGGACCCGGAAACCAGCCGCATGGTGGTAGTGGAAATGAATCCCCGGGTTTCGCGGTCATCGGCCCTCGCTTCCAAGGCCACCGGTTTCCCCATCGCCAAGATTGCCGCCAAGCTGGCCGTAGGCTACAGCCTGGATGAGCTTTCCAACGATATTACCAGGGAGACACCGGCTTCTTTCGAGCCGGCCATCGATTATGTGGTGGTGAAAATCCCCCGCTGGGATTTTGACAAGTTTCCCGGGGCCAGCCAGGTTTTGAATACCAAGATGAAATCGGTCGGAGAAGTGATGAGCATTGCCCGCACTTTCAAGGAGGCCCCCCATAAGGCCCTGCGCTCGCTTGAACAGGGCTTTGACGGCCTGATTGAAGAAAAGATCTCCCCTGAGGGCGTCGATCAGGTGGGCGGACTGGAAGAACAGCTGCAGATTCCCCGGCCCGAAAGAATATTTAGTCTCGCCGTAGCCCTCCGGTCAGGGTTCACGCCTGATCAAATCAGTGAATTGAGCGGTATTGACGGCTGGTTCATAGATCAGATGGAACAGCTGATCAACCTGGAAAAAGAAATCAAGGCGGCCCGGGAATTGAACGAGGAGCTGCTCTGGCGGGCTAAGGGCTGGGGGTTTTCAGATGAAAGGATTGCCAGGTTAATTGGAGACAGTGAGTCGGAAGTGCGCAGGCGCAGGCAGGCCTGGTCAATATATCCTGTTTACCGGAGGGTTGACACCTGCGCCGGTGAATTTGAAGCCCATACCCCGTACCTTTATTCTACTTACGAAAAAGGGGCCCTCGAAGCAGACCTGCCGGAAAGGGTTGGCGGCAGGAAAAATAAAAAGGGCAAAGTGATGATCCTGGGCAGCGGCCCCAACCGGATCGGACAGGGGCTGGAGTTCGATTACTGCTGCGTGCGGGCAGCCATGACCCTGCGGGAAGAAGGCTATGAAGTGGTCATGGTCAACTGCAACCCCGAAACTGTCAGCACGGACTATGACATTTCCGACTGTTTATATTTCGAGCCCCTGACCCTCGAAGATGTGCTCAATATCTGTCATGAAGAGCATCCCGACGGAATCATCCTGCAGTTTGGCGGGCAGACGCCCCTGAAGCTGGCCCAACCCCTTTTGGAGGCGGGCATGCCCCTGTGGGGCACTTCGCCCCGCGATATAGACCGGGTCGAAAACAGGCGCGAATTTGCGGAAGTGGTGGACAAACTGGGCCTGTGGGAAATCCCCCACGGCACTGCCGACAACCCGGAAGAAGCCCGGCAAATTTCTGAAAAACTGGGATTTCCCCTCCTGGCCCGCCCTTCTTATGTCCTTGGAGGTAGGGCCATGCGGGTGGTTTATGCTGCCGCCGAGCTGGAAAAATACATTTCCACCCTGCCTGAACTGAACCGGTCCAACCCGCTTTTGCTGGATAAATTTTTGCAGGGAGCGGTGGAAATCGATGTCGATGCCGTCAGCGACGGCGAACTGGTGGTGGTGGGCGGTATTATGGAGCACGTGGAGCATGCCGGGGTCCATTCCGGCGACAGCTGCTGTGTCCTTCCTACCTACAGCATTGGGCCACAGCAGCTTAAGGAGATCCGGCGCCAGACTGAAATGCTGGCCCTGGAGCTTAACGTAATCGGGCTTTTGAACATCCAGTTTGCCGTCAGGGGCAGGGAAGTATTTATCCTGGAAGCCAATCCCCGCGCTTCCCGGACCGTGCCTTTCGTGGGTAAGGCTATCGGGGTGCCCCTGGCCGGGCTGGCGGCCCGGGTCATAGCCGGGGCGACTCTGCCGGAACTGGGCTTTACCTCCGAGATCATGCCGGAGTATTTTTCGGTTAAAGAAGCCGTGTTTTCCTTTATCAGGTTTGATGACACCGATATTGTCCTCGGCCCGGAAATGCGTTCCACCGGTGAAGTGATGGGCATCGATTACGACCTGGGCATGGCCACTGCCAAGGCCCTGCGGGCCGCGGGCACACCCCTTCCCCTGGAGGGCCGGATCTTTATCACGGTGGCCAACCGGGACAAGCCGCAGGCTGTTGAAATGGCCCGGGGCCTGGCCCGGCTGGGTTTTGATATCCTGGCCACTTCCGGAACGGCCGCCGCCCTCCGCGATGTGGGGATCAACGTGGAAGAGGTTAAACGGATTAGCGATGGCTCTCCGCACATGCTGGATTACATCAATGCGGGCCGGGTCGACCTGATTATCAATACTCCTGAAAGCGCCGGCGCCAAGTCGGACGGGGCTCGTATGCGCCGCCTGGCGACCCAGCGGGGCGTATCAATTATTACCACCATGCAGGGCGCCCTGGCCGCCCTGGAAGGGATCCAGGCTGTTAAAAAACAGAAGATGGATGTTCAATGCCTGCAGGATTATTACCGGCTTTAAGCGCCGATCAGCTTGATCACGACCCGTTTTTGGCGCCTGCCGTCGAATTCGGCATAGAAAACCTGCTGCCAGGGGCCGAAGTCCAGCTTCCCGCTGGTGATCGGAATTAAGACCTGGTGGCCGACCAGCATATTTTTCAGGTGGGCATCGCCGTTGTCTTCCCCGGTCCGGTGATGCCTGTAATCGGGACGGTAATGTTGATGTACTCGCGCCTTTTTTCGGTGTTAAAAGTCAGGTAAGCAGTATGCGAATGCATTTGAACCCTCCTTTCTTCATATAGGGTTGCGGTCTGTCAAACAACTTCTTTTCCGGGGCTAAAAAAACCTTCTTGATTGTACAGGCGCTGCGGGTCCGGCACATTTGTAAAAAGGGGGCTTTTTGGTTATCTTTTAAGCAGAAGGTTTTTATTGCGGTCGGTTTACTGGGGCCAGTTTAAAAGCTGAGGGAGAGGCGGCCCAGCTTAAAATGTAATGAGCTCCAAAGTTTGAACTGGAAGGGACCTCAATGGAAAAACAGGGAACAGCAAAAATCTTAGAAGAAATAGGCGTATTCCTCGAACTTAAGGGTGAGAACCTCTTTAAAAGCAGGGCCTATTACAGCGCCGCCCGGACCGTGGAAATGATGGGCGAGGACGAACTGCGACGGCTGGTCCATGAAGACAAGCTGAAGGATGTCAAAGGGATCGGCTCAGCCCTCAACGAAAAGCTTAAAGAACTGGTCCTGACCGGTAAACTGTCCTATTATGATGAATTAAAAGCGAGCATTCCCGAAGGGCTCCTGGATATCCTGCGGGTGCCGGGCCTGGGGCCGCGTAAAGTCAGGGCCCTCTATGACATGCTGGAAATAACTTCGCTGGCCGAACTGGAATATGCCTGCCGGGAGAACCGGCTGGTCGGCCTGAAGGGGTTTGGCCCCAAAACTCAGGAAAATATCCTTGATGGGATCGAATTCATAAGGCGCTATGAAGGACAGTTCTTTTACAACGAAGCGCTCCAATTTGCCGCTGATCTGCTGGCCCGGCTGAAAAACTTTCCGGATCTGGATGAAATAAGCCTGGCCGGCAGTATCAGGCGCTGCCGGGAGATAGTAAAAGATATCGACCTGGTTGCTTCGAGCGGCGAGCCCTCCAGGCTGGCCCGATATTTTACCGAACTTGATCCGGTTCAAGAAGTGATCGCCCACGGCGCTACCAAGGCTTCGGTCCGGCTCAAAGCAGGGATCAATGCCGATCTGCGCGTGGTCGGAAAAGAAGAATTTCCTTTTGCCCTCCACCACTTTACCGGCAGCAAAGAGCACAATACGGCCATGCGCCACCGGGCCCGGACCATGGGCCTGAAGATTAACGAGTACGGCATTTTCCGCAATGGCGAAACCCTTAAATGCAGCAGTGAAGCCGATTTTTTTGAAGTCCTCGGCCTTGCTTTTATCCAACCGGAACTGCGGGAAAACTTCGGAGAACTGGAAGCGGCTGAAAACGGAACCCTGCCCGTCCTGGTCGAAAATAATGATATCAGGGGCATTTTTCATGTTCATACCTATTACAGCGACGGGGTAAACTCCCCCGAAGAAGTGGCCGCTTACTGCCGGGACCAGGGGTATCAATATGTGGGCATTACCGATCACAGCCAGTCCGCTTATTATGCCGGGGGCCTGAACAGCAGTGACCTGGACAGGCAGGCTGAGGAAATCGCGGCCCTGCGGGAGAAGTATCCCGATCTGGCCATTTTTCACGGGGTAGAGTCCGACATCCGTTCCGACGGCAGCCTGGATTACGATGATCAAACCCTGGAGAAACTTGATTTTGTCATTGCCTCCGTCCATTCCGGTTTAAATATGGAACGGGAAAGAATGACCGCCAGGCTGCTCAGGGCCCTGGAACATCCCCTGGTAACCATGCTGGGCCATCCAACCAACAGGCTTCTTTTGGGCAGGGACAGCTCTACCTTCGATCTGGAAGAGATTTTTCATACTGCTTTAGAAAACGGAGTAATTCTGGAATTAAATGCCAGCCCGGCCCGCCTCGATCTGGACTGGCGGCATTTGAAAAAGATTAAAAACATGGGCCTGCTGGTTTCAATTAACCCCGATGCCCACCGGGTGGAAGATTTCAGGGATACGGAACTGGGGGTCTCAATCGCCCGCAAGGGCTGGCTGGAAAAGGCAGATATCTTTAATACCCGTTCCCGGCAGGAAGTAGAAGCCTATTTCAGGGAGCGCTGAAGGGATTTCCCAAAACACCGGCAGGTAAATCCGTCTTTAAAATCGAAGAGGCATTTATGCGGGCTCCCGATCCGGATTGATAAAAATATTGGGAAAAGGGGAGATTTTGATGAGTGCATTCCCGGAAGCCAGGGTTCTCGACATCAATTTGAGCCAAGGGACTGTAACAGTGAAGACAATACCGGGACAGATCTACCGCCTTTATCCCGGTGGCTCAGCGCTGGGGCTTTACCTTCTTTTAAACGAGCTGGAAGCAGGTGTGGAAGCCCTTTCTCCGGATAATATCCTCGTCATGGCCGTTTCCCCCTTAACCGGCCTGCCCATCAGCGGCCTGAGCAGGATGACCGTAACCGCTAAAAGTCCGCTGACAGGAGCCGTGGCAGACAGCCAGGCCGGGGGATTTTTCCCGGTGGAGCTTAAAGCCAACGGTTGGGATGCGGTGCTGTTCCGCGGCCGGTCCCCGGAGCCGGTATACCTTTACATCGACGGGGATAAAGCTGAACTGCGCAGCGCCGCTGCGGCCTGGGGCAGGGTGACCGGAGAAGCTGAAGCGGTTATCAGGGCAGAGCTGGGAGAAAATAATATCCATATCGCCCAGATTGGGCCGGCGGGAGAAAATTTGGTTAAATATGCCTCAATCATGAATATGTGCAACCGGGCCAACGGGCGGACCGGTACCGGGGCGGTAATGGGTTCGAAAAACTTAAAAGCGGTTGCCGTTAAAAAAGGAGCCAAACAAAAACCCTTGGACCGGGAAAAATTCAAGGAGCTTTCAGCCGATGCCAAAGACAGGGTCCAGGGCAACACTGTTTTGAGAAATTTAGCGGAAAACGGCACCGACGGTGATCTGGAAAGTTTTAATTTGACCGGCTTCCTGGTTACCAGGAACTGGCGTTCAGGCTGGTTTCCAGATGGAGCGCAGCAAATTACCGGCACCGCGATGACAGAGACGATCTTAAAAAAAAGAGATACCTGCTACGGTTGTGTAGTTAGGTGCAAAAGGGTGGTGGAGGTGCCGGGTACAGTCGATCCCCTTTACGGGGGGCCTGAATATGAAACCTGTGCCGCCCTCGGTTCCTACTGCGGCATAAAAAACCTAAAGGCGATTGCCCATGCCAACCAGCTCTGCAACATGTACGGCATCGATACCATTTCCTGCGGCGCCACTATAGCCTTTGCCATGGAATGTTTTGAAAAAGGACATATAACAGTTGAGGATACAGGAGGATTGGAGCTCAGCTTTGGCAGTGAAGAAGCGCTGCCGGCATTGATTGAACAAATTGCCCGCAGGGAAGGCCTCGGGGAGATGCTGGCGGAGGGCAGCCGGGAAGCGGCCCGCCGGCTGGGCGGCGAAGCCCTAAACTTAAGCATTACCTCCAAGGGGCAGGAACTGCCTGCCCACATGCCCCAGCAGAAACCCACCCTGGGCCTCATTTATGCCGTAAATCCTTTCGGAGCCGACCACCAGTCCAGCGCCCACGATCCGATTTTAAACGCCCACCCCAAGAGCAGGACCTGGAAAAAACTGAACCAGATTGGCATCTGGAAAGGTTATAAGCCCGACCAGACAGGGATAGATGAAGAAAAGGTACGCTTTGTCTTTAACAGCCAGTGCCTGTATGCCCTGGCCGACACCCTCTGCCTGTGTCAGTTTGTGTGGGGGCCGGCCTGGCAGCTTTACGGTCCCTCGGAGCTGGTTGATCTGTGCCGCTTTGGCCTGGGCTGGGAAACTTCTCTTTACGAGCTGATGCTGGCCGGGGAACGGCGCCTTAACATGATGCGATTTTTCAATGCCCGGGAAGGTTTCAGCAGAAAAGATGATATTTTGCCCGAGCGCCTCTTTAAACCACTGCCTGATGGGCCCTCAGAAGGAACGGCGCTGGACAGGGAAGAGTTCGAGGAGGCCCGCGAACTTTATTACAGCTTCGCCGGTTGGGATCTTGAAAGGGGTAATCCGACCGAGGCCACCCTCAA
>PWGD01000190.1 GCA_003554395.1 Syntrophomonadaceae bacterium
ACATGCCTTTGTAGATCGCCCCGTCCTTCTTAACTCCCAGCAGCAGCTCCCGACTGGGCTTCGGCAGCCACCACCAGGAACTTCATCGATGTGCCCTTAACGGATTTTTAGGCCCGTTTTCGGAAAGGGGCGCCAACTAGAATACTGCACCACTTATGCTTTCCTTGATATCCATATCATAGCATAACCTCCGTTTACAGACAACGGGTCTGGTTTATTGTTTTTTTTGCAGTTCACAGGCCATAACTGTTTGTTTGCAAAGAACCGTTGTTGTTACCGAGCCGACTCCTCCGGGGACGCACTAAAAGCATCGCTACCGGCTTGCCAACCACCAGGGAAGGGCCGTTTGGAAGGCCAGTTTATCAAGAAATTGATTACAATTTTTATTCTGCCATTTTCATTGCTTCCTGCCTGCTCAGTAATTGCCTGCTGTTTTATTTGGTTCTGAATACCAACTTTTTCGCCAGCCCGTTTAAAATTTCCACCGGCCGGCCCAAATCTTGGATGGCCATAATTGCTTCATTACAAAGGTTTTCAGCTTTTATCCTGGCCTCTTCGATCCCCAGGACAGCAGCAAAAGTCGGCATGAATCGTTTCCGGTCCGAACCGGTCGGTTTGCCCAGTTCTTCAGCGGAACTTTCAACATCCAGGATATCGTCAATAATCTGGAAAGCTGTCCCGATATTTGAAGCATACCTTTCCAGCGATGCCCGCTCTTTCTTCCCGGCACCGGCAGCGATTGCTCCGCACATAACAGAAGCTTTCAGCAGGGCACCTGTTTTCATAATCGATATGTTTTCAATTTCTAAAAGGCTTAGTTCACGGCCTTCAGCTTTAAGATCAAGCACCTGGCCGCCAATCATACCCTTCACCCCTGCGGCTTTGCTTAACTCGGAACTGATTAAAATAGCTTTTTTAAACTGCCCGCTTTTCAAGCCATACCGGGCCACAACTTCAAAGGCCAGGGTCAGAAGGGCATCTCCGGCCAGCACCGCTATGGCGTCTCCATAAACCCGGTGACAGGTCGGTTTTCCGCGTCTCATGTCACTGTCGTCCATCGCCGGCAAATCATCGTGGATCAAAGAGTAAGTATGGACCAGTTCCAGGGCGCAGGCGACATCCAGGACCTGATCATCTTTTTTGCCCAGGGTTTCAGCTACGGCCAGGGTTAAAATTGGTCTGAGGCGCTTACCACCGGCCTCCAGGCTGTATATCATAGCTTCGCGGATCTCTTGTGGCCCTGAATCAGGCAGACATTCCATTAAAGCCCTGTTTACCAGCGCCTTTTTTTCCTCGAGATACTGATCAATTCCGATCATTGCTCATCTCCATTATTAAAGTCTTCGACCTCACGGTTAAGACTGGAATCGGGAGGCTGCTGCTGTTCTTGTTTTAGTAAATATTCAACCTTGTATTCGATCTCGGCCAGTTTTTCCCGGCAGTACCTGGAAAGAGCAATCCCTTCCTGAAAATTAGACAGGGACTCCTCCAATGGTATTTCGGGATCCTCCAGGCGGCTGACTATTTCTTCAAGCCTTCTGACTGCTTCTTCGTAGGTCAATTCTTCCATTTTTTTGTTTTCTCCATTATTCATCAACGATGCAGTCCTCCTCAATCTTTTCTGCCCGGCAATCCGCGCTTCCATCCTTTAAATTAAGTTTCAAAAGCTGTCCGATACTGATATCTTTTACTGAACGGATAATATTACCGTCTTGATCCCGGCAAAATGTATAGCCGCGATTCATAACTTTTAGCGGGCTGTAACTTTCCAATTTACCAATCAAAGCTGTCAGGTTAACTCCTTTAAACTGCAAATACCGGATCATTTCGCGCCGCAGTTTACCTTCCGCTTCTTCCAGGCGGCTGCTCGAATTCTTGATTCTTTCAACCGGCCGGCGAAAAAACCGTTCACTTACGACATGGTCCAAACGCTGCTTTTCCTGGAGGAGCCGGTTCTTGAGGGCCATGGCAGCACGGTTGCGTAATTGTTCAATTCCAGAAATCAGTTCATCGTAAACGGGCACCGCGGCCGCAGCAGCTTCCGTCGGTGTATGGGCCCGCAGGTCCGCAGTAAAATCAGCAATGGTAAAATCAGTTTCATGGCCCACGGCAGATATAACCGGCTTGGATGATCTGGCTATGGCCCGGGCCACTATTTCTTCGTTGAAGGGCCACAGATCTTCGAGTGATCCCCCGCCCCGGGTCAAGATTATTAAATCTACATCTTCTTTTTGATTCAGTAAATCCAAAGCCCTGACCAGATCAGCAGCAGCCCCGGGACCCTGGACAAGGCTTTCAACTACCAGTAGATGAACATGTGGAAAACGTTTCTTGATTGTGGTCATTATATCTTGCAGGGCCGCACCGCTGGGAGAAGTGACTAAGCCTATTTTTCGGGGTAACCGGGGAATTATTTTCTTATGCTCAGCTCTAAAGAGACCTTCTGCTTGCAATTTCTGCTTCAGCTTTTCAAAAGCAATATAAAGAGATCCCATCCCCGCCGGCTGCATTTCCTGAACATAAAGCTGATATTGCCCGCCCGGTTCATATACAGAAAGATAGCCATGAAGGATTACTTCCATGCCGTCAGTTGGTTCAAAAATACAGTTTAGGTTGTTCCGCCGAAAAAAAACACAGCGCAGTGAAGATGAGCTGTCTTTTACGGTAAAGTACATATGGCCGGAACGATGATGTTTAAAATTGGAGATTTCTCCCGTTACTCTGAGATCATGCAGGCGTGGATCGCTTTGAATCAACCCTTTTACGTAGCGATTAATTTCTGAAACTGTAAATACCGACAATTGATTATCCATTTAATTTAAAGGCTAAACCCGGCTGCAAATCAGTATTGCTGAGCAATCCTGCGGCAGCCGGGCGCATCCTGTTAAGTACCTCCCGGTTTAGAGATATGTTACCCGACCGATCATAAACCGGCCGGAACATGGTGGATAAGATTTAACCGGGAATCAAACCCTGTATTTCCTCTTGAACATCCTCCAGGGAGGAGTAATTCCATTTCTCGCCCATTGCTTCTGCCAGGTCGCAGATCAGTTTCCAGTCCAGCGGCACAACTGAACTGCCGGTCAGGACTGCTTCGTTTAAACAGGTCTGTCCGGAAGCATTGGTGAAAGTCCCTGTTTTTTGTGCGGGTGTCTGGGCAGGCAGCACCACATCACTTTTTTCCGGCACTTCAACACGGTTAAAACATGATACTGCCAGGAAATCAAGCCCGCCGGGTTTCGATTCTACAAATACATCACCAAAAGCCAGAATTCCCTTGATCTCGCCATCCCCGGCCGCAGAAACCACTTCTTCGAAATTTAAACCGGCATCACCGTTAAGGGCTGTAAAGCCCGGCCCGAAATATGGTGATCCACCCAGAAGTATCGTTCCGGAGGCATTACTGAAACGGGACAGGAGCAGAAGATCGCTCCGGCCGGATTCAAGCTGTCCACCCGCTTCGGCCATGGCCAGCAAGGCATCTACTTTTGCGCTATCAGCATTTTCGAAAAACGAAGAACCGACAACAGTAGAGCTTCTCATCTTTGCCACCTGTTCGGCGGCCTTTTGCAGGTCTTCATTAGCAATACCCGCTTCTTTCGCCAGGTCATTTGCATTTTCGCCCCGCAGAACAGCGGCTATTCCTTTTAACACTTCAGCTTCGGCGCCCGCCTGGTGATTAATGTTGATTTCTTTCCAGGCGCTCTTACGGTCCTTTTCGCCGCCGATGCGCACTATAACTGCATCACCGAAGCGTCCGGCCTGCTGGACGGCAAATGCCGCTACCGGATGGCTTTCTTCCAGTCCCGATCCGATCACAATAACTGCTTCGCTGTCTTTTATGGTAGCCGGGGTCGGACCGCATACACCCGGACCGGTAATTCTATAGATGCCCTGATAAGCCCGGCCCCACATATTTTCAACTCCGAGATCCACATTGGCGGTGCCCAGAACCGAGCGGGCCAGTTTCTGAAGCAGATAGCTCTCTTCATTACTCTGCTTCCCTGAAGCCAGGACAGCTACGGCGCCGGAGCCCGATTTTTCCTTAATATCAAGCAGTGTTTGGGCTGTTTTTTTCACCGCTTCTTCATAAGCAACTTCTTTGTAATCATTTCCTTCCAGCTGCAGCGGCGATTTGACAGGGGCCTCTTCCGGCTTATGAACGCCGAACTTGCCTTTTTGGCAGATCCAGCTTACTTTCTCTCCCTCTGTCGGAACGGTTACCTTGATCAATTCAGCACCTGAGGCCTGCCTTTCCAGTGAACAGCCAAGTGAGCATTCGGTGCAAATACCGGGAACCTGGGATAACTCCCATTCTCTTCCAGCAGCAGCACGACCTTTTTCAGTCAAAGCGGCTACAGGACAAACATCGACACACTGGCCGCAGAAAATGCAACCCGCTTCTTCCATGGACACTACCTTGCCGTCCTTGTAAGGCGCTACCCGGGTATTAACTCCGTTACCGACGATTTCGTAAACAAAACAGCCGGGGCCGGAACGGCATACTTGAACACAGCGTCCGCAAAGGATACATTTTTCCTCATCCCGGACAATATATGGATTGTCTTCGGTTTTTTCAGCAGGTACTTCCCGATCAAGCTGTTCTGGAAGATCGACCTTGAAATTATATGCTTTTTCCTGCAACTCGCAGCTTCCAGTCCTTTCACAGGTCAGGCAGTCTTTATACGGGTGAGTCGCTAAAGACAGCACCAGAATCTGATTACGCATTTCCTGGATTTCCGGCGTGCTGGTTTCGACTACCATGCCCTCGGCAACCGGGTTGTCACAGGATGTTAGCGGTTTGTCAAATCCTTTAACATCAACAATACAGACACGGCAATGGCCGAGCGGTGCTAACCGGGGGTGGTAGCAAAGAGTGGGAATATCGATTCCATTTTGCCGGGCCGCCTCCAGAATAGTCGTGCCCTCTTCAGAAAATATTTTCTTGCCATCAATTTGTAGGTTTATTGTTTTCATCTTAATTATACCCTCCCTCCGGTTATGAAATGGCCAGGCCCAAGCGTAAACACTTGATGCAGCGTTCCGCTTCGTTGAGCACTTCGGATGGATTTTTAAAGCCCAGTTCGGCTTCATCAAAGCCTTTGATCCTGATTTCGACAGGACAAACTTCTTCTTCCAGGCGGGTTCGCCCACCGACCATTTCCGGTACTATTTCTTCCTTATAAACTCCCATTTTTTCAACATGTTGCTCGTTAATTACCTGGGAGCCAACACTGCTTTTGCCGGTTCGGATGTAATTGTCAATTGCTTCAGCGGCACGGTTGGCGGAGGCAATTGCCTCAATAACCGTAGCAGCTCCCAAAACAACGTCACCGCCGGCAAAAACGCCCGGAATATCTGTTTCCATTGTGGCAGGGTTTGTCTGCAAGGTCCCTTTATTGGTCGGTTCAATGCCGCATTCCGGGGTTATATAACAAAAATCAGCAACCTGCCCGATCGCAGGAATAACGGTATCAACTTCCAAAACAAAGTCGGACCCTTCAATCGGTACAGGTCTGCGCCTGCCGCTTTCATCGGGTTCTCCGAGCTTCATCCTGATACATTGCAGGCCGCTGACACAGCTGCCTTCTTCTAAAATGCAGGTAGGATTGGCAAGCAGATGGAATTTAATGCCTTCTTCCTCGGCCGCATCAACTTCGGCTTTATTGGCAGGCATTTCCGTCCTGCTGCGGCGGTAAATCAAGTTTACTTCCTTGACTCCAAGGCGCACTGCAGAACGGGCACAGTCCATGGCCACGTTGCCTCCGCCAATAACCGCTACCCTATCGCCCAGGTCAACTTCTTCGCCGAGATTGACCTTGCGCAGGTATTCCACTCCGGGCATGAAGCCCTTGTAACCGGCTTCTTCGCCCTTGCAGCCCATGGTGGCGCTTTCATGGAGGCCGTTGGCGATGAAAATAGCTTTAAATCCTTGATCCCAGAGCTGATCCAGCGATATATCCTCACCAATTTTGGTATTGTACTTAATTTCGACTCCCAGGCTTTCTACCAGGCCGATTTCAGCATTGAGTATATCCCTGGGTAAACGATAACTGGGTATACCTACAGCCAGCATCCCTCCGGCTACGGGAAGCGCTTCATAAATAATAACTTTATAACCCTTTTGGGCCAGTTGATAGGCTGCATTGAGGCCGGCCGGTCCGGCTCCGATAACCGCTACTTTATCGGCATCGGGACCGGGTTTGGAATAATGGACTTTATCATCGTAATTATTTTGGACCCCAAAATCTGCCGCAAAGCGTTTTAACAGCCTGATCGATAAAGATTCGTCATAAGGCTGACGATTGCAATTGGATTCGCAGGGATGCACACATACCCTGCCCAGGGTCCCGACCAGGGCTGTTTTTTCACGGTTCACCGCCAGGGCTCCTTCATAATCTCCTTCTTTGATACACTCAATGTACCTGGGAATATTAATGTGGGCCGGACAACCGTTTCGGCAGGGAGCAGTTAGAACAGGCCGGTAAGCCAGTCCGTTGCCTGCCGAAGGCTTTACTTCTTCCAGGTATGCAGAAAAATCATCTTCGAAATTTTCGAGAGCGTGAAGGAGGGGAACCGGTGAGGACATCCCCAGTTCGCACAGGGAACTGTCTTTAACCAGCTTACCGAACTGCTTCAAAAAAACCAGGTCTTCCCTGCTGCCGTTGCCTTCGATTAGCCTTTCCAGGCGGTCGGCAATCACCTTGCTGCCGGCCCGGCAGGGAATACAGCGGCCGCAGGATTCCTGCTGGACATTTTTAAAATACTCTTTTAATGCTTCGACTACATTTAATTCCGGATCAACAACAATTAAGCCCGCCCAGCCGACGAAAGCTTTTAAATCTTCACCGTTAACTTGCGGCGGTAGATCCAATTGGCTCAGATCAATCCGTTCGTCTGATTTCTTGTTCCGTTCATCAATTAATTTTCCATTCCAGCTGCTAAAAAATACTTTGGACATTTTTCCCTCTCTCCCTAAAGAAATTACTAAACCTGCCTCCCATGTAATTGATCGTGATACTTTTCACTCATCCTCCTTCCATATTTACATTGTTATATTGTATACATTTAAGGCTCAGCCTTCATCCAGACGTTCAACCTATGATAACTTCGCCATTCTTTAAGAAATTCCTTTTACAGTTTTAATAGTAAGTAATTTTAACGAAACTATTTCTTCTAAACTCTAAAACGGCGCGCTGCCTGCACGGCCAGGCCTACCGCGTTGTCGGAGGCCAACCCTGGTTGAGCAAAATGCAATTTCCATGATTGGAGTTTCCCGGTTAACCTTTCCCGGATATAACGGTTGCTCATTACCCCTCCAACAGCGAGCATGCCGTCAAAAAAATCCTTTTGGACTGAAAGATTAGAAACAGCTGCTGTCAATGAATCAGCTATACAGGTTTCAATGGCCCTGGCCAAATCTTCTTTTCTGCCGCCATCTTTTAAAATATGTTCGGCCCGGGTAGCCGGTCCTGAAAAACTGATCAGGCTTCCCTTTACAGCAACCGGCAGCTTAATAAATCCTTCGCGCCCGCTTTCGGCCATTTTTTCCATCCGGGGTCCGGCCGGAAATTCAAAATTCATCAACCTGCCCAGGCGATCAATAAACTGGCCGGCATTTAAATCGCTGCTTTTGCCCAATAGGTCTAATTCCAGGCAGCCCGGTTCTTTTTCATAGGCGGAAACAATCTCGGTAGTGCCGCCTGATAAATGCAAAACCAGGAAACGGCCCTGCTTCAAGCCTGCAGACCAAAGCCCGGCCATTATATGTCCCTCCTGGTGTGAGGAAGGCAAAAAATTAAGGCCCATGGTTTGAGCGAAAAACAAACCAAAGGCCTCGCCTACTTTAAAAACTGGCATATACGATTCGGGTTTGGGGCGGGGCCTGGTCGATGCAGCCACCGCATTAATCCTGCTTCCTACAGTCAGGCCGTCCTTTTCCCGCCACAGTAACGGCAGATTTTTAATGTGTGAAAAAACAGCCTCAGATTGACGCAGTCCCAGGCTGCCTTCGCCAACAACCAGGGGCGACCTCCTCTCTAAAACCAGGTGCTCCTCTTGATCCACAACAGCCAGGGAGGTAGTGTAAGCTGATGTATCCAGGCCCAAATATAGAGTTCTTTTATGACTTTCCTTCAAAAGCTTCTCCTACCGCTCGATCTAAAACTCCATTAATAAAGCCTACAGCTTCCCCGGAACTGCCATATTTTTTTGCCAGCTCCAAAGCTTCGTTAATCGACACTGCAGGCGGTATATCAGGGCGGTACATAATTTCATACAAGGCCAGGCGAAGCAGGTTACGATCAACTGCAGAAAGTCTTTCCAGCTCCCATTTGATCAAGTGCTTTTTGATAATTTCATCAACGATATCCAGATTCTTGACAGTATTTGCAACCAGATCTTCAATAAATTGCTTTTCTTCTTCATTAAAGTTAAAATCTTCCCAGGAACGCCTCAGCGCCTGTTTAACTCTGCACTTGCCAATATCCATCTGAAACAGGGCTGTAAAAGCAGCTTCTCTAGCTAAACGACGGGACAATCGGTCAGTACCTCCGTGCTTTTACTTTTATCATATTGCCGCTGATTAAATATGGGACGGTAAGTAGGGTTTGTTTTTACTCTTTTATTCCCTATCATCTCTTGTTGAAAAAACACGCTTAAAAAAACTGCCAACATCCTTACTGAGATCCAATCTCCAACCGATCAATATCCCTATTCCGATACAAACGTAAATAAAAACACTCCACCAAAAGCCATAATTAATTACCAGCAGGGCAAAAATAAGGCCCAGCAGGCCGCCCAGGATTTTTCCCCAGTGCTTATAGATCAGTATCCACCAGTTCATATCCGACAAAATATGCTCCCCCTTTTTTACTAATATCAGGTCTGCTTTTTGGATGGAGCCTGGTCAGTAACAATGTTTTCAACCATAACTTTCACTTCATGAACCGTTATGCCTGTAATTTCTTCAACATATTCCTTGACCTTCGACTGCAGTTCGTTAGTCACCGCCGGCATGGAAACATCGGGCATAACCCTGATTTTTACCCTGATGCTCAATCCATCCTGTGTAAAAGAAACCTGCCTGCTGACATCTTTAATACCCTGGGTTTGCTGGACTACCCTAAAAATCATATTTTCTATAGCAGTAATCGAAATGGCAACTTCGCCATATTCACTACCTTTAAGTACGGCATTGCCGGGACCTTTCGCCCTTCGAAAACCAAAAATAAGAAAAATCAAGGCAATCAGCAGCAGTGCCGCGACAACGCCAAGCACAACTTCTTCTCCAGCCCACCCGGGCAAGTAAACAGCAAGGCCGGGAACCAGGTTATAATTTACAGCGAGCAGAAATAAAGCGCCTCCAATTAAAAGCAAGGCCACAAAAACCATTAACACCCGGGCTACCGCTCTCATTGTAACTCCCCCTTTACTTGTTTACAGGATCAAATCTATTCTTTACTTTCTTCAGCTTTTCCGCTTTCTGCGGGTACTTCTTCAACCTCATCTTCTTTCTGGGGGAAATGGACACCCTGGACGTGGACATTCACATATGAAACCCTCAGTCCGGTCATATTTTCAACTGTCTTCTTGATGCCTTCCTGGATATCCCAGGCCACGTCAGGAATGCGGGCGCCGTATTTTACAATAATGAAAATATCTATTTTGGCCTCTTCGGTGCCAACTTCCACTTTTATACCTTTAGCAAGGTTGCGGCGACCAAGCACTTCGGCGATGCCACCGCCTATACCTCCGCTCATGGAAGCAACTCCCTCAATTTCAGTGGCAGCCAGGCCGGCAATAATTGAAACTACTTCTTCTGCAATCCTTACTTCTCCAAGTTCGGTTGGCAAGGTCCGGCTTTCTTCATTGTTGGCCATTTTAATACCTCCCGGTAATAAATTGGTAAGCTGTTAACTTACCTTATTGTTTTTATTATAACAGACTCCAATTACCGGTTCAATTTTTCATTCCGGTAATCGCTTGTTTTTTCTTTTTTAAGCGTTATTCTTCGTTCTCCTCATCTTTTTCATCTAAATCGGACAGTTCCTCGAAATCTTCATACCATTCTTCATCATCAACCAGGACAACCTCGCCACAACCGGGGCAGGTCACCTCAATTGATGAGTCCTGATCGAGGATATCTTCACCAAAGACAACAATCTCCCTGCAATTGGGGCATTCAATGGAAAAACCGTCTTCATATTCGTCAAATTCATCGTCAAATTCTTCTTCTTCGTCTTCATAAAAATCCTCTTCCAGTTCGCTTAAATCATCATCAATCGCTTCCGTGTACTCAAAAAGCTCCTCATAGTCGATCCTAAGGTGCTCTACTTCATCGGCCATGTCTTCAAGCAGATCGATGATCCGTTGCAGAATTTTCTGTTCTTTGCTCTCGTCGCCAAGATCTATTCCTTCCGTATAACCTCTCAGGTAAGATACCCTTGCCTTTAAATCTTCATGCATCATAAATCCCTCCCTTTTGATAATGGTATAGTAATCTTCAAGCTCGCTCCATGTAGTTCCCGCTGCGGGTATCGATCTTGATTTTGTCACCGGGGTTTATAAAAAGCGGAACTTGGACTACCAGTCCGGTTTCCATGGTAGCCGGTTTGGTAGCTCCTGAGGCGGTATCGCCTTTCAGCCCCGGTTCCGTATCGGTAACTTGAAGAATAACTGCTAACGGCAGATCTACGCCTACAATTTCATCCCCGTGCATTAACACCTGCAGCCGGTCATTTTCCTTCAGGTAATTAACCCCGCTGCCCAGTTTTTCTTCCGAAAGGGTGATCTGTTCATAAGTTTCCAGGTCCATCAGGTAAAAGAAATCATCGTCCCGGTAGAGATATTCCATTTCTTTTCTTTCCAGGTGGGCCCTGGAAACTTTTTCACCGGCCCGGAAAGTATGTTCAATAATCGATCCGGAACGCAGGTTTTTCAATTTGGAGCGGACAAAAGCAGCTCCTTTCCCCGGTTTAACATGTTGAAATTCCAGTACTGTATATATTTCACCGCCCATTTCAATTGTAATTCCGTTATGAAAGTCACTTGTTGAAATCATCCTGCAGCCTACCCTTCTTCATATTGTTATACAACTTTTAGATCCCGGGGGCTTAAGGTTAGCGTTTCTCCGCCACCTTCAGTAACACAGACCATATCCTCTATTCTTATCCCACCCCAGCCCTTGATATAAATGCCCGGTTCGACAGTAAATGCCATTCCTGGTTCAAGGACGGTTTTGCTTTGGGGATTCAAAACCGGCTGTTCGTGGGTTTCCAACCCGATGCCATGCCCCAAACCGTGTCCAAAAAAATTACCATAGCCGGCATCGTCGAAAATACTGCGGGCTACTGCATCTAAGTCGCTGGCCTTCATTCCGGGTTTGACGGCATAAACTGCCCGCTGCTGCCCTTCCAGGACCAGGTTATATATTTCACGCTGGCACTGATCAATTTGGCCCAGAGCCAGTGTCCTGGTCATGTCGGTGGCATACCCGTAAAAAACCGCTCCAAAATCGATAGTTACCAGTTCACCTTTCTGCATTACCCGGTCTGATGCCGTTCCATGCGGCATGGCTCCACGTTCCCCTGAAGCGACTATAAACTTAAATGACATTTCTTCGGCACCCTTCCTGAGCAGATAGATCTCGAGCTTCAGGGCCAGTTCCTTTTCCTTCATACCAGGCTTTATCAAGGTTAGTATGTAGTCGTAAGCCCGATCAAGAATTTCCGCACCCCGCCGCAAAGCCTTAATTTCTTTTTCACTTTTCTTGATGCGCTGTTTTTCAACGGCTTCTTCCACCGGAACCAACTCGACCGGCATTTTATTCTTCATTTCATTAAAAGTGGAATAAACTATATGTTTTGCTTCAAATCCAAGTTTTTCCCAGCCGGCTTCGGCCACCATTGGAGCAAGGCTTTTATAGAGATCATCCTGCCACCTCCGGACAGTAAAATTCTCTGCCTGTTGGGCAGCCTGCTCAAGGTAACGGAAATCTGTTACCAGGATCGCTTCGTCCCGGCTGATTAGCAACACCCCACCGGTGCCCTCAAATCCGCTCAAATAACGGCGGTTGAAAGGATTTGTTACCAACATGGCATCAATATTGTTTTCTTTTAAAGTTTTTCTGAATTCATTCAACTGTTTACTCATCGTTTATAAGGCCGTTTTCCGACAATTGATAGCAGGGCTTCTAAACCCAGCAGATAACTGTCTAATCCAAAACCACAAATTATACCGTCGGCAATTGGCGATATAACCGATTGATGGCGAAAAGATTCCCTTGAAAAAATGTTACTCAGGTGCACTTCAACAAATGGTAAGCCGGCGACAGCCAGGGCATCCCTGATAGAGTAACTGTAGTGGGAAAAGGCGGCCGGGTTGATCAGGATACCGTCAAAACCAGTTGCGGCTTCCTGGATCCGATCGATCAGGGAACCCTCGTGGTTAGATTGGAAAGAACTTATTTCGGCGCCAAGCCTTGATGCCTTTTCTACCAGGGCTTGGTCAATATCGGCCAGGCTCTGTGAGCCGTACAACTCGGGCTCCCTATGTCCAAGCAGATTTAAATTGGGGCCATGAAGGACTAAAACTTTATATTGCGGCACTGCATTATCCTCCCTAAAAGGCTTAACGAAAATAATTTCCCGTAGTTGTTATAAAAATCCTGCTTATATCAACTAAAAATTTCTTATAATTGCAGGCATTATCCTTGTTTTAGTTTAACAGATCAACATCAAATAAAACAGGAGAGAATTTCAGAGACAACCTGCCGGGGGGTTTTAGCGGTTGTATCAATTTCAATATCACAGTGCCTGTAATAATATTCTCTTTGTTCCAACAAATTTTTTATTCTTTGGGCTGGATCAGGCCCCTTTAAAAGGGGCCTCTGGCGGCCGGGTTCATAAATTCGCCTATAGATTTCTTCCGGGGTGGCCTTAAGGAGTATTACCGGCCCAATCATTTTCAAAAGAATCCTGTTCTTTTCTCTTAATACCACGCCTCCTCCGGTAGCGGCAACCAGGCTTCCTGGCTTATAACTTAAAAGCTTTTCCACAGCTTCGCTTTCCCGGTCCCGGAAATATGTTTCACCATATTTTTCAAATATATCCGGCACGCTTAAGCCAACAGCTTCCTCAATAAGACGATCAGTATCAATAAAATTTCTATCCAGCCATTCGGCAAGAATCTGTGCCACTTTTGTTTTACCGGTAGCCATAAAACCGGTCAGAACGAGATTATTTTTATTTATATTTTTAAAAACCATTTTCATGAAAGTTCCTTGCCTGCATTTTTTTTGGTACCGGCCGGACTGTTTTTTCAATAAATTTACCAGTGTTCAGGAGGTTCTTCTGAAATCCTGACCCTTCCTGTAGCCGGGGTTACAATAACATATAAAACTGCACCGGAATTATTGATCAGGGTTACCGTTCCTCCACTGCTGGGAGCTCCATTATAATTAAAACGCAGATAGCGGACACGATCGGACATGGGAAAATTAACGGCCCTGAGGGCTATTCCTTCCGGAAGATGGACATAATAAGTCTCTTCTGTTTTACCGTCTGTAATCCGGTAGCTATCTTTAAACCGGAATTCGATGATTTGCCCGCACCCTGCTGTGATTGCCTTCTGCTGAGCTTTTCGCATTTCCGAGGCCATGGTTCTGGCTGCTATTTCAAGGTTGTTTCTTTGCCCCAGGCCATGGACTGCCGGGACTGCGATAACAATCATGATCCCCAAAAGAGCCACCACACAGAGAAGCTCAATCAGGGTGTATGCATATTCTTCCCTCACCTTTAAATGCAACTTGAATCGGCCTTTCTCACCTTTATTTATCCATTGTAGCTTTTATCAGTCAGTTATCCTTTTTAAGCCGGTTAAAAATGAGTTATTCTCAGCATAGGCAGCTATTTCCTCATCAAATAAGCTGTTAAATGTGGCTCGCACAATTTCACCCAGTGTTGTCCCCCTTTCCTCCAGAAACCTCAACCCGTTATCAAGCAGCGGCTCCATTCCCTGTTCTATTGCCTTTTTCTGAAGTAATGCTGCCGGAGCGTTTTTCAAAATTAAAGCTTGCAGTTCCTGACTTAAAACAAGCAGTTCCTGAATTGAAGTGCGCCCCCGGTAACCGGTTTGGCTGCAGCGTTTGCATTTAGCGCCCCTGGAGAGGCTTGGAGGTGGTTCTTTTTTAAAATAATTATAAAAAAACTCCTTTTCCTCTTTACTTAAAAGATATTCCTCCCTGCAGAAAGGGCAGATCTTCCGGATCAGGCGCTGGGCGATAATACCCACCGTCGAAGCCGTGACCAGAAAAGGCTCAAGACCCATATCAATTAACCTGGTCACTGCGCTGGCAGCATTATTGGTATGAAGGGTGGTTAGGACAAGATGCCCGGTAAGGGCGGCCTGGGTGGCGATT
Organism: Syntrophomonadaceae bacterium; assembly: GCA_003554395.1. GTDB lineage: Bacteria > Bacillota > Dethiobacteria > DTU022 > DTU022 > B1SED10-74M. The sequence goes on from PWGD01000190.1 coordinate 14,420, forward strand.
TTTACTGTTTCAAGATCCCTGATTTCACCGACCATTATTATATCGGGATCCTGCCTCAAAATTGAACGCAGCGTATTGGCAAAAGTAAGGTTGATTTTCCGGTTGACCGGCACCTGGTTAATACCTTTAAGGCGGTACTCTACAGGATCTTCTACAGTAATAATGTTAAACCTGGGGCTGTTTAAATAATTAAGGGCTGAGTAGAGGGTCGTCGTTTTGCCGCAGCCTGTCGGCCCGGTGACAAGGATCATTCCGGATTGATTTAGAATCAGTCGTTGGAAAGTCCGGTGGTTGGCTGGAGAAAAACCAAGCCGATCAAGGGGCAAAACAATATTTCTATTATCCAGAACCCGGATCACAACCTTTTCTCCATAGACAGTAGGCATGGTTGAAACTCTTAAGTTTATTTCTCCGCCCCGGTTTTTATGATGGATATTGCCATCATGGGCCAGCCTTTTTTCCGCGATATCGAGATTGGCCATTATTTTAACCCTTGATACTATATGGGCCTCGTTAAAGCGGTGAGAAACAGCAAGGTCATGCAGGATTCCATCAAGGCGCATTCTGATACGCAGTCCTTCTCCCGAAGGCTCAAGATGAATGTCGCTTGCGCCTTCCTCAATGGCCCGATCAATGAGGGAGTTGACAATTTTCACCACCGGGGCATTTTCAACAGAAGTGTTAACTGAATTATACAGATCAGTCTCCCTGACAGCGCTTTCCGTTCCGTTCACTCCTTGGCCCGGATCGGAACAACTTCCCATGTCGTAGTAATGGTTGATCGCATAGGAAATAGCTTTATCTTCAGCAATGACAGGAATTATTTCCCGGCCGGTCAGCATGGCTACATCATCTAGAGCCGCCAAATCAAGGGGATCGGCCATGGCCAGAAAAAGCCTTTCTTCATGTATTTGCACCGGCATAATCCGGTAACGGCGGGCCATTCCGGCCGGAATACTTTCAAAAATTTCATCTTCAATCTTATAGCTAAAAAGGTTAACCCGGGGGATATTCAATACTTCTTCCATTATGGAAGCAGCAGTTTCTTCAGTGATCAGCTCTTTCTCAATCAACAGCTTGGCTAAGGATTTCCCGGCTGCCTTTTGTTCCCCAAGTATTTGATTCCATCGCTCCTCGGGGATTAAAGCGGCTTCCAGTAGAGCCTTATCTATGCTCTGTCGGTTAAGCCTCTCCATGGTTGTTCTCCTTTATTATAACTCATTTTCCAGTGACGGCTTTACCTGTTAGAGGCCGGCCGTCTTTTTCATAATCCCTTCCGGAGCGCTTCGCCCGGTGAACATTTCAAAAGATTTTACGGCCTGCCAGAAAAGCATGCTCAGGCCGTTATAGGCATCTCCTCCCTTGTCTTCAAAAGCCTGCATTACAGCAGTCCGCTCCGGTTTGTAACGCAGATCAAACAATAATTGTTCTTTACGGAAACTGCCCATTTTAGATAGGGCTTCCAGAAACTCAGGCGAATCAACAGGCAAAGCATAAACCACCAACGAGCATCGGGACAAAGCCTTCCTGATCGACTGCTCACTTAGAGGAAGAAAAACACTCTTCGCCAGGGGTGTTTTCCTCATAAGCATATCTGAAAATTGCTGACCCCTGGTTCTCGAACGGTTAATTATGACTATTTCTCCGCTCCCCTCTCCAGCCAGGGTAAAAGCCACCGCCCGGGCTGCTCCGCCCGATCCAAACACCAAGATAGATTGGTCCTTTTTATAAGCGGGAGCCACCTGCAGGAGCGAAAGATAAAACCCCTCACCGTCTGTTGTGGTCCCATAGAGCTTGCCCTCTTGGTTAATAATTGTGTTCACGGATTTGATCTGTTCTGATTGAGCTGAAATCGAATCTAGATAAGGAATTACTGTTTCTTTAAAGGGGCTGGTTACGTTTGCGCCGGCGATATTGAGGGCCCGCATGCCCATAACAGCCGGTGCGATGCAATCATTTTCAACCCGGCAGGCCACATAAATGCTGTTGAGGGCAAGATTAGCAAAAGCGGCATTATGCATCGCAGGAGAAAGGGAATGGTCCACGGGATTACCCATTAAAAGGTAGAGCTTGGTTCTGGCATCTATCGGCAAAGCCGCTCACCGGCCTTTTTAACAATAATTTGTATATATTATAACACAGCATAATTTATCCGGAAAGCTTTAGAATTGAGATTATCAACTAAATTTGTTTGATATCACAATATTATGCAGGAATTAAGTCAAACATGGCGAATAAACATATCCAATTAACCGTTTTATTTTAAAGCATCAAATTACATCGCTAATTTAAAGGGGCACCCCGGTATATATCATCAACAGCAGGTATTCTCAACAGCACTGATATTTATAATTGGCCTTTGCTTCGGCAGTTTTTTGAATGTAATTGTTTATCGTTTGCCGCATAAAATTTCTATAAACAGGCCTCCTTCCCACTGCCCGCGATGCCAGAAGGTACTGGGTTTTCCGGACTTAATCCCGGTTATAGGATACCTGCTTTTAAAAGGACGCTGCCGAAATTGCGGTTCAAAAATTGGCTTCAGATATCCCCTGGTAGAGATATCATGCGGATTTTTGTTTGCGGCCGCTTTTTACAGGCACGGGTTGAGCCTGGATTTTTTAATATACTCAACCCTGCTTTATTTGCTTTTTACCACAGCCCAGATCGATCTCCAACACGGCATCATCCCCAACATTATTATTACCGCGGGCCTGGCTGCCGGCTTATTATATACTTTCCCCCAACTTTTATCATACCTGCTGCCGGTTCCGGAGGCTCTAATCAGCGAAAGATCTCTGATTGATGCTCTTTTCGGGATGCTGCTGGGTGGGGGTATTATGTTGGTCATTTTTATGCTTAGCGGCGGAGGCATGGGCGCCGGAGATGTTAAGTTAATGGCTTTGATTGGCTTTTACGTGGGAACAGGCGGAACCGCAGTAGTGCTTTTGTTTGGTTTTATGCTCGGGGCACTAACAGGCATCGCTTTAATACTTACCGGCAAAACGACCAGTAAGGGGGCCCTCCCTTTTGCTCCGTTCCTGTTTCTGGCCACCTTAATCCAGGTCTTTTGGAGCAGTCAAATCGGGGAGTGGTACTTAAACCTGCTGTGAGGTTTTTATGCAGTCGCTAAGTGGAAGTTTGATCCGGTTTAATTGAGCCGGAAAGTTTTTCGCTGATCAGCCGGGCCGGTTTTTATGGTAGTCATTAAAAAAAATATGAGAATGGAACCGGGTTCACTTCTGTGATAAAAATACTTTTAAAAAATAACTTTGGATATTCTTTGATCGAGATCATGGTAGCCGTAGCTATCCTGGGTATCGTTACTGCTCCTTTTCTTACTATTTTTAGCGAGAGTTTTTCATCTATCGTCGAGTCGGGGAAAAAAAGTACCGCTATCAACCTGGGCCGTGAGAAAATGGAAACCGTCAAGTCCGGCGGCTATGATCAGGCCTATGAATATTTCATTGCCGGTTCTGAAAGCCCCTTGGTTGAAGATAGCATTATTAACTTTCCCGGCTATCTTCGGATAACTGAAGTGGCCCCTGCAAATCTTGAAACTTATTCTCTGCCTGACGAAATTGAACTTCTTTCAATCAAAATAACTGTTTACTGGACTACAAGGGGAATCGAATATTCCGAAAGCCTTGAAAGCAAGCTGGCAAGAAGGTGAATCATATAATAAAGCACCGGCCAGATTTTAATGATAAGGGTTTTACGCTGATCGAGCTGATTATAACCTTTGCTTTGATCGGTTTTGTCATTGCCGCCCTCTATACCTTTTACCTTTCGGGCCTGGAGAGCTGGAGTCGCAGCGCTAAAAAGATAGAAAATCAGCAAACAGCCCGTATTGCCATGAACAAAATGATCAAAGAACTTCATCATGCCCACCTGGTTAAATGCAGCGTTGATGACAACCATGACCACCTAACCGGCGTCCCCTATGACATCATTTTTTTTAGGATTTATATCGACGGTATCTCTACCAGGCACAGTTTTCGTCTGAATGGCACTCAACTCCATTTAGATCGGCGCAGGGACAGCGACAACTCCATTACGTCCAGCAATGTTGTTGCGCTTGAGATAACCAACCTCGAATTTCAAATTGATGAAACCGAAACTGTCTTGATCACTGTCAGGGCAGGAAAGGGTCCGCAAGAAACTGTGCTTACCGGAGCGATTAAACCGCGAAATTTGCCTGAAAGTGATGTGGTAAATGATTAAAATAAGGTTGGAAGCCAAAAAAGCGGCTACCCTTTTTACCCGTCAAGAAGGCATGGCCCTGGTACTGGTTATTATTTTCAGCGGCGCTTTGATGGCGCTCGGTGCATCCGTGATAACTTATGCCGTACTGGAAAGAAAGATCGCCGTTTATAACAACAGTGACATTCGTCTTTATTATATTGTCGAAGGAGGACTGGAAACCGGAATAGCAGTCCTGCGAGAAGATTTTTATTTTGAGAGCGAACTGAACGGCACCATCGGCGGCGGCGCCTACACCATTTATTTTTCCGATCAATACCAGCACTACAGCCCAAATCGTGTAGACGAAGAAGGCGAAGAGTATTATGAAAACCAGGACCAGGTCCGCTTTGTTCGCTGCTTAGGGCTTCTGGGCAATCATAGTAAGACTATGAGCATAGCCGTAAGTATTAATGAACAGGGCCAGGTACGGGTCATAAGATGGTACAGGTTGTTTCCCAGCAATTAAATATTATCATCACGCTAGATATTAATTGATGGAGAGTGATCAGCAATAGTCCTAAAGAGCGAAAACCCTAACCTTTTCCAAAATAATTTTAAAACCCGAAAAAAATATTCACCGGTAGGTATTGACTTTGGCAGCGGGCTGGTAAAAATGCTCCAGCTTCAACAGCAACATGGAACGCTCCACATATACGGCAAATACCATTTTATGACCCCACCGGAAGCAATTTGCAGCCGGGGCATCGTTGGAGAGGACCTGATTTTGGAACAGCTTAAGCAGGCGGGACAAAAGAAACAGTGGCGCAGCAAACGGGCCTGCCTTACCATGGACAGCCAGTCCTGTTATTTACGCACCACAATTTTGCCGGATCTAAAAAACCGCGAACTCAAAAAAGCACTATTCTGGGAAGCAAAAAAGAACTTCCCTTTCGATACCGATGAAGCTGTAATTAGCTATATCCCAATTGACCGGGATCCTGGTCAGAGTAAATCTGTTCGAAAATACCTTTTGGCCGCAGCTTTGAAAGAAACTGCCGATTCCTATACCCGGTTGGCGGTAAAAGCGGGGTTTAACCCTGTTTCACTGGAAATTCCCCTAACAGCTTTCCTTCGAACAATCAGCAGCTTTCCCCGGGCCCCAGACCCATCAGATCTCACAGCAGCAGGCTACCGCCTGTTTGCAGATTGTGGTTACAGCACTACGCACCTCTTGCTGATCAAGAATGGTCAACTCTGTTTTTACCGGGTTTTACATCTCGGCATTAAAAGCTTCTGCCGCTTTACCGAACCGGGTCAAAACGGCAACATCAAGGCGGCCCTTCGGCTTGTTTATAGCAAGCTCGACCTCGAAAAAAAAGGTCTTTTGCCTGTCGCCGGAAAATTGGCCCGGGATATAAGCGAATCTCTTGAATACTGGTCAGATTTACTTAAAACAGGACCCATTGTTCCTGTTTCTCTGGAAATAAGCGGGGGCGGAATCTTAATCCCCGGCCTGGCTGCTTATCTGTGGCAGGAACTTGGTTTTAAACCCACATTTATCAGTCCTTTCCAGAATATTAACCCAGGTAACCCGGGAAACAACTGCAGCCATCATAGCGCCTTTTTCACCGCCGCCTGTGGACTGACCCTCAGGGGGTGGAGAAAATGAACCAGGAAATTGATTTAAGAAGTCCTGAATTCATCGCTTCACGCCGCTTGGTCCGGCCGGTTTTTCTAAAATATATGGTGATAGTGCTGTTAAGTTTTCTTTTGCCCGGATCATATTACGGTATTCTATTCTATAGCAGCAACCTGCAGCTTGAGCTGGCGGCTGAAAACAATTATCTGCTTGAGCTATAGGAAAGAGTTCTGCCCTTGCAGGAATTGCTGGAGGAAACCGCTCTCCTGAAAATTAGGTCCGGGTTGGAAAAAGAACTTGAACTGGCTTCAAAACCGATCCATGAATATTTGCTTGCTGTCAAAGAAAAAGCTTACCGGCATCAAATCGAGGCAGATTCAATAACTGTTGATAATACCGGAAACCTATCTTTTAAAGGGCGAAGTGGGAACATTACCGCTATAGCCTCCTACAATCAGGATCTGGAGAATCTGCCTTTCATATCCCATCCTGAGGTAATTTCAGTCAACCTGATTCATGACGGGGGCTACAATTTTGAGATTATCAGTTCTGTAGGCGGCGAAGACGAGGTGGATTCTGAATGAAGGACAAGAAAAAAAGGGGCGGCAAGATCGAAAAAGGAATCATGATTGCCATGTCATTTGCCCTCTTGCTTATAATGATCTCCTATATGCCGAGCTCAAATTTATACCGCGAGCTCAACGAATTCAGGGAACAATTAAAGCTAATCCGGACAGAAATAGAACATTTAGAAGGTATAGAAGCTGAAGAAGAGATGATCAGGGCGGAGTGGGAGGTCTGGATCGAAGAAAAAGACCGTTTAGAATCAATTCTGCCAGGAGAAAACGAGTTTCCCTTTATCCTTGTGGCCTTAGAAGAAACCATTAGCGGATATCCATTAAAGCTGGTCAGCATGCGGGCCGGAGAAAAAACCTTTCATCAATCACACAGCAAAGTCAAAGTTGAGATCGCCATAGCCGGGCACCCTGCAAATTTGGAACTATTTCTGGGCCAGATAAAAAGTTTTCCCCATTTTTTAGCTTTCGACAGTATTAAATGGTCCCGGTCCGGTGAAGAAGAAATAATGATCGACCTGGTTCTGGAACTTTTTTTTATAGATCAGATTGACACACCTATAACAAAGCGATCTAAAGAACCGGTTATTGAAGAAAATCTTTTGTAAAACGGGGGTCGGTCATATAACTGTCCAATACCGCTATATTGCCAAAAGTTGGAACGGGGAAACCATCGTTGATGAAGTAGCCGCCTCAAATCTGGATGAGGCCTTGGAATTGCTGCAAAGGCGTAACCTGGTTCTCCTTGAGCTCAAAGAACAAAGCGTATTTAAAACTAACTTGAAAAGGGCCGCTTTAGAAACCCTCCGCTATCTCGGTTATCGTTCTTACAGCAACTGGCAGTTAATGATTTTCTGCCGTCAGTTTGCTACTATGCTGCAGGCTGGAATCAGTTTATTGGAGTGTTTGAAAATACTGTCTGAGCAAAAAGAGATGGCCTCCATGCAAAGACAGATCAGCACAGCAGCAGCAGAAGTTGAACAGGGCGCAAACCTGTCCTCTGCATTACAAGCGCCCCGTAACGATTTTCCTTTTGTTATGATTTACATGGTGGAAGCCGGGGAGGCCGGGGGGATGCTCGATATAATCATGGATAAACTGGCCGACCATTTCGAAAAACAACACGACTTTAAGGAAAAAATTAGATCGGCAACCATGTATCCGGCTTTTATAATTTCAGTAGCCCTGGCCGTAATGGCCATAATGGTTATTTTTGTCCTGCCCCAGTTTGCAGACATTTTTACTGCTATGGGTATGGAAATGCCTATGTTTACAAGTATCCTGCTTTCCCTGTCAGAGATGATATCCCAAAACCGGTTTTTACTGCCTTTCATCGTGCTTTTCGGCATCATCGGGGCCATTATTGCCTTAAAGACGGAAACCGGCCGAAAAAAATTTGACCGCCTTTGCTTCCACCTGCCCTTTTTAGGAAAGATTTATACTCAGGCAGTTGCAGCTCGTTTTGCCCGGACTCTATCCACTCTCCTTGCCAGCGGTATAAACCTTTATCATGCCCTGCAGCTGACCGGTAAAGTGGTGGGAAACACAGCAATTTCCAGCACTATTTCCGAGCTGCTAGAAGCAATAAATCATGGTCAAAATATGGCCGCCCCAATGAAAGAAAATAAATATTTTCCAACCCTTTTAACGGAAATGGTCCGTATAGGAGAGGAAACAGGCGCCCTGGAGCACACTCTCAACAGCACAGCCCTTTTTTATGAAAAAGAGGTGACCTACATCGTTGAACGCCTGGGCACCATCCTTGAACCGGCCCTGCTTTTGGTTGTTGGTTTTTTGATCGGCCTTCTTGTTTTCTCAATTCTTTCTCCCATGTACCGGGTATTTGAAATGATGTAATTAAGTAGTGTCTATGGCTTTCCCGGTCGGTGCGCCTTCCTTGTTCTTTTACAGAACCGGCCAGGTGCTCTGATTTTAGCAGGTCAATTTTTCGAACCCTTAAAACTCCCGCAGGCACCGGCACAGTGCAGCGGCTTTTCTGGCCATGAAATTATTCTGGAGGATATTCACGATCGCTTTAGGTGATAGGTTAACGCCCTGTTAAAGGGCAGGGAATATTTTCCGTCCCAGACCACATCCAGGTAGTTATCCGGATCGGTATCTCCCTCCGTATTCAAAACCAGCACTATTGAATTATCGTCAAAACCCAGTTGTTCTTTAACCGGGGTCAGCTCCGGTTTTTCCATCAAGAGTGAAAGAAGCCCGATCCCCACTGCACCGGATTCTCCGGAAATGATCCTGGGATCTTTTCCGGCCGGGTTACCGAGCATCCTCATTCCCCTGGCCGCGAAATAATCTTCCAGGGAAACAAAGGCATAGCTGAAATCTCTTAAAATATCCCAGGCAATCAGATTCGGTTCCCCGCAGGCCAGGCCGGCCATGATAGTTCTTAGATCACCTTTAACTGGATGGCGCTTTCCATCCTTGTGGACGGCGGAATTATAAATGCAGGCAGCATTATGGGGCTCTACGATGATCGATTTAATGTTTTCAGTTTCCGGATCGTTGACCAGGTAGCCCAGGATTGCCGCCGGCATGGAGCCTACACCGGATTGAAGGAACAAATGAGTGGGCCGGCCCAGGTTATTTGCTTTTAATTGATCCATAGCTTCATAAATCATGGTCATATAGCCCTGCATCACCCATGCCGGTACCTCAGTATAACCTTCCCAGGCGCTGTCCTGAACCAGGTGCCAGCTGTTTTCTTCTGCTTTTTTCATTGCCAGGCGGACCGTATTATCATAGTTTAAATCGGTAACGACGGCTTCCGAGCCGGTTTCCAGTATGGCGTCAACCCTGGCCCCCGCTGTCCCCCTGGGAAGGTAAACCACAGCTTTTTGCCCCAGCTGTTGGGCGCTCCAGGCAACACCCCGGCCATTGTTCCCGTCGGTGGCGGTAATAAAAGTTATTGGGCCTGTCCTTTCCCTGACTTCCCGGGAAGATAAATAACCGAAATCCATACCGTCATCAGAAAGGCCCAGTTCACGGCACATTACTTTGGCCATGGCATAAGTCCCACCCAGCGCTTTAAAAGCGTTTAAACCAAACCTTTTGGATTCATCTTTGACATAAATGCATTCTACCCCCAACCTTTCCGCCAGGTTGTTCAATGTAAACAGAGGAGTCGGCTGGTATGCTTCTATGGTCTTGTGAAATTTTAAAACCGTTTCTGCTTCCTGCCGGGAGAGAAAGGACGGCTTTTTAAATCCCCTGGATGGGTTGATAATTACTTTTAAATCATATATGCTTGAGCTCATAATAAATATTTCCTCCTCCGGGTTTTGGGTTATTTATTCTGTTTTAAAGAGAAAACCCCTGCCGGATCGCTTCTTTATTAGCCTAAATTTGAACGGGGGAGTGACCCTGGACTGGTCCAGCAAAAACAATAAAGTCTTGTAAGTAGCCATTGATCAAAGTATAATATGGATGCAAATCATAATATATAAATCAGCGGAAGGACATAAACATCAATTGTTTGGAGGGAATTCGCATCTTGGGAAACCACTGGTTTGTATATAAAAAGCATAAACCGAAAGGACCTTACACCTGGGAACAGCTGTGGCGGGAAGCACAGGCAGGCAAAATCAGCCCCAATGATCTGGTCTGGAACAAAAGCATGAAAGACTGGATAAAAGCTGCCCAGGTACCGGGTTTGATCAGCAATCACCGCAAAAGAAATTATCTCAGTATAGCAGTTGTCGCCTCAGCAGCCTTTTTTTTCGTTCTGAGCGGCACAGCTTTCTACTACCTGTTTTTTTACACCGGTGCCCAGCTGGCAGCAATAGATGAACAGGACGAATCAGAACTTATTGAAGAAGCATCGCCAAATGATGAACTGGAAGAGCCCGGTTCGGATAACCAGTTCGCCTTTAATAACTCTGACCAATCCAATGAGAACCAAAATGAAAATACAACCTCCGTCTCTGATCCGAATGATGGTGATCAAATAGAGACAGATCCCCCGGCATCTGCCGAAGAGACTATTGCCTTTCAGGGAGGGACCTATACCGGCCCCTTGAAAGACGGGCAGCCTCACGGTTACGGAACATGGGTTCATCCTGATGGCAGGCAGTATGAGGGAGATTTCGAAAACGGCAGTATTGATGGTTATGGAAGCATGACTTTTCCGAGTGGAGAAAGATATACCGGTTATTTTGCAGATGGTAAAGCCCACGGTGAAGGGACTATGGTCCATCCCGACGGCAGGCGTGTGAGCGGCACCTGGGTGGAGGGTATTTTCCAGGGAGAACAGCACGAGGATTCCGAGGAAGATCCTGAAAACGTGGATGATGAAGCAGATGACAATGAAGATTAAACAGGCTGCAAGATGAAACTTCCGTCGATATACCCCGGCCATTCAACCGACCCCATTACAAGGACCATCTAAACAGGAGCAGTGGACTGGAACTTGAATTTTTACATAACAAGGGCAAAACCTGAAGACAGGGACGCAGTTTTAAATCTGAGCAAACATTTTAGCGAAGATTATCTCGAGTATACTGTTGACAGGTGGATTGAACAGGAACCGGGCGGTCTCTATTTGGCCTGGTCCAACAACCTTTTGACAGGATGCTGCTCCCTTTATTTCCCTTCCTCCTCCGAAGCATGGCTGCAGGGCATGCGTGTTCATCCCGACTACCAGGGCCGGGGCCTGGCTTATAAACTTAACCGCTATTTAATTGAACAGGCCAAAGCCCGGGGCGCCGAAACGGCCCGCCTCCTGACTGCCCGGGACAACCACCGGGCTTTAAGGGTCGCTAAAAAACTCGGGTTTACCGCCTCCGGAGGGCGGCGGGAAATCATCTTCCGGAAACCTCTCCACCATGTTATTGCTTTAGAACCTGATCAGATATCACCGCCCAGGCTCTGCAAACCTTCAGAAGTTAAGCAGGCGTTATTATATTTGAATGCAAATCCATCAGGTTACAATGCACAGGGTTTACTTTTTGGCCCCGGCTACAGCTACCGTCGGTTGAGGGCTGACAGCCTGGAAGAAGCCGTTAAGAATGACCGGGTTTACCTGTTTGGGGAGCGCAACCGGATCGAGGGCATTATGGTTGTGCTGCCTGAAATCAGCGAAGGCCACCTGATTATTGCTTATCTTAATGCGCCCCTTGAAAACCTCCCTTCTATTCGAAATCTATTTGCAGCCTGGTTTAAGGCAGGTTATCAACAATATACCTTAAACCTGCTCCCGGAACAGCACCGGGTTCTAATGCCCGTTTTGAAGCAGCTTTTTGGCAATTATAATTACGAACAGTGGCTGTTGATGGAAAAAGATTTGAGCGGTGAGCATTAGCCAAAATCCGGCAAAAAACAGCCCGGCTTTAATTAACGCCTGCTAATGCCTGCGCCCTCGTCTTCAGCGGACCTAAAGCGCCTCTTTAGGGACCATGCCGGGCGCACCATTTGAAAACGCCTCCCCCCGGGCTGATCCGGGGGGAGGCATTTTTTTAAAGAAGATCTTGCTCTAAAGGCTTGAAGGCTTTATACCTCTTCCTGTTCAGTAAGCATGCCTGGGCTTACTTCAACAGTGCCATCATCATTGATGTAGACGGTAAAATCTGCGGGCCATGTTTGCTCACCTGGAACTGTATACCCCGCAGGAATATCGCCTAATTCTAAGCTGGGCCATTCCTGCAGGTAGTTTGCCCAGTCTTGTTCTCCTCCGTCCCAATCAACGGTAGAAAAAGCAGAGGTCCCATATGTTTCGGCAATGTATTGCTGCGCGGCGCCCTGCAGTATCCTTACGTTGGAATTGTGGGTATTGATTTGAGCATTTAATTGCACATTGTTATAAATTGGGATCGCTATGGCAACCAGGATCCCGATAATAACCACAACTACCATTAATTCAACCAGGGTAAAGCCCTTTTCGCTCTGATGCATTTTTTTTATTAATTTTTCCATTTTTTCTTATTCCCCTTTTCTTTTTTTTGTGCTGCCTGGTTAGTTACAACCACAAAGCATTTTTTTCGGTTTCTGTCGTCATCTCCTTTACTGTAAATTTGACGATAACAAGGGAAATAAAAAAACCCGTTTCGGCAGCCTGGCAGTCATACCCTCTTTGAGAGCTTAGACCCATGGCTTTGCGTCCTCTTCCTTTCGGAAGGGTTGCCTATTTATCGTCAGGCAAAAAAATTTTCGTGGCATCTGTACTGCCACATTTTACAATTTTATAAAATTATTATTCATAATATGTGGTAATTATTGTTATATATTTATACTTAATAAATTATTTAATAATCATTACTACTTTAATAATTATGGTATGATTATATAATTCGTCGCATAATTATATTTTCCTGCTTTTTATAGAGAGGTCATAAAAAAATTTTTGCTTTTTTAAGCAAAAATTTATCTCCTGCTTTAAGCAGGCCGCTGCCGGCAATAAATCCGGCCCTTTATTGTACTTTTTTATTGGCCTTTTTTAGGGCCCAGCACCAGTTTTTCCAGCATTCGCATCAGTTTGGTCCATAAGAATTCTTTTTCTGAAATCGGCGTTACCAGGATCGTATAAAGACCGAGCCGGTTACCGCCCAGGACATCGGTAAAGATCTGGTCCCCGATCACAGCAACCTGGTTGGATTGCAGCTTCATCTGGTCCAGGGCCTTCTGAAAAGCCCTCTTCCTGGGTTTAATGGCATAAAAAATGGCAGGAATATCTAATTCCAGGGCCAGTTGCCCGCCGCTGTCCCTGCTGTTGTTGGAAATAATAAAGAGCTTAAAACCACTTTCCCTCAGCATGGCAAACCATTCTGCCAGTCGGGGAGTGATATTACGGTCATTCCAGGGGACCAGGGTATTATCCAGATCTGTGATGATGCCTTTTATGCCCAGGGATTGCAGGTATTCGACATCTACTTCAAAGATGCTGTCCAGGTGTTGGTCCGGGGTCAACAGTTTCAAGGAATATTCATACCTCCATCTAAGGACCTTGGTTTATCCAGGCTGTTTCTTAACTTTATCATAACTGCCTTTATTATTACAGCCCATATGCCTATTTTTTATTCTACCCGGTTGAGCCCTTTTCAACATGGCGCTTAATGGGGTATGATTATATGAATCAAGTTTTCCGGCTCCCCGGGAAGCGAAAAATATTAATTATGGCCTGTGACCACTTACTAGGAGGAATGTTCAATGTACAAAATTGCAGTCATACCCGGAGACGGAACCGGTCCAGAACAGGTAGAAGCCGGTCTTAAAGTCCTTGATGCCGCCCAGGACAAATTTGGTTTTAAGCTTGATCCCATTACTTATGATCTTGGCGGGGAAAGATTTATGCGGACAGGGGAAATTTTACCGGACAGCGTCCTTGAGGAGTTAAAACAATTTGATGCCATCTTCCTGGGAGCTATCGGCCACCCCGAGGTTAGGCCGGGCATCCTGGAAAAAGGGCTCCTGCTCAGGCTGCGTTTTGCGCTGGATCTGTATATCAACCTGAGACCGGTCAAACTTTTCCCCGGCGTTTTAACACCGCTAAAGGACAAAGGACCTGAAGACATTGACTTTGTAGTGGTCCGGGAAAACACCGAGGGACTTTATGCCGGGGCGGGTGGTTTCCTGCGCCAGGGCACTCCCCATGAGGTAGCTATCCAGGAATCGGTCAATACCCGTTTCGGAGTGGAACGCTGCCTTAAATACGCCTTTGATTACTGCCGGGTCAAACGCAGGCGAAAGAAGCTGACCCTGTGTGGAAAAACCAACGTTTTAACTTATGCTTTTGATCTGTGGGAACGCGCTTTTAATGAAATCAGCCCGGCTTATCCCGATGTTGAATGCGATTACGCTCACGTAGACGCAATTTGCATGTGGATGATAAAAAACCCGGAATGGTTTGATGTTATCGTCACCGATAACATGTTTGGCGATATTATTACCGACCTGGGAGCGATGATCCAGGGTGGCATGGGCATTGCCGCCGGTGGCAACCTTCATCCCGGGCAGGTTTCCATGTTTGAGCCAATTGGCGGTTCAGCCCCCAAGTATACGGGACAGGATATTATCAACCCGATGGCTTCCATCTGCGCCGGGGCCATGATGCTCGATTTCCTGGGTCAGGTTGAAGCGGCGGAAAGCATTGAACACGCGGTATCCGAGGTTTGCAGCACCAGGCTCAAGTCGCTTAATGCCGGCGAGATGGGATACAGCACAACCGAGGTCAG
>PWGD01000010.1 GCA_003554395.1 Syntrophomonadaceae bacterium
ATTATAACGAAACAGTGCTTGAGGATGTAGATGATGACCTTAACGATAACGAAAAATTCCACGAGCAGGATCTTAAACTGCCCGATCCGGGCCTCGACCGGGTGAGTGTCTCCGAGGCCCTCTATGAGCGCACCTCCAGGCGTAACTTTACCCCTGAAGGTTTGGATCTCAATCAGGTCGGAAGCCTGCTCTGGGCGGCAGGCGGGGTAGGGGTGGACGGCGCAAGCGGCGCCACCCGGACCGCGCCTTCTGCCGGAGGCACCTATCCGCTTGATATTTACCTGGTGGCGGGAATAAAGACAGAAGGTATTGAAGCGGGAGTTTACCGTTACGATCACGAGAGCCATGCCCTGGTGCCGGCGGCCGCCGGCGACAGGAGGGAGCAGCTGGCCAAATCCGCCCTCGGTCAGGATTTCATAGCTGAGGCGCCGGTGAATATAGTCCTGGTGGCTCACTATGAGCGCACTACCGGGCGTTATGGAGACAGGGGAGAAAGGTACGTCCATATGGATGCCGGCTATGCTTCGCAGAACGTATACCTGATGGCAGAAGAACTGGGTCTCGGTACCGTTGCCGTCGGGGCCTTTGATGATGCCGGGATCGCCGCTATCCTGGAAACTGCCGGGGCGCCTTTAAAAATTATGCCGGTGGGCCGGGTCGAATAGCTGCTGTTTTGCGTTTTTGTAAGACCCATCATTAAATGAAAATTTTTATAGAGCCGCTTTTCCGGCAGGAAAAAAGGAAAACCGGGTGAATATAATTTTACCCGGCATTATCATTGCCCGGGCAATAAATAACCCGGGGTGGGGGTAAGCCATGGTTTATAAGATTATTTGTCCTTCTTGCGGAAAAGAAAACCGCCCTGAAGACTACAACTGCTGGTTTTGCGCCGCCGATTTGAAACGGCTTTTAGAAGATGATTTTAGCGAGCTTGATTACCGGCCCAAAAGAAAAGCAGCTTTGATTATACCGGGACTGGTTATTTTATTGGTTTTAGGCATGATTGCAGTAGGAATATTTTATATGAACGATTGGTTTGGCCTGCTGGCAGAAGAAGAAGAGGTAGAAGCCCCGGAACTGGAAATACCGGAAGATGAACCGGGCCAGGTTGAAGAGGAACCTGAAGAACCGGAACCCGAACCGGAAGCAGAAGAGGAACCGGAAGTAGAAGAAGAACCGGAAGAGCCGGATCCAGTCGAAACAGTTCAACCCGATTATGACCAGCTTGAATCCGCCATTCATGAATGGTTGATGGAGCGGGTTGATGATCCGGATGTGATCCTGCTGCATGTTGATGACGCAGACGATCCGGTGGAATTTTATGATCAGTATGATCCGGTGGAAGAAAATATTATTGTTTACAAGGAAGAGTCAAGGGACGATGAATTTGTGACCGTTATTTTCGGTCCTCCCTTCAGTGAATGGTCGATCCGGGCTGTTTTCATCTGGGACCAGGCGGAATGGCGGTTTTTGCGGGAAGAAGATTTTAATTGATCCGGCAGGTTTGCGGCTGAAATAATTTGTGGGCCTGATATTGGCGATTGATTGAGGTCGCAAGGAAATCTAGGCTATGGCAAAGGGAAACATTTACTGCTATAATAGCTTTGCATCCTGAAAAAGATGATTGTATAATTAAACATGAAATCGGTTAACCCTGGCTTGGATTATTTTAGGAGTAAAAGGATTATCCCAGATCACGTTCACATTTTTATGCGCCTGTAGCTCAGGGGATAGAGCAGCGGACTTCTAATCCGCGGGCCGGGGGTTCAAATCCTCCCAGGCGCACCAGTAAAATAAGGGGTTTCGGGACTGAATAATCGTTCCAAACCCCTTAATTAATGTTCTTAATCATCGGCAATAGTAACCAGGATTCCGTTAACGGCAACTTCCAGTATGGAACAGGCCCCGGCCATTTCTCTGCCATCGACTTCTGTATCCTCAACCCACCAGGCGCATTCCTCTTTGTAGCAAGAGGAAAAGTTACCGGCTCCGTCAACTCTCAATGGACACTTCATTTTTTAGCCTCCCTTTCAAGATTTATTTTAGAGCTTTTTCAAAAAATCTTTTTAGAGTAATGCTTCTTCCTCTGGAATAAGGCAAATCTACCAGAAGATATAAATAAGGATCCCGGCAATAACCAGAATAACTACCAGGGCCAGGGTCCGGTTCAGGGTTCTCCCTGAGCCTTCCCGGGCCGAGGGATCTATTCTTCTGCCCCTGACCCAGGTTCCCTGTTCAATCGTTCCGTCAGGGTGGATCATACTCCCTTCTCCGTGGGGGAGATCGTTTTTCCATTCCCCTTCATATTTTTTGCCATTGGAAAAGAACATCCTGCCATAGCCGTGTCTCCTGCCGTGGGTATAATCTCCGATAAATTTGCGTCCATCCGGAAAGGTCAGCACAATTTCTTTGCCGTGTGGCTTTCCTTTTACAAAAGTCCCGGTTAACTGTCGGTCGTCCTCAAAATACATGGTGCCGAGACCTTCAGCCATCCCGTTTTTTAATTCACCGACATATTTTGACCCGCTTGGAAATTCGATCGTGGCTTTGCCGCTGCCGTCTTGATCGACAATTTTTCCGCCTTCTTTCTTGCCAAAAACCATCAATTCACTCCTTAACCTTAGTGTTCTCAATAATCATATCTCTAATTGGCTCCAAAAGGCAAGAGCGGCGCAGCCGTAGGAGGCAATTTATATTAATGGCTCCTTGTGTTATAATACCCGGTAAAATCAGTGCCGTGAGGTTAAAAAGATGATGAGCAACTTGAGCCGGCCCGCGCAGGAAAAGGCCCTGGAGAAGGAAAAATGCCTGGAGAAAATGCTAAAGGGGATTAACTCCGCTGTAATTGCCTATTCTGGCGGGGTCGACAGCACCTACCTGCTTTATGAGGCAGCCGAGGTAATCGGGTCCAGTAAGGTGCTGGCCATTACTGTCGCCTCGGAGTTGACAACTCCCGAGGAGGTTGAAAACGCGAAGCAGACCGCCGGGACGATGAAGGTCGCCCACAGGAGACTGGATATAAATCTCCTGTCCGATCCCGAACTGAGGAACAACAGCCCGCAGCGCTGCTATATCTGCAAAAAGCATATCTACGGTGCCCTGTTGCGCCTTGCCGGTGAAGGCGGTTATGAAACCGTTTTGGACGGTTCCAATGCCGATGATACGGCCGAATACCGTCCCGGGCTGCGGGCGCTCAGGGAATTAAAGGTGGCCAGCCCTTTGCTTGAGGCGGGGCTTGGCAAGCAGGAAATTCGGTACTTATCCAGGCAGGCGGGTTTGCCTACCTGGGACCGGCCTGCTGCTGCCTGCCTTGCTTCGCGCTTTCCTTACGGTGAAGAGCTGAACCCCGAAGGGCTGCAAAATATTGCTGCCGCAGAAAAAATCCTGCGGCAGCTGGGAGTCGGAACTAATTTACGGGTTCGCTGTCACGGCAACCTGGCCCGCATTGAAGTAGGCCGGGCAGATGCTGATCTACTGCTGGGCCAAAAAGATGCCGTGGTTGAGAAGCTCCGGGAGCTGGGTTTTATGTATGTAACGCTCGATTTAGGCGGCTTTCAGTCGGGAAGCATGGACCGGACCCTCGGTTAATCGCTTTTCCACCATTCGTCGCCGTTCCTATTTTCCTCTTTCCACCATTCTTCACCGACGCCTTCTTTAATTTCACCATCGGTTTTAATGTCAACTTCATGCTTAAAAGTAGAATCTGTGCTTACACCGGTACCGGTGTTTTCTGTTGCTTTATCTTCATTTTTCTCGTTTTCGTCTTTTTCTTCTTCATCTTCGTCCAGGGTTTCATCTTCCTCTAACTCTTCTTCAATCACTTCAACTTCTTCTTCTTCCTGTTCAACCTCTTCCGGCTCTTCTTCGGCCTGGGGCGCGCAGCTGATCGCTACCAGAATGGAGGCAGCTATAACGAGCCCAAACAACAAGATCTTTTTTGTTCTGGTCAAATCTGTCATCCTCCTTGGTCACTGGATAACTGTCCGACTCATCTCATCCATTATAACATACCTGCAACAGGGGCAAGTTAAAAAATATCCCGATCCATTTTCTGTGATCAGGGATAAAAGCCCGCATTCCGGGCTGTTTGCCCCGGTCAAGCAAAAAAGGATTCCAGGCCGTCTATACCGAAATATATAAACAGAAAAGGGGCGTGATTGTTTATATGGCAGGCACGATTATTGAACAGATAAGGCCTGATTTGCACCGGACTGAAGTCCCCCTTCCCCGTAATCCACTCAAGGCGACCAATTCGTATTTAATTAAAGGTGACGAGCGAAACCTGATTATTGATACCGGCATGAACCGGGAAGAATGCCGGATGGCCATCATGGAGGCCCTGGAACAGTTGGAGGTTGACCTGGCTAAAACCGATATTTTTGTTACTCACCTGCACACAGATCATATTGGTCTGGTCGATGTGTTGCTGCACAAAGATGCGACAGCCTATTTTAACCAGCCCGATGCCGAGATCCTGAGCCATGATAACCTGTGGCAGCTGGTATGTTCCCTCTCCGGCCAGCATGGTTTTCCGGCCGAAGAGGTGGAAAGCGCTATTGATTCCCATCCGGGGCAGCGTTACAGCCCCGAAAATGAAGTGGATTATACCATGGTCAGGGATGGCGATGTAATCAGGTACGGCCGTTTCGAGCTGCACTGCGTCGCCACACCGGGCCATAGCCGGGGCCATACTTGTTTGTATGAACCCAACCTGAAATGGTTCTTTTCAGGCGACCATATTCTTGGCGATATAACCCCTAATATTTCCACCTGGCTGGTTGAAGCCAACCCCCTGGGTGAATACTTTCAGAACCTGGACCGGGTGGACAGGATGGATATCGATCTGGTCCTGCCCGGCCACCGCAGCCTGATCACCGATCACAGCAAACGAATCAGGGAATTAAAAGAGCACCACCGTCAGCGCCTGGATGAGGTCCTGGCTATCGTGCGCAAGAATGGCCCCTGCAACGCTTTTGAAACGGCATCTCAAATGACCTGGGACCTGGTGGCTGAAGGCTGGGAAGATTATCCCCTGATGCAGAAGTGGTTTGCTACGGGCGAAGCCCTGGCCCACCTGCGGTTCCTTGAAGTGGAGGGCAAATTGAAAAGGAAAATGGCCGGCGAGGTCATGTATTTTTTAGCTGTTTAAATTTATAGCTTCATTTTTATAAATGTTGAAGTGGGGAGGCGAGTAAAATCAGTAAATTCGTTTTGTCTATCGATCAGGGAACTACCGGATCGAGGGCCATCCTGTGGGATAAAAAAGGGTCTTCAGTAGCCCAGGCCAACCTGGAGCATAAACAGTATTATCCTCAGGCCGGCTGGGTTGAACACGATGCGGATGAAATATGGGAAAATGTTCTCGAGACCGCCGGCCTGGTTTTAAAGGAAGCGGGCGCCGGGGCCGATGATCTGAGCGCCATCGGCATAGCGAACCAGAGGGAAACCATCGTTTTCTGGGATAACCGGACCGGCAAACCGATTGAAAAGGCCATTGTCTGGCAGTGCCGGCGGACCTCGGATATGTGCCGCCGCCTCAAGGACGAGGGTTATGAAGAAGAGGTGCACCGGAAAACCGGCCTTTTGTTAGATCCCTATTTTTCAGGGACCAAGCTGCGCTGGGCCCTGGAAAATAGGCCCGCGGTAGCCGAAGCGGCGGAAAAAGGCACCCTGGCCTGCGGGACCATCGACAGCTACCTCTTGTTCCGTTTAACGGGAGGGCGGGTTTTCGCCACTGATTATACCAATGCTTCCAGAACCCTTCTTTTCAATATCCACAGCCTGCAGTGGGATCCGGAGTTGTTGGAACTATTCAGGGTCCCCCCCGAGGTGCTCCCGGAAGCAAAGCCCAGCAGCTACCGGTACGGCCACACCGACCCGAAAGCTTTTTTGGGCTGCAGCGTTCCGGTTGGGGGCATGGCCGGCGATCAGCAGGCGGCGTTGTTCGGGCAGGCCTGCTACAGCCCCGGGATGACCAAGAATACTTACGGGACCGGTTCTTTTTTGTTGATGAATATCGGAGAAAAACCGGTTTTATCGGAGCAGGGCCTTTTAACTACTGTAGCCTGGGGCCTGGATGAACGGGTTGAATATGCCCTGGAAGGAAGTATTTTTATTACCGGAGCTGCTGTGCAGTGGCTGCGGGACGGTTTGAACCTGATTAAAAGCTCATCAGAACTGGAAGGGCTTGCTTCCCGGGTTGATGACAATGGGGGAGTCTATTTTGTGCCTGCTTTTGTCGGGCTGGGGGCCCCTTACTGGGATCCCTATGCCCGCGGTTTGATGATCGGCATTACCGGGGGGACTACCGGGAGCCATCTGGCCCGGGCCGTCATCGAGGCCATGGCTTATCAGACCAGGGATGTCCTCGAAATTATGCACCGGGAGTCCGGCCTGCTCCTGCAGGAGCTGCGGGTGGATGGGGGCGCCAGTGTAATGGATCTCCTGCTCCAGTTTCAAGCCGATTTAACAGGCAACACGGTGCGCAGGGCAGCCAATTTTGATACTACGGCTCTGGGCGCCGCTTACCTGGCCGGCCTGGCTGTTGGTTTTTGGGCAGACCAGGACGAACTGGCTTCCAACTGGCGCCAGAGCGCCGTTTTTGAGCCTGCCATTGATGAAGCAGCCAGGGACGCCCTTTACCGGAACTGGCAGAAAGCGGCTCAGCGCTCTCTGGGCTGGGCGGAAGAAGAGTTCAGTGATAGCGCCCAGGAGGGATAGGAAGTCTTATGAGCTGTATAAAAAAGAAGCGAGGCTTAATATTAACCTTACCGCTGGCTGCTTTGGTTATTTTCTTGCTCACATCAAGCGGCTGCGAGCCCGGCCCCAAAGAGGATTATCCCGAGGGCGGGGCGGACGCAGAAGAGCTGATAGCCGAAGAAGTTATTCTAAAGGGCCGCTCTATTATGATGGAACTTGCCCTCACCCCGGAGCAGAGGGCAAAGGGGTTAATGGGGCGGGAGTTTATGGCAGATGATGAAGGAATGCTCTTTGTTTATCCTAATCAAGAACCTTACCCGGCTGAGGTAAGCTTTTGGATGAAAGACTGCCTGATTCCTATTGATGTTATTTTCATCAGCAGACAAGGGGAGATAATATCAATCCATGAAATGGAACCGCCTCTGGCCGGGACGCCTGATAAAGATCTGGAAGCCTATCCAAGCGGAGGGCCGGTCCAGTTTGCCATCGAAGTGCGGGGAGGCCTGGCTGAAGAACTGGGGTTAAAAGTGGGCGATTTAATTGAACTGCGGTTTGATTATTTAATGGATAGAGCTGAATGAACCGAAAGGGCAAACTTCCCATTTTCTGATAGCTGTTGATCGGAAGCCCGCATTAAGCATATGAATACCCTGAGGTAAGTTAAAATGACCGGGAAGAGTGATTAATTATGGTCCGTGGAACTGTGGCCCTGGTCGGTTCCGGTGAACTCTCCGCGACCATGGTGGAAACGCATAAGATTCTTCTGTCCCGGGTTGGCCCCGGTGAGAAAGCGCTATTTCTTGATACACCGGCGGGTTTCCAGGAAAACGTCGATCTGCTTGCCCGGCGGGCAGTGCATTTTTTTGAGCAGCAGGTCCAACACAGCATGGAGGTCGCTTCATTTAAATCCTCTGAGACTGTTTCTGCCGCCGAGGCCGAAAAGACATACCGGCTCCTGAACGAAGCGGGCTTCGTGCTCCTTGGGCCCGGCAGTCCTACCTATGTGGTCCGCCAGCTAAGAGAGACCCCGATTCCCACCCTGCTCAGCGCCATGGTGACAAGAGGGGGCAGCCTGGTGGTTGCCAGTGCCGCAGCGCTTACAGCGGGCAGTCATACCCTGCCCGTGTACGAAATATACAAGGTTGGCGAGTCCCTGCACTGGGTGGAGGGCCTCAATATCCTGGGCAGCCTGGGCCTGGAGCTGGTTGTGATCCCGCACTGGAACAATGCCGAAGGGGGCAACCATGATACCCGCTTTTGCTATATGGGG
>PWGD01000115.1 GCA_003554395.1 Syntrophomonadaceae bacterium
CGGGAGTCTGACATCCGCATTGATTTCAGGGTGGTTAAATTCATTACCGGCCGGCAGTATGAGCTTTCGGAAGAAAAGCTGCCTTTAGATGATAAGGTTGATATTATCAAGGAGGCCGTCGAAAACCGCTCCGAGCTGGAGATCGTATACCTTAAAACCACAGATGAAAAGACCAGGCGGGTAATTATTCCCGAGAGCGTGGGCAGCCTGGAATACAAAGGAAAAAATTATCTCGGTATGAGGGCGTTCTGTTTAAAGAGAAACGAAGTGAGAAATTTTCGGGTGGACCGGATCCTGGAAATAAAAAAAGGCGACACTGTATACCAGGTGCGAAGTAATAAGAACGGCCCCGAAAACCCCCCTGCTTTTACGGGGATTGGCGGCTGTATTGATGTGGAA
Organism: Syntrophomonadaceae bacterium; assembly: GCA_003554395.1. Classification (GTDB taxonomy): domain Bacteria; phylum Bacillota; class Dethiobacteria; order DTU022; family DTU022; genus B1SED10-74M. The sequence goes on from PWGD01000115.1 coordinate 400, forward strand.
ACAACGGGCCTTTATCCCCGTTTTGATGAGGTTGTTGAGCTGGCCCTGGTCCTTTTTAGATATGACCGGCAGGGGATTACCGAGATTGTTGACTGTTACAGCGGCTTAAGAGAACCAAATGTTGAAATCAGCGCCGGGGCCTACAGGGTCCATGGGCTGGCAAAAGAAGATCTGGTGGGAGAGCGCCTGGACCTGGAGAAAGTAAAGGATATGATCGAGCGGGCCGATTTCCTGGTTGCCCACAACGCCTCTTTTGACTGGGGCTTCGTTTCTAAAATTATTCCTTCTGCCGGGCGGAAACGCTGGTACTGTTCCATGTCCTGGATAAGATGGGGTGGCGGGCGCAGTCTGCAGGAGCTGCTGTCCCGGCATGGCCAAAGTCCGGATCAGGCGCACCGGGCCCTGGCCGATGTGGAAGGGGTGCTCTCACTGCTGGCCCGGAAAAATGGAAATGGTGAAAGTTACTTTGCCGAGATGCTCAAAAGTAAACCGGCCTTTTAGATCAAATGTTGCTCTTTTTGCTCTTTGACGGCCAGAAGGCCCTAATAACGGTCCTGTTTACGTGGTAAGCAGATCCATCAAATTTAAGGGCCGAAGGGAGGGTCAAAAATCAACCAGTTTGATTTCTTCCAATACGAGCGCTGCACCCTCTGCGGGGAATGCCTCTACCGCTGCCGGTACCTGAACCTGGGTAGAGAAGAAGCGGTGTTGGAAAAAAAGAAGCTCTTGGAAGGGGAAAAATCCCGGGTTTTAGACCAGTGTATTAGCTGTTACGCCTGCAATGCGTTCTGCCCCCATGACTGCCATCCCTACGAATTGATCCTTTTTAAACGGTTTAACAGGTACCGGGAAAAAGGGCTGCCCTTAAGAGCTGAGTATTTAATGCCTTCCTCAGAATCCAACTTCAGGACGGACCTGGTCCCTAAAATGAGCGGGCGGGAGCGGGAATTAATTAATAAGTGGCAGGAAACGCCGCCCGAAGGAGAACTGGTTTTATACCCCGGATGCAACATTTTAGCCCTGCCCCACCTCCTGGATGCTTCGTTTATGGAAGGGATCACTATTGCCGGGGGCTGGGAGCTCTGCTGTGGTGAGATGTATTTTAGAATGGGCCTGCTTGATGAAGTTAAGCGAAGGGCCGGTAAGTTGACGGAATACTACCGGGATAAAAAGATCGGGACCATGCTTTTTAGCTGCACCGCCTGCCTGAATATGTTTGCTAACGTCCTGCCCCATCAGTTTGGGGCCCGCTTTAAATTCGAGACCAAATACCTGGGGACTTATTTGCTGGAGCAGGTTGAGGCCGGAAGGATTCGCCTGGAGACAAAGATCGATAAAACGGTCACTGTTCACGATTCCTGCCATGCCCGGATCTTGGGGGCGGATGTGATGGATGACTCCCGGCGCCTCCTGGAGAAAGGTGGAGCCAGGATCGTGGAAATGGAGTTAAACAGGGAAGAGGGGCTTTGCTGCGGGGCGGCGGCCGGTGGAAAGAGATATAATCCCTTCGACATATTATTTGCTTCGGCCAGGGCTTTAAAAGAAGGGAGAAAGGCCGGAACAGAAGAGATTGCCCTCTACTGCGGCGGCTGTCAGCTGGCTTTTAGCCTGTGCGGCCTGATCATTCCTTCCCGGCCGCCTGTCCGCCATATGCTGGAATATGTGAAGGTGGCATGCGGCGAAGAGGGCTCCAGCCCGGCGAGAACAAGGGCGGCTGAAATGCTGTTCAATATACTGGCTAAATTATTCCCCACATATTTATCGTCCAGGCGGTTTTGGATCGCGGATCAGTCCGGCTGATCCCTGTTAGCCAAAGCAGGAATTGGCTGATTTATAGAGAATATTTAAGGAATTATTACAAGAAAGAAGGTGCATTAATGAAGTACGGAGCCAGGAACCAGGTTAAAGGCAAGGTAAAGTCTATCAAGGAAGGCAATATTATGTCAGAAGTATTGGTAGAGCTGCCGGGTGGAGGAGAGATGACCTCGGTGATGACCCTAAATTCGCTCCGGGATCTGGATCTCAAGGTGGGCGATGAGGTAAAAGTAGTGGCCAAAGCAGTGAATGTCTTACTGGTTAAAGAATAAAGGCTATAATATAAAACGACATCAAAGCGGGCCCAGGCAATTGAGGTTAAGGTTGAACTGCATTACATAGGGGAAACGAGTGGAGAACGGTTGATACGGCTTCCCAGAGGAGTAGGAACGATTTGAAGTAATGAGTTAAATAAGCTAAATTACGATCACTGTGTTATAATCGTTAACAAATTTAAAAAATATCCCAGTTTAGGCAGAGAAAGGTTATCATTATGATGCGCAGCTTGTTCCGAACCCTTTATAACACTTCTACTTATTATCTATGCGGCTCCGCTTTAGTTATTATTGTAGTGCTTGGTTTGTTCCATTACTGGAACAGCCAGGTGTATGTAGTCTCAGTCGACCAGCTTGAAGTGGGCGTCGTGGAAGATGCCCGGGAAGTAGAGGGGTTAATTGAAGATCTGATCGAAGAATACAGTGATTTTTACGGCATGGACCTGGAGTTCGCCGCAGAAGTAAGCTTGATTAAAGACAGGCGGCCGAACTGTGAGCCGGAACCGGAAGCGGTGCAGGAGCGGATCAGAGAGCAGGCCTCCTTTATGACCGAAGCTTTAATGATTACGGTTGACGGCAAACCCTTCGTCCCGGTGGCCTGTGAAGAGGACCTTGATCAGGTGCTTGAATCGCTTAAAGAAGAATACGCTGCCGCAACCGGGGGCGATTCCACAAAAATAATCGAGTTTAGCGTCTTAGAAGATCTTGCACTAGAAGAGATCATTGTCGATCCTGACTACGTTTTTACCCCTTCAGAGGTTTTTCCCCTGCTTAAAGCAGGAGGCGATGATAATCTTTTAATGGCAGATGCAAGTTCTGCAAGAAAGACCCAGGATTTTATGCACCACCCTACTATAACCGAGTATGAATACAACCTAATTTCCCCACCCGAAAATTCGGCCGCAACAGGTTTAAATCCTGAAAGGGAAAAACCTGGGGTCGGAGAAGTCACGGTCAGCGTAAAAGTAGTAGAAGAGGTTACCGAAGTTGAATCAATACCATTTTCAACTGAGTATGATTATGATGATAATTTGCTGATATCAGAAATAGAGGTTAAAGAGCCCGGCCGTGAAGGACAAAAAGAGATTATTTACCAGGTGGAACGGAAAAACGGGGTGGAAGTAGATCGTAAAGTAATAAGTGAGGAAGTTATTCAGGAACCAGAACCCAGGGTGGAGATTAAGGGCCGCAAAGAACTTCCTTCAACCGGCAGCGGGCGGTTTATATGGCCTGTGCGGGGCAAAGGGACCGTTTATAACGGTTTTAGCTCCCGGCATACGGGCATCGACATACATATCGACCACGGTACCTATGTCCTGGCCGCTGCCGACGGTGTGGTGACTTATGACGGTTACGGAAATACCCAGGGCAAATACCTGATCATCCAGCACGGCGAATACTGGACCTTGTATTTGCATAACAGTGAGCACCTGGTATCTAAGGGGGCCCGGGTTTCCAGGGGGCAGCCCATCGCCAGGGTCGGAGCCACCGGGCGCGCTTTTGGGCCGCATTTGCACTTTGAAGTGCGGATCGATGACGGTTCGCGGGAATGGAACTCCTACTACCAGCACCGGCCTGTTGATCCCCAGCAGTTTTTTAACCGCTGATTACCCTAGCAGTCGCTTTTATCCCGGTTGAGAGAATATAAATGGCAGGTATCATTGAGCTTAATTTGAAAATATTCCGGATGTTTAGGTTGAGGAGGGGGCAAGGATGTCGTGGAAAACAGCCAAACGGCTTTGGGATGCCAATCAGGATCTTGCTGAAGCCTGTCTGAACCATCCTTTTGTCCAGGGTATTGCCAGTGGAGACCTGTCCCGGGAGAGTTTCATCTTCTATGTGGGGCAGGATGCCTATTTTCTGGAGTCTTTTGCCCGGGCTTATGCCCTGGCCCTGGCCAAGGCCCGGGACGGAGCTTCCCTCTATGCTTTTCGCGATCAACTCGATGGAGTCTTAGATGAGCTGCGCCTGCATCAAGGCTATGCCAAAAGGTGGGGCATCGAACTGGACCCGGCACCGGCTTCGGCTACCCGGGCTTACACCGATTTTCTGCTAAGGGTGGCCTGGAGTGAACCGGTTGAGTGTATCATGGCGGCGATGATGCCCTGCATGCGCCTTTATTCGTACCTTGGCCGGCAGCTCGCCCCGGAGCTTAACCCGGACAGCCCCTACCGGGAATGGGTGGACACCTACTCGGCGGATGATTTTGACCTGTTGGCCGGAAAGTTAGAGGAGTTGTACAACGACCATTTAGGCCATGATCACCCCTCCACCCGGGCTGAAATTTATTACCGCACCGCCATGGAGCTGGAACTGGCCTTCTTCCAGCAGGCGTACGAACACCCGGCGCAGCAATAAGTTTAAAAATTTAATTTATGATCCCTGGCAGTTGGGCAATCTTCCTTTAAAAAATAAATCAAGGTGGGCTGAGGTGTATTTTGAAAAGGGGAAAAGATGATTTTAAGTTAATTGAATCCGCCAAAGATGAAGATGTGTATATTATCAGTAAAAGCCTGAAAGAAAAATGGTTTAATTACTTGTGGCAAAGCGTTGCGGCCGGAGCCATAACTTTTGTAATGCTGTATGTGTTCTCAGAATTAATTGCTATAATTATTTTAGCCGGGGTTGGATCTACCTTCTTTACCATCTTTGCCCTGCCCAAACTTAGAACGGCCAGCAATCGCAATATTATTGGTTCATATTTAATATGTATTACTGTAGGCCTGTTTTGCACCTATATTCAGCTGCCCGGCGTGAGCGGAGGGGTGGCCATAGGCGTGGCTACTCTGCTCATGGTTATTACCGATACCGAACATCCGCCCGCCGCAGGAGTGGCCCTTGGTCTTTCCATGATGCCGAGCATAGACGATGCTTACAGCGGTTCAATTTTCGCTTTTACCGGCGCCTTGGTCGCGGTGATCTTGAGAAGCTTACTGGCGCCCTGGCTGGAAGATTTGGTCTAAAGACAAAAGCGGTTTTGTGAGAAGCAGGAATTGGGCATGACAGGCCGGGTGAAAGATATGGGCCTGAAAAGGGCCCCGGTTAAAGATATAAGCCGGCATTTTAGCCGGCTTATAATATTAAGTTAGTTTTCGGGTTGGAGTGAATCGGTGCTTAAAGTTTTATTACGTTGGTAGCCTGCGGGCCCCGATCTGCTTCGACGACTTCGAATTCGACCTGCTGGCCTTCATCTAAGGTTTTAAACCCTTCTTCCTGGATTGCTGAATAGTGGACAAATACATCGTTGCCGTCTTCTTTCTCGATAAAACCGTACCCTTTTTCAGGGTTAAACCATTTGACACTGCCTTGCATTCAAAAAAACCTCCTAATTTTGCCCCCCAGGGGCGTTATATGGTAAACAATACCATAAAGGTGGTGAAGAAGCAAGGCATGAAAAAAATTTAGGGATTATGCCATCAGATATTCCCGTCAGCGAGTAGTGGATGTGGGAAGTTTAAATCCTGCCAACCAGTGCAGTATAGAAACCGCAGGCCTCGATTATTTGGTCCACCGGGCAGTTTTCATTGGTGCTGTGAGCCAGTTTGTAAACTCCCGGACCAAATCCAATTACCGGGATGCCCATACTGACCGGTGTTACGGCATTGGTGCTGAAATCCCAGTAATCGTATTTTGGGTCCCGGCCGAAGAACTTGCGGTATGAAGCGGCGCCTGCTGCGGTTAGGTCATGATCCAGGCCGATTTTCCAGGCCGGGTGGAAGGGATCATAAGATATATCCAAGCCGGTCCAGCTTTTCCGGTGCAGGGTGCATATTTCCCATGTGGCATTCTTGCCTGCTATAAGTTGATCCATTTCAGACTCGATCATCTCTTTTGTTTCTCCGGGTACCGTTCTCCTGTCCAGGTAAGCTTCGCATTGATAGGGCACGGCATTTAAAGAAACACTGCGGGATGAAATACCGGACATGACCAGGGTCCCTTTGAGGCCTTCCTTTTTGTGCAGTTCCAGATTGGCCCTCTCGACGCGCTGGATAATTTCTGTTATTTCATAAATGGCATTAAGGCCTTTTTCCGGGGCTGAACCGTGCGCTGATCTACCCGCGGTTGTAATGGTTACCTGGGCTTTGCCTTTGTGGCCGGTAACGATCTTGTTGCCGGATGGTTCGCAGGTGACAAAAAAGTCTGGCCTGATCGCCAGTTCTTTAAACAGGTGCTTCAGGTTTTCGCCGTCGCAGTCTTCTTCCAGCACGGTCCCGGAAACGTAAATTGTTTTTCCGGCAGCCAGCCCCAGTTTTTTTGCCAGGGCACCGGCATAGATTGAAGCGGCAGCGGCAGATTTCATATCTACAGAACCCCGGCCGTAAAGTTTTCCATCAACAATTTCCCCGCTGAAGGGGGGGTACTCCCATTTTTCATAGTCTTTTACTTCAACCGTATCGAGGTGAGAATCAAACATGATCTTTTTTTCCCCGCTGCCAATTCTGCCCACCACATTGCCCATGGCATCAATGGTTATTTCATCGTAGCCAAGTTCTCCCATCTTTTTTGCTGTATAACTGACTGCTTCTTCTTCCTGTCCCGAATAACTTTTTATCCTGACCAGGTCCCGGGCAAGGGTGACGAGGCTTTTTTTGATCCCGGCCAGTGCTTCTTTAATTTGTTTTTCCATACCCACTGTCCTCTCCTTACCGCGGTTATTTTAACTTTTAAATCATATCATGAATCGCATGGCGGTTGGTCATAAAAGAAATAATTGATGGCGCCTGAATGAATTTCCTTCTTTGAAGGGAAAACTCGTTCTTTATAGAAGCGGCCCGGGCCGTAATTAAAAAAAGAACCAGGGTTAATGGTTCCCCTGGCTTTCTTTGAAGTGCATTTAGAGGCGGACAGCTCTATTTTTTATAAAGATGAATTTTTATTTTAAAACAGATCATGCCACTCCGGCAGCGCCGCCTCACCGGGTTGTAAATTGTCCATCGAAAAGGTTTCGATGATTTCGGCCTTGCCTTCAACGACCATGTCTTCGTATAGATAACCATGCGACCACTGGCTGCTGATATCGATATAGCGCCTGGTAGTGCCGCCTGTAGTGCTGGCCGACTGTTCGATATAAAAGTAATCGCCCACATAGTCTTCGCCTTTAACCACTTCAAGGTAACCGTCCTGGTCTGTTTTAATCCCGTAGGCATCTTTTCTGACTTGATCGGTAGTCCCGGCTTCGACCCGCTCATCGTACGGACCGTGGGCCGCTTCGAAATTCTGGCTGAGGCTGCCTGTTTCACCGGGTTCTGCTTCAACCTGGACGGCCCAGATCTGATCGCTTACCGCTTCCATTTTCCCTTCATGGAGGTTGACCGATGAACCAACCGTAAATCCGGTTGCAAAAAAGGCGCTGCAAAATATGGCAACTACAAGCAGGGCCACTCTTTTTTGTCCTCTCATATCACTCAGGTCTCCTTATCCTTAGGCTTTTCCTGCTGTTATAGATACCTGGCTTTTTACTACACCTTGAC
>PWGD01000182.1 GCA_003554395.1 Syntrophomonadaceae bacterium
CCACTGTAGTCCCGGCAGCAAGATAGAGGTTGTGTTCACGGGCCAGGCCGGCATGGATTTCGGTGCAGATGCTATTCCAGCCTGCGTTGTCGGCAGAAAATATATAGAAGGTGGCAGCAAAATCCGGTCCCGGCATGAAAGCCCCGGTTCCCAAACCCAGGGCCAGCGCACTGTAAGCGGGCAGGACGGCAAGATCGGGACGGTGAGTTTTTAGAAGACCGGACAGATCGGCCCGGTATTGGCTCAGGCTCTCCAGGTTTATTTCGGCCAGCGATAGGGCGGCAACCCGCATCTTATTAACCCTTCCTCTCTTTTCTTTGCATTCCTGCAACCGGTTTTGCTTTACCTGACCCTTGTGGCCAGGGCCTGGGCCATCTCCCTGGTCCCGGCGCTCCCGCCCAGATCAGGTGTTATTTCCCGGCCCTCTTCTATCAAATCGGACAGGGCCTGTTCAATCCTCCAGGCCGCTTCGTTTTCTCCTATATAGCCCAGCATCAGCACGGAGGCCATGATCATGGCCGCAGGGTTGGCCCGGTTTTGGCCGGCATATTTCGGCACACTGCCATGGACCGGTTCAAAAAGGGCTGCCTGTTCACCGATATTGGCACCCGGCACAATACCAAGGCCACCGACCAGGCCGGCACAGAGTTCGGATAATATATCGCCATAAAGGTTGGGCATAACCATTACTTCATACTGCCAGGGCTTCATGACCAGCTGCATGGCCATGTTATCTACTATGCAGTCCTCAAATTCAACTTCGGGGTATTCTTCGCTCACCTTGCGGGCACTTTCTAAAAAGAGGCCGTCTGTTAATTTCATGATGTTGGCCTTGTGGACAACAGTTACTTTTTTGCGGTCGGCATTCTGGGCATATCTGAAAGCATAGCGACAGATCCTTTCCGAGGCTTTGCGGGTAATAATCTTTATACTCTCGGCGGCATCATCGCCGACCATATGCTCAATTCCCGTATACAAATCTTCGGTATTTTCCCTGATCACCACCAGGTCGACATTTTCAAAAGGGGTGGTAAGGCCGCGGTAAGTTTTAGCCGGCCTCAGGTTGGCATACAAGTCGAGTTCTTTACGCAAAGCTACATTGATGCTGCGATACCCGGAGCCCACAGGTGTGGTAAGGGGCCCTTTGAGGCCAACCCCGGTTCGTCGCAGCGATTCAATCACCTCGGCCGGAAGAGGGGTATTGAATTTCTTCAAGGCGCTTTCGCCGGCAGAAACTTCCTCCCATTTAATCCTGGCCCCGGCCGCCTCTATTACCTTAATTGTGGCCTCGGTTATTTCCGGCCCGATTCCGTCACCTTTGATCAAAGTTACTGTGTTCATTAAGCAGCCTCCTTCATTTATCTTTTCATTATTTTGTCATTTTCTTCAATTTAGTCCAAAACTGATCCACCTGGCGGGCGGTTTCAGCTATTGTCCCGCTGTTGTCAATTATAACATCGGCATCCTCTTTTTTCTCTTCCAAGGGTTTCTGCGCGTTAAGTCTGGCTTCCGCCTCTGAACGGCTGATCCCGTCCCGCTGCTGCAGCCGTGAAATCTGGCTTTCTCGGGGTAGATAAACCAGAAGAACCAGATCAACCATTTCCTGCATCCCCGCTTCAATCAGGAGGGGGATATCATAAACCACTACCGCCTCGGGATTTTGGGCTTTTATTTGCTCTGAAAGGGCCAAAAAACGGGACCCCACCCGGGGGTGGACTATCTTATTTAAGCGGTCCAGCATGACTGGATCATTAAAAACGATATCGGCCAGCCTGGCCCGGTCTATATTCCGGTCGGGCAAAAGGATTGATTCTCCCAGCCATTCGACAATAGCGCGCCAGGCCGGGCGACCCGGCTCCACCACTTCGCGGGCCAGCTGATCGGCATCGATAAGGTAAGCGCCTTTTTCAACAAGCATTTTGGCGACCGTGCTTTTTCCAGAAGCAATGCCCCCGGTTAGACCGATAATGATCATGCAGGATCAAACCCTCTTGTCCGGATTGACCGGCTTATTTCTGGCAGCGGGGGCAGAAATAGGTGCCCCTCCCGGCGGCCCTGATCTTTTCTATGGGCGTTCCGCAGCGGCACTTTTCGTCTTTGCGGCCGTAAACAGCGAGCCTGGACTGGAAATCACCGAGGGCGCCCCTGGAATTGCGGTAATCGCGGAAAGTAGTCCCTCCGTGTTCGATGCCTTCAGCCAGGACGGCCCGGATCGACCGGTACAACTTTTCGGCTTCCCCTTCCTTCAGGTCTTTAACCTGCCGGTTGGGATCAATTCCACTGCGAAACAGGCATTCATCGGTATAGATATTCCCCATCCCGGCAATAAAACCCTGGTCCAGGAGCAGGGCTTTGAGTCGGCTGCGCTCTCTTTTCCCGAGCAATTCCAGGAACTCTTCCCGGCATAAATCGTTTAAAATGTCGGGGCCCACCCGCTTGAGGACCAGTTCCTGCAATTCAAAATCATTTTCCGTCAGCCATAACCTCCCAAACCGCCGCATGTCGGAAAAATGGAGGGCTGACCCGTCGGTAAAAGGCAGCGACAGGCGCAGGAAGCGATCTTCCCTGGCTCTGCCGTCTCCGGCGTAAAAAAGATTACCCGTCATGCGCAGGTGGACCGTTAAAATCCCCCGGTCCAGGTAGATCAGCATGTATTTTCCCCGGCGGCCAATCTTTTTGACAGTCCGCCCGGTCAATGACGAAACGAATTCTTTGGGGTCTGGATACTGAATCGTGGAAGGCATGTATAATTCAGGCCTGGCAAATACTTTAGCCTCAAGCAGTGGTTCCAGTTCGCGGCGGATTACTTCTACTTCAGGCAGTTCGGGCATCTTTGGCTCCTACGGCTCCTCTGGTTTGAATTTTTAGCAGGGCTAGCTGTTGTTTTCAAAATAATATTTACAGCCATAATTACAGCTGCTTCAGTTCTTCCCAGCTATGGCCCCATTTCAGATCTACCTGCAGGGGGACTGACAGTGAATGGGCCTGTTCCATTTCACGCTGGATCATGGGCGCAAAAAAGTTTAATTCGTCTTCTTCAATTTCAAAAAGCAGTTCGTCATGGATCTGCAGCAGCATCGCCGCTTTAAAACCGCCTTCTTTTATAATCTGATCAATTTTCAACATGGCCAACTTTATAATGTCGGCTGCTGAGCCCTGGATCGGCGTATTCAAGGCCATCCGTTCGGCAAAACTACGCAGGTTATGGTTGGAAGAATTAATTTCAGGCAGGTAGCGCCGGCGGTTGAAAATGGTGGTTACATAGCCCTTTTCCCGGGCCTGCCCGATAATATCTTCCATATATTTTTTGACTCCGCTGTAGCGATCAAAATAACTGTCAATGTAGGACTTGGCTTCAGAGCGGGGAATTTTAAGATTCTGGGCCAGTCCGTAATCGCTGGAACCGTAAATAATCCCGAAATTCACCGCCTTGGCTTTTTCGCGCATCGAGGCTGTGACCTGGTCCAGGGCAACGTTGTTTACCTCGGCAGCGGTGCGGCGGTGGATATCCTGACAGGTTTCAAAAGCTTCAACCAGGATCGGATCCTGCGAAAGGTGGGCCAGGATGCGCAGTTCCACCTGCGAATAATCGGCGGCAAATAATATCTTCCCCTTGTCGGAGGGTATGAAAGCTTTCCTGATCCGCCTGCCCTCTTCGAGGCGGACAGGGATATTTTGCAGGTTGGGATCGCTGCTGCTCAGCCGCCCGGTAGCGGTGGCAGTCTGGTTGAAATTTGTATAAAGCTTCCTCTCTTGTTCGTCCACCAGGTCGATCAGGCCGGACAGGTAGGTCCCCTCAAGCTTGCTCAACTGGCGGTAGTGCAGGAGCTGGGCTGCTATTTCATGCTGGTAGGACAGTTCTTCAAGGACTCGGGCGTCGGTCGAACGGCCGGTCTTGGTTTTGCGGATTTCGGGCAGCTGGAGCTTGTCAAAAAGGATCCTGGACAGCTGCTGGGGCGAATTGAGGTTAAACTGTTCACCGGCCAGGCTGTATATTGTACCCTCCAGCTCTTCAAGGCGGTTGCATATTTCCGCCGACAGGTCGCGCAGGTAGTCCATATCGATAGTGATACCCCGGCGTTCCATCCGGCAAAGCACGGCAGCCAGGGGCATTTCCAGTTCATGAAGGAGCGACAGGAGCTCCTGTTCTTCAAGTTCTTCCTGCAGGTAATCGCGCAGGCCGAATAAGGCTCCGGCCCAGGCCGCCAGTTCGGGCCCGCGGCGCTGGAAATCAAAGGCTTCTTTTTTACTGGAGCCCTGATCCGTATCCAGGCCGAGGTAAAACTGGAGCAGAACAGGCAAATCGTAACCGCCCCGGGCCGGATCGTTCAGGTAGGCGGCCAGTTCAGTATCGAAAGCGCCTTCGGGAGGGCTTAAATCATGCTCATTAAAAAGATGGTAGTATTGCTTCAGGTCGTGCCCCAGGAACTTGATCTTCCGTTCCCGGCACCCGGCTAAACCTTCCCAAATTTCCTTTTCCCGCTCTCCCATGGCGGCCGGGTCAAGATAGTAGCCTTTACCTTCCTCCAAAGCCAGGGCTAACAGCCGCACCGGCTGTCTCCAGCAGGGACGGCCGCCTTCCCTTTCAAAAAGCACTGCCAGGGTAGCACCGGCTTTCAGGTTGTTTAGGAGGGCTGTTAACTGTTCCGGTGTTTCCAATTGTTCTGCTCTAGAACATAGTTCGTTGTTTTCTGTTTCTGCGCCCTGGTCCGAATTGGCTTTTTTGAGCCTGTTGGCCAGGCTTTTAAATTCAAGTTCGTTAAAAAGGGCCAGCAGTTGCTCATAGTCCGGTTTTCCAAACCGGCACTGCTCCCAGTCCAGCTCAATCGGGACATCAAGGCGCAGGGTGACCAGTTCCCGGCCGGTATATAGTTGATCCCTATATTCCTGCAGGTTGGCCGCTGTTTTCTTTTTCAGACGGTCGATATTGTCGTAGATATTTTCCAGGGAGCCATATTCTTCAATCAGGCTGCGGGCGGTTTTTTCACCGATCCCGGGCACACCGGGGATATTGTCTGAAGCATCGCCCTTTAAGGCCTTGTAATCGATGACCTGTTCCGGCTCCAACCCCATTTCTTCTTTGAGTCGGTCCCGGTCGTAGCGCTCCATCCGGCTGATTCCTTTTTTGGTCATCATCACGGTTACCCCGTCGCCAAGCATCTGCAGGAGATCGGCATCCCCGGAAACCACGGTTACTTCACAGTCTTTTTCAGTTACCCGATCGGCCAGGGTCCCAATCACATCATCTGCTTCAAAATCATCAATTTCAAAAACGGGGATGCCCATCGCTTTTAGGACCTGGTGGGTGCGCAGGATTTGCTCGCCCAGCTCCGGGGGAGCCTTTTCCCGCTGGGCCTTATAGGATTTATCGATACGCGACCGGAAAGTGGGTTTAGGGGGGTCGAAAGCCACGGCTACGTAATCGGGATCTTCTTCCTCCAGTAATTTCATCAGCATATTTGTGAAACCATAAACCGCGTTGGTATGTTCACCGCGGCGGTTTTGGAGGAGGGGCAGGGCGTAAAAAGCCCGGTAAAGCAGGCTGTTTCCGTCAATAATCACAAATTTCTCTTTAGAAGAGTTAGTCAATGGATCGACTCCTTTGATTACGGTAGAATTTAACCAGAAAAATCGATTTGACGGCTCAAATCGGCCATTTCGATCGCCGAAGCGGCTGCCTGCCAGCCCTTATTGCCGGCTTTACTGCCGGACCTTTCGATGGCCTGTTCCAAGGTATCGCTGGTAATCACTCCGAATATGACCGGGGTGGCTGTTTCCAACCCCACGTTGGCTATCCCCTTGCTCACTTCGGCTGCGACATAGTCAAAATGCGGTGTGGAACCGCGGATAACCGCGCCCAGGCAGATTACGGCATCAAAGCGCTTGCTTTTTGCCGCCTTCAGGGCAGCCAGGGGTATTTCAAACGAACCGGGGACCCAGATGATCTCAATTCTGTCTTCATCGGCTTCATGCCGCTTGAGGCAGTCCAGGGCACCGCTTAAAAGGTGGCCGGAAATAAATTCATTAAAACGGCTGACGATGATGGCAAAGCGGTAATCGCGGGCAATTAATTTACCTTCATATGTTTTCAAAGTGTTCCCTCCCAGAACTTGGTTTTATAAATCTCCGGCCATGTCCAGAAAGTGGCCGAGCTTGGTCTTCTTGGTCGACAGATAGCTGCAGTTATACTGGCACGGTTCTATTTCCAGAGATATCCTTTCGACAATATTCAGGCCGTAACCTTCAAGGCCCTTAATCTTACGCGGGTTGTTCGTTAAAAGGAGGATATTTTTTAAGCCCAGATCGACCAGGATCTGGGCGCCGATCCCGTAGTCGCGCAGGTCGGGAGCAAACCCTAGTTCTTCGTTGGCTTCAACAGTATCCTTGCCCTGATCCTGCAGTTCATAGGCCCGGATTTTGTTAGCCAGGCCGATGCCCCGGCCTTCCTGGCGCATGTAAACCAGCACTCCTTTGCCTTTTTCGGCAATCTGTTTCATGGCCTGGCGGAGCTGGTTACCGCAATCGCAGCGCAGGGATGAGAAAACATCGCCGGTCATACATTCGGAATGGACCCTGACCATGATCGGTTCATCGGGATCGATTTCGCCCATCACCAGGGCCATGTGGATGAGGTGATCGATAGTGTTGTCATAGGTAATCAGTTTAAAATTACCGAAGGCCGTAGGCATTTCGGCGGTTGCCGAACGCCAGACCAGTTTTTCTTTTTTGATCCGGTAGTTGATCAGGTCGGCGATGCTGATCAGCTTCAACTCGTGTTCCCTGCAAAATTCGGTCAGCTGAGGCAGGCGGGCCATACTGCCGTCTTCATTAATAATTTCACAGATTACCCCCGCCGGGCCCAGTCCGGCCAAAACCGACAAATCCACCGCCGCTTCGGTGTGGCCGGCACGACGCAGCACACCCCCGTCCTTTGCTTCCAGGGGAAAGATATGGCCGGGCCGCTTCAGGTCGGTGGACTTGGTTTCCGGGTCAATGAGGGCTTTGATAGTCTGGGCCCGCTCGTAAGCCGATATCCCGGTGGTACAGGAACCGGCATCTACGGACACTGTAAAAGCCGTGCAGTGAGGATCGGTATTTTGGGTAACCATCTGCGGCAGATCAAGTTCCTTGACCCGCTCGGAAGTAAGGGGGGCGCAGACCAGTCCCCGGGCATAGCGGATCATAAAGTTAACCGCTTCCGGGGTTACCTTGGAGGCGGCCATAACCAGGTCGCCTTCGTTTTCCCGGTCCTCGTCATCGACCACAACAATCATCCGACCCTGTCTCAGATCTTCCAGTGCTTCTTCGATAGTATTAAAAGTCATCCTGGTTCACTCCTATCTCTATGGCTAAAAATACCCTTTATCTTCTAAATAAGAGAGGGTAATAGTATCATTGTCTTTGTTATCTCCCTGCAAGCGGGGCAAGAGCATTTTTTCCACATATTTGCCGATCATGTCAACCTCCAGGTTGACCCAATCCCCGATTTTTAATCGGCCCAGGGTAGTCTCAGAGGCGGTTTGGGGAATCAGTCCCACTGAAAAAGCATTGTTGTAGGCTTCAATAACAGTTAGACTGACACCATCTAAGGCTACCGAACCTTTGGAAATAATATAACGCCCAAGATTTTCGGGCAGGTCAAAATCCAGGATAAAAGCTCCACCCTGTTCGCGGCGGCCGGTCAAATTGATAACGGTATCAATGTGCCCGCTAACCAGGTGGCCTCCCAGGCGATCGCCCAGGGCCAGGGCCCGCTCCAGGTTAACCGCCTGTCCGGCAGTCAGGGTCGCTAAATTAGTCCTTTTGATGGTTTCCGGCATGGCCCAGGCAGTAAAGCTGTCTTTTCCGGCCGCGGTAACGGTAAGACAGGGGCCGCTGACAGCAATACTGTCTCCAATTTTTAGATCGGAAA
>PWGD01000015.1 GCA_003554395.1 Syntrophomonadaceae bacterium
CCGCTGGCTCCGATTACCACTACTACTTCTTTTGGCGATACATCCATGTCGATGTCTTTAAGAACATGAAGGTTACCAAACCACTTATTAAGACCTCTAATTTTGATCATCTGCAGCATCACACCTTTAATCTTTGTAATCGCTAACCTCGAGGCGCTTCTCAATCCTGCCCATCAATAGATTGAGGGCAGTAGTCATTATCAGGTAATAAATACCAACGATGAAGAGCATTTCAAGCATCATCAGGGTTGAAGAACCCATCTGGCGGGCCCGCAGCAGCAGCTCCCGCACCGCTATAGCGCTGGCCAGCGATGAGTCTTTCAAGGCAATAATAAACTGGTTACCCAAAGGGGGCACAGAACGTTTAAATGCCTGGGGCAAAATAATCCTGCGCATGGCCTGGGTTTCTGTCATCCCCAGGGAAAGGGCCGCCTCCCGTTGTCCCCTCTCCACCGACTGAATGGCGCCCCTGAATATTTCAGCGATATAGGCCCCATTATGCACCCCCAGGCCGATAATCGCTGCCGGCATTCTATCAATACTAACCAGATCAATCAGACCGTAATAAATAATCATTAATTGCAGCAGCAGCGGAGTGCCGCGGATTACCCAGATATAGCCCTTGGCAGGCATATTTATAAGGGGGTTCTTCGAAAGCCTGCTTAAGCCCGTTACCAGTCCCAGGACCAGACCGACGAGGATGCCAAAGAAGGTGATCTGCAAAGTAAGCAGGGCAGCTGCATAAAAGCCGGGGAAAAATCTCGGTATTGCCGTAAAATCCCAGGGTAGATCTATCATCAACTCAACTCCTTACCGGACAACAATTGCTGAGATAAAATCTAAGGTGGTTTTAGCCTTATCTCTATTATTGATGAACTTTTAATGATGAACTTTAAGGCTGTTTGTGAGGCCGGGATAAATAAGCCTGTGATATGCGGGCACGGACCAAAGGCCCGTGCCCGTATAGATCATTACTATGGTTTGGTTATATCTGTACCGTGCCATTCCATGCTTATTTCGGTCATGGTCCCATCTGCATGAAGTTCTTCCAGGATCTCTGAGACTCTTTCCCTTAGTTCATTATCTTCCTGGCGGAAAGCAATGGCCACGTTTTCGGTGCGGATTAATTCGCCGGCCAGCATTAATTGCTCGCCCCCGGCAATTTCATCCATACCCCTGATGGCAACCAGGCGGTCGGTGATCATCCCATCGATCCTGCCCCCCAGGACTTCCAAGAGAATGGTGTTAACTTCTGCATAGTGAACGTCATTGGCGCCGAGGCCGATAGCATCATCAACATAAGTTTCACCGGTAATGACCCCGATATCAAGACCATCAACATCATCAGGTCCTTCAATGCCGGAATCTTCCCGGACGATTAACTGCGCCCCGGAATAGTAGTAGGGAATGGTGAAGCTAACGATTTCACGGCGCGCTTCTGTATCAGCCATACTGCCCAGGATAGCATCG
Source organism: Syntrophomonadaceae bacterium (assembly GCA_003554395.1). Taxonomy (GTDB): domain Bacteria; phylum Bacillota; class Dethiobacteria; order DTU022; family DTU022; genus B1SED10-74M. The sequence goes on from PWGD01000015.1 coordinate 1,471, forward strand.
TAACGCCCGGCCCTCAGGCCGTCGGGCAGGCCGTCCCAGTCGGAAGTTTCATAAACCAGGTCAACGCCCAAGCGCTCGGCAATAGCTTTCCCGGTGTCGACGTCAAACCCGATCGGAGTATCGGGATCATCTTCCCCGTAATAGTTAAAAGGCGGATATCCGCCGCTGCCCACTACGACCAGTTCTCCGGCATCAAGCACCCTTTGCAGGCTGCCGTCACCCTCGGGTTCAGCTTCTTCAGGACTTTCACAACCTGCAAAAACAAATAGCATAGCAACTAGCACTAACACAAAAAATACAAAGCTTTTTCGGTTCAACATCGTAATTAATCACTCCTTTTTCTTTTGTCGAGCCCCTGCAATTACGAAAAATACAGTAATTCCGGCCTCACCCCTCTCCATGGAAAATTAAATCAGAAAATTAAATCTCATGATATGTAATATAATTCTATAATTGTAATACAGATACATTTTTTGGGAAAAGCAAAAAGTATTGCAAACATTATAACCTTCTTTCAACTTCTCATCAACCCACTGTGTCAACTTTCCAACTAGTAAAATCATAAATATTAGAGGCTGTCGTTCCATTAGAGTGCGGATCCTTCATAAAATATCTTTTTAAAAACTAAAGCTTAATAAACCGTCTGCTGCCAGACCTATCAGAAAGCAGGTTCAGGTCGTAAAGGCCAGGTCTGAATGCAGCCTTGCAGAAAGGCCGTCATCAGGCCAACAGATCTATAAGGGTGTATAAGAGGACCCGGGTAGAGTCAACCATGCTGTCTATTTCCACGTATTCATCGGCGGCATGGTAATTCGCCCCGTCCGGACCAAACAGGACGGTCGGTATTTTCAGCCTGGTAGCAATATGGTTGGCATCAGATTCGGATCGGAAATAGGTAGTCCGCAGTTCCCGGCCGAGGATTTCTACGGTGCCTTTTTTAAGGGATCTGACCAGCCGATTATCTTCGCTGATGGTCCAGGGTCTGAAAAATGCCTCCTGGTGTGGCAGATCACGCAGTTTTACCTCCACTTCACTTTCCAAATTCAACCCGTTCACGATATCCTTAACATCCTGTAAAGCCTGCTCGGGGCCACCATTTACTGTATGGCGGTAGACGGTGAAACTGGCCTCTTCCGGCACTAACAGGTACTTGTCGCCTCCGCGCAGGTTGGTGATGCATATCGTGCCTTCTCCGAGCAGGGGATGGAAACCAAGATCCAGCTTTTCAGTCAGGGCGGTTATGATCCTGGCCGCATCTTCAACAGCGTTGCAGCCCTTTTCCGGATTGGCGCCGTGGGCAGACCTGCCCCTGACCCTGACGAAATAAACAGCACTGCCCCTGCTGCCCAGGGCCACGCTGGGAAATTTTTCTGTGCCGGACGCAAAGGGACCGGAAGGCTCAGTAATAACGGCATAATCACAGCCGTCAACAATACCGTCTAAAATCGTGTAATGGGTCCCCAGGCCAAAGGGGCCTTCTTCATCGCTGACGGCAGTGAAAACCAGATCTCCGGACAGTTCAATCCCGGCTTCGACCAGGGCTTCCAGCAGGAAAACGCAGATAACAACGCCTGCCTTCATGTCCAGGGCGCCCAGGCCGTATACCCGGCCGTCCTTTTCGATACCGGCAAAGGGATCGACAGTCCAGCCGTCGCAGAGAGGAACCGTGTCCACGTGGGCATTAAGAAGCATGCGCGGCCCTCCGCCCCGGCCGGGAAGGCGGACTACCAGGTTTTGGCCCTCGAACCCCGTAACCTTCTTTTCCTCGTAACGGTGGACTTCGGTTTGCAGACGGTTATAATAAGAGAGGCGGCCCCGCAGGTACTCAATTATTTCCGCCTCTTCAAAAAAGGGACTTTCAATGCTGACCAGTTCTTTTAACAGTTTAACCATGTCGTCCCTGTTGATCTTACCAACCGTTTTTTGATACAGTTCCTGCTTTTTGCTCAAAATTTACACCTTACCTCCCTGTTACCATAAAGTCCCATGCCGTCACCCCCGATAATACCGGCCAAGGCACCCTTGGCCGCTACCCCTTTTTTAGAAAGCAGCCCCGGCATGGGGAAGAAAATACCTGCTGCGCCAAAGTATAAAAAAATGGCATCAAGCACAGCTTCCACGCTGCAAGCAGGCCGGGGGAACGGTTCGCTCCTCTTCTCTGCGGATCAAAAAAGGCAGGCAAAACAAAATTGCCTACCTCCGTTTATTCTTTGACCGAGCCGGAATACCTGTTTCCGGGCCCTTAAATTGGGGGGGACATTTTTTACCGATCATGACCTGCAAAAGTCCCTTCAATTTGAACCTTTTGACCAAAATCAAGAATTGCTTCTAAAACGATTTTAGGGCCAACTGAAGTTCAGAATTACAACTTCCGGCCACTTGCCATTCTGTCATGATTAATTAAGGGCAGAATAATATCATACTAACGGGTAAAAGAAAAAAAGATTCTACTGCGACTGGTTAGCGTTAAGGAATCATTTCTTGCGGCCCTTGTTTTATCTGGTAGTGTTTTAATTATTAGAGCGTTATTAACCGCAACAATCGTAACAGCAGTAGAATCATATATAATATATTAAAAAGAGGTAACAAAATCATTAGTCTAAAGGCTAAAATTTCTACTCGAATCTTATACAATTTGTATAAGGCTGCAGGAATCTAAGGGTTGAAGTTGAATAAGTAACAAGTTGTTTAAACCATATGACCATGGAGATGCCCAGATGGCTTTTACGGTCCGGAAGGCGCTGGAAAAAGGAATTTTTTATAACTGCCGCCTGTTAACCGGCCAGGCCGGCCTGCAAAATGTTATCCGCTGGGTCAATATCCTGGAGATACTGGACGACCTCAGCCATATCGAGCCCGGAGAATTTTTAATCACCACCGCCCATGGTTTTGATATCAGCAGCGAAAAAAAACAGATCGCTATGCTGCAGTTCTTTACCGAAAAAAAACTGGCTGCCATGGCGATCCAGACCGGCCACTATATTAAGGAAATTCCCGCTTCTTTTATTCGTTACTCGAAAGAATACCGCATTCCCTTAATAGAAATTCCTCCTGAAGCAAGCTTCAAAAACCTGACCCGGGCCCTGATGAATGAACTGATCCGTTACGAATTATCCGAAGCAGAGAGCAGGGAACTGTCCGAAGCCCAAAGCCACCTTAATACTTCGATCACTGAAATGAGCCGGTTATGGTTAAAGTTAAAGGAAAGTGACCAGAAAGAAGATTTGCATGCTGAAATGAAATATTTCAATATCAAGCCCCGGGAGCCTTTCCAGGCCCTCCTGCTCCAATCCAGCCCGGGAAAAAGCCGGGAGGGCCTGCCGGCGGAAAATAATGAATCGCCTTTAATCACGTCCGTAAAACAAACTACGGCCCGCATCCTGATCCAGAAGCATATCCCTTTTTTACTCGGCCCATCCAATCAATCCATTCCCCTGATGGTTCAATCCGGATTATTAAAAGACAGAACAGCGGCCCCGGATCATTTTTTAATCGAGCAGTTATATAAGGAGCTGATCCTGCTTTTCCCCGATCAGACCATTTTAATCGGGTCCAGCAATGTTCACGCTGACATTAACGAATTTGATCCGGCCCTTAATGAAGCGGAAAAAGCCCTACAGGCTGCCCGCCTGGGATTGATAGATGGCATGAGCCTGGTTTCTTACAGCAACCTCGGGCTCTACCGCCTGATCATGGAAATTAAAAACATGGAAACTCTCCAGGAGCTCTACAGAGAGACTATGGCGCCCCTGATTAACTACGACCGGCGCTGTAAGGGCGCCCTGCTCCAAACCATGACCGCCTTTTTAAGGCACATGAGCATAAAGAAAGCGGCCGAAGCGCTCTACGTTCACCGCCATACCATGCGCTACAGGCTGGGACAGGTCGAAAAACTGACCGGGTACAATCCCCTGGATCCGGCAGACGCCCTGCAGTTAAACCTGGGGCTGCACGTTTTTCATTACTTAAAAACCCTTAACCTGCTTGATTAAGCCTTTCAGGCCTGCAGGCGACCTGCTTTAAAGCGCGTTTACTTCCAGCAGCGATCGATTCTGATCATGTTTGATAGCACCGAGGGTATACTGGAGAGGCTGTTCAAAAAGCGGCCCGTCGACAACCAGGGTATGGGCTTCTCCACCTTCCCCACAGGGCGAAATCTTGTTGCTCAAACAGTATTCGATGTAGTGCTCATCCATCAGTCTGCCCAGCCAGGATTGATCGACCAGGTCGCTTTGGATAGCGACCACCATCGCTTTTCCTCCCCGTTTGATCAGCTCTTCCGATACACTGCGCTCTTCCATCATCCACAAAGGCAAATTGTAACCGATGCCGCAGCGATTGCACATCTTTTCCACCCACTGGCGGTGTTCCTCCAGGTTAATATCGCCAAATACGCCGCCGGTCAGGCTGTACTGCCCTTTAATCCGGTTAACAGCTTCTTCAAAGCCCTGTTCATAGCCCTCCCAGGTCACTTCTTTCATTTCCAGGGGCATCCCCAGCGCTGAAGCCTGAACCCTGAGCATTTCGGTCTTTAACCCGTGTGAGCGGCTGTGGCCGTCTGCCCCGACAAAGCTCAGCAAACAGGCCGCATCCAGGCCCTGCTCTTTAGCAAGCAGCAGGGCCAGGGAAGAATCCTTTCCGCCGCTCCAGGACACAAACACTTTCTCTCCGGGGTTGTTCTTAAATACCATCCGGCAATTCCTCCTCTGCTTCGGTTTTAAGATGATCAACCCTGTTGTAATAAATAACCCGGTAACCATTTTCTTCCCGGCGAACCATACTGATCGATGCATTGTCAATTTTTAGGTCCCAGAAACTGTCCCGGTCCAGCTTTAATATATGCTGCAAAAGGGCCCGGATAGATCCACCGTGGCTGACTACCGCCGCCTGCCGGCAATCCGGTTTTTTTGCAGCCAGTTGATCGAGAAAGGCAAGCATCCGGTTACAAACCTGCTCCATCGTTTCTCCATCCGGGGCGGCCCGGGTAAAAGGATCGTCGAACCAGCGCTTGATATCTTCGCCCCAGGCTGCTTCAATTTCATTATAGGTCAGGCCTTCCCAGCGGCCGAAATAGATTTCCCTCAGCAGGGGGGTAACTTCCGGTTTAAGGCCGCAACTGGCCCCAATGGCCCGGGCTGTATGCAAAGCCCGCTTCAGGTCGCTGCAGTAAAGCCTCTCGATATTTTTCCCGCCCAGGAACAGCCCCACTCTTTCGGCCTGTTTCAACCCTCGCTCAGATAGCGGCGACTCCATCCAGCCCTGGTAACGTTTCTGCTTGTTCGATTCGGTCTCGCCGTGGCGGACCAGGTATAAATCCATTTACTGCTCTGCTCCTTTCGTTTCCGATCCGACCTCATTTTCTTCCTCCTTATTGCTGACCCGCGCATCCTCAAAGGTGGCCATTTCCAGGGTAACCCTGGCGGCCGCCTCGATCAGGTGCATGGCCAGCACGGCTCCAGTTCCTTCCCCGAGGCGCATGCCCATATGAAGATAAGGTTTAAGATTCAGGTAGTCCATTAACAGGGCGTGTCCCGCTTCGGCGGATAGGTGGGAGGGCACCAGGTAAGGCCAGGCCCGGGGGCACATTTTAGTTGCCGCCAGCGCCGCCGTGCTGGATATAAAACCATCAACCACGACCGGGAGGCGCCGGGAAGCGGCCCCGATGATCAAACCGGCCAGGGCGGCTATTTCCAGGCCCCCGACCAGGCTTAGCACCCCGAGCGGGTCCTCCGGATCGGGGGCATGCATCTTCAGGGCCGCACTGACTACTTTTTGCTTGTGAAGCAGCTTTTCGTCGTCAAGCCCGGTACCCCTGCCCACAACCAGTGAAGTTTCATAACCGCTGATCGCGGCCATAACCGCACTGCTGGCCGTGGTATTGCCGATACCCATTTCACCCGTAGCCAGAACCCTGATCCCGTCATCGGCGGCTTCCCGGGCGCATTCCATACCGGCAGAGACTGCTGCCAGGGCTTCCCGGCGGCTCATGGCCGGGCGGCGGCGGAAATTGTCGCTGCCGGCTTTAACCCGGACCCTTTTGACGCCGGGCAGGTTGTTGTCAACTTTAACCCCCATATCGATAACTTCTACTTCCACCCCGCCCTGACGGCCGAAAACGTTGATAGCGGCTCCACCGCCGGTAAAATTGGCTACCATCTGGGCGGTAACCTCAGAAGGGTAAGCGCTGATCCCTTCTTCTGTTACCCCGTGGTCGGCGGCCATCACTACAACCCTCTTCCGCGAACCCACCGGGAAGAAATCGCCGTGAATCCCGGCCAGTTGGACGGCCAGATCTTCCATCCGTCCCAGGCTGCCCTGCGGTTTGGTCAGGACATCCAGACGCGCCCGCGCTTTTTGCATCGCTTTTTCATCAAGCGGCTTAACCTGATCAATAACCGCCTGCAGTTTCTGTTCCATTTTTTTCTCTTCGCTCATCA
>PWGD01000042.1 GCA_003554395.1 Syntrophomonadaceae bacterium
CCCCGGGATCAGTATAGCGCATAGCGTTGCCGACCAGGTTGGCCATAACCCAAACTGCCTTGTTAAAATCAGCCGCGACCGGCGGCAGGTTTGGAGCGATGTCGGTTATTAATTCAATGCCGTGCTTTTCAGCCTGGAATTTTAAGGGGCGCACAGCTTCATGGACCAGGTCGGTAACATCCGTCGGTTCAGCTTCAACATAAATGGTCCCCGATTCAATCCTTGACAATTCCATCAGGTTATCGATCAGCCTGCTCAGCCTTTCACAGTCAGCGCCAATAGCTTCCAGGACTTCTTTTCCGCGGGGAGTCAGATCTCCCAGCATGCCTTCCTTGAGCATTTCTACACCTACAATGATGGTGGTTAGCGGGGTGCGAAATTCATGAGAGACAATCGATACAAAATCCGTTTTGATTTTTTCCATTTCGTGAAAGCGGGTTACATCGGTGAATTGAACCAGGCCGCCCCAGATTTCACCTTCATTGAATATGGGGTTGATGGAAATCTTAAAAAAGTAGCGCTGATCCTGGCGTTTTACTTTTACCGAAGCTTCTTCATATGAACACTTTAATTCCGTCTCCTGCTCAAAAACATCATCAAGCAGAGAATCCAGTTTAGCAATGCCGGTCAATTCGGTTATAACAGCGCCCTGCGCATCTTCATCACTGGTACGGAACAATTCTCTGGACTTTTTATTAAGCCAGTTAACCTCTTTGTCACGGTTGACCAGGAATAAGGGATCGGCAAGATTATTTGCCACTGTATCCAAATTAACAGGTACCGGTAAGTTGCTCAACTTCACACCTGCCTTTCTGTATCAATATTTTTACTGTAATGAACCATAATATATAGTATTTTGCTTTCCAATTATACCATCATCAAGGCAGGTTGAAAAGCGTTTAAAACCCGGCCCTAAGGGGCCGGCTATGCTTCATAATTAAGCCCCCGCTTGTTCGGGGGCTATAAATAAGGCCTCGTGGCTGCAGCTATTGAGCCCGGTTATCAAAAAAGACCTGCTCGGTTATGTACTTTTCAAGGCCGATTTTGTTGGCAATTGCATCTAAGGTAGCGCTTTCGAGGGTTACCGGCACTGAAAACTCTTCTTTTAGCTCCTGTTCCAGAGAATTTAACAGGGCTTGCTCATCGGTTCCGGAAAGACCCTTCACGACCAGGTTAAGAAAATCCAGATCCCCGTCCTTTTTTATTTCAGCATACCAGAGCAGGACATCATCCCTGGCCAGCATCTGCTTGCGCAGGAGGTTGCCGTTAAATTGAACCGTTCCATCGCTGCCCTGCAGTTCAAAGTAATAAGCTTTCCTTTCAATATCACCCATAATCCGCGGCACGGTTCGTTTGCAGTTCGGACATGGTTCGGTAACCAACCCGCCGGTGGCGATATCCCCCGTTTTAAAACGCAAAAGTACAGTTCCCCGAGTGTCAAGGTGGGTTATAACCACTTCGCCTTTTTCGCCTTCGCCCAGGACAGCGCCGGTGGCCGGATCGACTATTTCAACCAGGATATGATCCGGGTTGGTATGATAACCAAAATCCGGCTTACACTCGGCCCACCCCGATTTGGCTTCCGATATAAAATAAATACGCTGCACCTTATTATCTTTAGCTCCTATCGCTTCCATCAGCCTGGAAACCTTTTCCACTGCTTCCATCGGGGTATAGTCTATCCCAAGGATAACGCGTTCCAGGTTCTCAGCGCTGAACCCGAAATGTTCCAGGGTCTGCAGGGCAAATACCGTGTATCCGGGAGCGCAAACAAAGACAGGAGCTTCCATGTTGTCCATGGCTTTTAAGATCTTTTCCAAACCCAGCACCTTGCCTCCCCCGGTCTGCAGGGTGGTACTGCCAAGCTCGATAGTACTGTAAAACATCTGCCAGAAAAAAGCATTTGGAGCATAAGTAAAGGCATTAATCATGGTCTCATCACGGTCAAGATCCAGGATATCAAAAGCTCTTATCCCTGCTTCTTTAAGGTTTTTTAAATCGTAGTGGGTGTATTCAATGGGAGCCGGTTTGGCAGTCCGTCCTGCAGTAAAGTAAAGGGTATGGAATTTATAATCAGAAGTTTCCGGCCCCGTATCCTTCTTGCCGAATAGAGCAAAACCCTTCTTTTTCTTTTTTTGTTCACCTTCTTTGGGAACCTCGAGGACATATTTTTTAGGATAGCGCCGATCATCCTCGCGGGGTAACAGTTCTTCCTTTTCGGTAAAAGGCAACCTGTCTAAATCTTCAATGCCTTTTATTGCATCAAGGTTGATATTGTTTTCTTTAAATAAATTCCGGTAATAGGGATGCCGTACTGCCATTTCTTCTTTAAGCATTTTTGTCAGAAGCTCTTCCTGCAGCTTTTTGATGGCCGGTGTCGGCATCCGGCTTATTTTACTCCATGCCTCCATGCTTTGCCTCCTTACTCTTTTTCAGTGACCTGTTTTAACTGGGCCTGCTATCGAGGATTCTCTTTTCTTTGAGTTCCGTTTCCATTCCCAGCTGAGAAACAAGCTCGGGCACTGATTTGAATATGATATCGGTCAGGGAAACCTCGGTATCTCTCAATACTTTTTGCTTTAAATCTGCCACCAGTTTTTCCCGATCCACATCGCCCCTGGTAGCGATATAAAGGTAAATCTCATCCATATCAAAGGGGTCATCATTACGCTTGCGCATTTCTACCTGCCACTCTTCAATATCGGGGTGGCCCATCATCAGGGGGAAGAAATTGTTCAGGTTAACCAGGGTCCCTTTGACCTTGGTCATACTAAACTCTTTCAACTCAGATTTCCTCTGAATATTGGAGCTGATCCTAGGCACCGTCCGCCCGCAGTTGGGGCAGGGTTCCAGAAGCAGGCCCCCTTTGGCAATATCTCCGGTCCGGTAGCGTAAAACCGCAGTTCCCCGCCAATCAAGGGAAGAATAGACGATTTCCCCTTCCTCCCCTTCTCCGACCGGATCCCCGGTTTCAGGATCGACTGTTTCAAATACTTCCAAATCAGGGTAGAGATGATAGCCGTGATACTCTTCATGGGAAGGGCATTCCGGCCAGGCCACCTTGGCTTCGGTCATCCCGTATGTGGCTAAGACCATAACGTCTTCAGCGCCCAGCTGGGTAAACAGTTCTTTAATTTTATCTTTCAAACCCGGCGGCACTCTCTCACCGCCGAAGAATATTTTTCTGATCGATGAAAAATCACGCCCCTGCTTAACTGCTTCACGCAGAAAATAGTAGCAGTAGCCGGGGATAAAGACAGCCACTGTAGGCCGTAAATATTCGAAGGCATCCATCAAATTTCTCGTACCGACTATCTTGCCGCCTCCGCTGTGAAAATTGGCCACATCCATTTTCTCACCGGCAAAAAAAGTTTGCCAGAATGCCAGGTGTGGCGCAAACGGAAATGCGTTAATGACGATATCATCGCTGGTTACTTCGAACACATCCAACAGCCGGTAACCTGCTTCCTTGATATTCTCCAGATCGCGTTTGGAATATACAAAAGGGGTAGGCAGGGCCGTTCGTCCGGTAGTAAAGTGGATATGAACCGGTTTAAAATCATAAACTTTTTCTTCCACCATCGCCTTACCGCCGGTCATGGACATTTTGGCCAGGTGGCCGTATTTCTCCGTTACTTCTTCATCAGGGCGAATTACAAAATCCTTGGCTTTCTGCGGCTCTTCATCTGTTGGCGCAATGTCCCATTTATAGGTAAAGGGAAGGTGGCGCAAATCATCGATACCTTTAATTTTAAAGGGATCGATTTTTAATTCTTTGAGCAAATCACTATAGTAGGGGCTGTATAAATATATTTGATTGGCCATGAAAGCGCGAAGTTTGCGGTTCTGGAGTTCTTTTATTTCTTTGTAAGGCATCTTGCTCAGTTTCTCCCAATTCTCCATGCGGCAATCACCTCCGGTAAAATTTAGTTAAGCCGGAGCAGGACTTACTAATTTATAATAGCAACAATCCTGCTCCGGCTTATGCCGTTATTTGGGAAACTGATCGTAAAGAGTGGTCATAAACCACATTATAACAACAGATAAAACAATGATAGTAATCGGCAAACCCTTTCCGTTATATCGTTTTGGATCTACGTCAACCCACCCGTGCATTTCCTCTACCTGTCGTTGCACATGCTCGGGTGGCGGTGGAGTAAGCCATGAAACCACAATGGTGATAATAAAAGTAAGTGGTCCGATTACAGAGAATGTTTTGATCCAGCCCAGCGGGCCGTAGAAATATTTAGCAAAGAATGGAAAAGGTATTTCTACCGGATCCATGCCCAGGTAACCGATCAGCAGCCAGCAGTAAAAAGAAAGCAAAAAACCGACAACCATACCGACACCAGCACCGTACTTGTTGGTTCGCTTCCACCAGATACCCATCACAATGGGTACACCCAAGCCGGCCGCAGCAATACCGAAAGACCACATAATAGCCTCCGGGATGAACTCGGGCGGGTTAAGCGAGAAAATAATGACCAGGACACCAACCACCAACATCGCTCCGTAGGAGAGCTTCAGTTTCTTATCGTCATCAACATCTTTTTTGATCTCGCCGTAGAGGTCGTGAATCAAGCCCGCGCCCATGATCATCAGCAAACCGGCTACAGTAGAAAGGCCGGCAGCCACTGAACCGGCTACTGCCAACGCAAGCCATCCCTCTCCAGCCATTGCTTCGACCAGGATAAACACTACGTAGTCATAAGCAGCAGATGGAATATCGACACCCTGGGTCTGCATATAGTAAACAGCGGCAAACCCGGTAGCATATACGGTGGTATTTACCAAACCTACTAAAAAAACGCAGAGAACCGTGCTCCACCGGGCCTCCTTGGCGTCACGCACGGTAAAGAAGCGCATCACGAAGTGGGGAAGTCCGATAATTCCAAAGAAAGATCCAATAAAAATTGCTATGTAGGTAACCGGGTGAACAACCATGGCCCAGAAATAGTGAGGCACAGCCTGCGTCATTTCGGGTACGAGGGCCCCGTATCCAAGGGGTGGAAAGTACCACCCTGAAGCCCCGATTACCCTCAGGACAATCGCTACAGGAAACATCAGGCAGAAAATCAAGACAACTGATTGGAAAGTCTGGTTATAGGTGACCCCATACATTCCGCCAAGTGTAACGTACAAGGTTACGACCAGCCCTCCGACAACGATACCTACTACCTCGGGCACACCGAGTAGAAAGAAAAAAACAATGCCGATCCCTTTCAGGTTTCCGCCCAGGTAGAGAACACTGACGACAAACATTACGATAACGGAAATATAGCGCAGGGTGCTACTGTCATACCTCTCGGCAATAAACGCCATTGTGGTAAATGATTTATGCCTTCTTAAGAAAGGTGCAGCCAGAACCATTAAACCGATAAAAGCAGCTGTAAAGCTGGCATAAACAGCAACAGCAACATACAATCCTTCTATAATCAAAGCTGTTAAGCCGATAAAAGTAGTCAAACTTAAAGCCAGCGAAACCATGGCCAAACCGTTATTAAAAGCGCCAATACTGCGCCCGGCCACATAGTAATCCCCGAGGGTGCGGGTAAACCGGCGGGCCCAGACACTGATCATCACTGAGATAAGTAGAACTATTATACTTAGTATTAAACCCAAGATGAAAACTTCGCCTCTTGGTTCCATTAAAAAAACCCCTCCTTTCAGCCAGGTCTAAGCCCGTTGTTTTGCTTCCAGCCTATCCATAACAATACACCAGATGGCACCAATAATGGTAGCGCCAATCCAGCTGAAGATAATTAACAAGAAGTAGTGCAGTGGAAAACCCCAAACCGTCAAATGCTCTTTAAAGACAAACATGGTTTCCCCGTAAGCGGCCACCAGGGCTTCCGGTGTCGGCACCCGGTCAAAAAATCTTTCGTTTAAAATAACAACGACAGAACTAAAAAAGCCCCCAAAGATGGCTACAATAGCAAAACAAATCGCCGTAACCCAAACTTCAATCTTATAACTTCTCCTGGTCTCCTTATCCAACCTGAGTCCCCTCCCTTGATTACATGTTGTAATCAAAAAATTTAAACCCCACCTTTAGCTTATTGTTTTGGTTTTATTAATTTTCCACTCCCTTTACATTTTATTAATATTGTTGTTATTAAAGTATATTTATTCGACTGATATTTTTAAATTCCTTCTAATGTAAATTGTCTAACGGGTAATTTTAGAATCTTTTTTCACCCTGATCTCTTTTCAGATCCTTTTTTGTTTATGCTATGATTGTACGTACTAAATTTAATTGAATTAAAAAACGGAGGGTTCCATGATCGAAGTAATCGCCTTAATCATTGCTTTTATTTTTTTCCTGGCCGGGCTGGTAGGAACGCTTTTTCCCGGCATGCCCGGACCGCCTTTAATTTGGGCGGGTATGCTGGTATACGGCTTCATAGCCGGCTTTGAAGACATCGGGGCAGCCTTTCTGGTGGCCCAGGCGCTGCTGGCTTTAATAGTAATGGGTGTGGACTATCTTTTTTCAGCCCTGGGAAGCCGGGTTTTCGGCGGCTCTAAAGCGGCCCTGTGGGGAGCGGCTTTGGGACTGTTAATCGGTCTGTTCTTTTTCCCGTATGGATTACTGCTCGGCCCTTTCCTGGGAGCAGCAGTAGCAGAATTACTGGTCAGAAGCAAATCAGACCAGGTTTTAAGATCCGGCATCGGGGCCACCCTTGGCTTCTGGGGAGCGCTACCGATTAAACTGGCCCTGGAAGCCGTCATGATCACCTGGTTTATTATAAGAATATTTTAACATCTACCTGCTTATGTTTATAATTTATATAACTAAGAAGGATTAAAGGGATTCGTGGCGAAATGTATAAAAAACAGAAGGAAAAAAGAATCCTTATTAAATTATTGCCACGAGGAGGAAGTATGTATGGAAAAAATCTGGCTCAAAAATTACGAACCCGGGGTGCCGGAGAGTATCGATTACCCACCCAAATCACTGTACCGCCTGTTTCAGGAAGCAGTGGAAATATACAGGGATAATCCCGCTGTAAACTTCATGGGCCGGGAGCTTTCTTACAAAGAACTGGACTCCCAGGTTAAAAGTTTGGCCGGCGCCCTTGCAGGTATGGGCGTAAAAAAAGGAGACCGGGTGGCCCTCCATCTGCCCAATTGCACCCAGTTTCCCATCGCCTATTTCGCCACTTTAGCGCTAGGCGCAATAGTAGTCCCCTTTAACCCCCTGTACGTGGCCAGAGAAATGGAATCGCAGCTCAATGATTCGGGCGCCGAGACTATCATTACCCTGACCAGGTTTTATAAGATGGTTAAAGCAGTCCAACCAAAAACCAATCTTAAAAACATTATCGTAACCAATATCAAGGACTATTTCCCCGCTTTTCTGAGCTTTATCTACACCGTAGCCAGGGAAAAGAGGGAAGGAGACCGGGTGGCTGTGTCCGGGGAGGATTATTTATTTGCCGAGCTTATTTCTAAATATACCGGCAAAAACCCGCCCCAGGTTGAGGTTTCTCCCCAGGACAGGGCTGTTTATCTCTATACAGGCGGGACGACCGGGGTTTCAAAAGGCGCCATCCTCAGGCACAGCAACCTGGTTGCCAACTCTTACCAGGTTAAGTCCTGGTGTACAGATTACCAGGACGGCAAAGAAATAGTGCTGGGGGTCCTGCCCTTTTTCCACAGCTACGGCCTGAGCACTATTTTGAACATAGGCCTTTTTAGCGGAGCCAAGCTGGTCCTGGTGCCGCGTTTTGAACTGGAGAGTGTCCTCAAAACGATCGACAAGCAGAAACCGACTCTCTTTCCCGGCGTCCCCACTATTTATGTGGCCATTAACAATGCCCCTAACCTTGATGAATATGATCTTAAGTCAATCCGGATCTGCATTAGCGGCGCCGCCCCCC
>PWGD01000147.1 GCA_003554395.1 Syntrophomonadaceae bacterium
CTCTTGCTGTTTATTTTTTTTATAGCTGTCTTCTTGCATCTTCATACCTCCAAACATCGGCCGGCGGGAGAAGGGCCCTCCTTAAAGGGGAGGGCCGCTTCGCGCCACCCGGGCCGGTTACCGTTAGAGGTTAACGGCTTATTGCTCTTCGTAATCGGCGTCGACAACATCATCATCGCTGCCGTCGCCCTGGGCCTGCTGCTGTCCGGCCTGCTCCCCGCCGCCGGAGGCGGTTTTCTGATACGCTTTCTCGGACAGGGTATGGGCCGCCTGCTGCAGCTCGTTCTTCAGGTTGCGGACCTTGTCAATGGGCTCGTTGTTCTTGATTGCTTCTTTCAGGTCGTTGACCAGCTGTTCGATCTTGCCTTTTTCCTCGACCGGCAGGCTTTCGCCCAGTTCATTTAACTGGCGTTCAACCTGGTAGGCCAGGCTGTCGGCTTCATTTCTTTCTTCGACTTCCTGGCGGCGTTTTTTGTCTTCTTCGCTGTATTGTTCGGCCTCATTGACCATTCTATCGATTTCGCCCTGATCAAGGTTGGTCGAACCGCTGATCGTGATGGACTGTTCCTTGCCGGTTCCCTTGTCTTTCGCGCTGACATTAAGGATACCGTTGGCGTCGATGTCAAAGGTAACCTCGATCTGCGGCATGCCGCGCGGGGCAGGCGGGATACCTTCCAGTTTAAACTGGCCCAGAGAACGGTTGTCCCTGGCCAGCTCCCGTTCACCCTGCAGGACATGGATATCAACAGCCGGCTGGTTGTCTTCAGCGGTCGAGAAAACCTCGCTGTGCCGGGTCGGAATGGTTGTATTGCGCTCGATTATTTTTGTCATTACCCCTCCCAGAGTCTCGACACCGAGAGACAGCGGGGTAACGTCGAGCAGGACCACGTCTTCCATTTCTCCACCCAGCACTCCGGCCTGGATCGCTGCGCCTATGGCGACGACCTCGTCGGGGTTAACGCTCTGGTTCGGATCTTTGCCGATCAACTCCTTGACCAGCTTTTGCACTGCCGGGATCCGGGTCGAGCCGCCGACCAGGATCACCTCGTCGATGTCTTTTTCACTTAACTTGGCATCAGTTAAAGCGTCTTTGATCGGCTGCCGGCAGCGTTCCACCAGGTGGTGGGTCAGGTCTTCGAACTTGGCCCTGGTCAGCTTGGTGTCGAGGTGCTTCGGCCCGCTGGCATCAGCGGTAATGAAAGGCACGCTGATCGAAGTTTCCATGGTGGAAGACAGTTCGATCTTGGCCTTTTCAGAGGCCTCGATCAGGCGCTGCAGGGCCTGCCTGTCCTCACGCAGGTCGATGCCCTGGTCTCTCTTGAACTCGTCTGCCAGGTGGTCGACGATTACCTTGTCAAAGTTGTCGCCGCCCAGGTGCGTATCACCGTGGGTGGATTTAACTTCAAATACTCCTTCGCCGACTTCTAAAACCGACACGTCAAAGGTGCCGCCACCCAGGTCAAAAACCAGGATGGTCTCGTTTGACTTCTTATCAAGCCCGTAGGCCATCGAAGCTGCAGTCGGTTCGTTAATGATCCGCTGCACATTCAAGCCGGCAATCTTACCGGCATCCTTGGTAGCCTGACGCTGGGCGTCGTTAAAATATGCCGGGACCGTGATTACGGCATCGGTTATTTTTTCGCCCAGGTGCGCTGAGGCGTCATCGACCAGTTTTCTTAATACCATGGCCGAAATTTCTTCCGGCGAATACTGTTTGTCGCCAATCTTGAACCGTACAGCGTTATTGGGGCCCGAGACTACCTGGTACGGAACATTTTTGCGTTCTGCCTCCACTTCATCATATTTGCGCCCTATAAAGCGCTTTACCGAAAAGAGGGTCCTTTCCGGGTTCAGGGCCGCCTGTCTGCGGGCTACCTGTCCGATCAGCCTCTCTCCGGAATCCTTTTTAAAAGCGACAACCGAGGGAGTGGTTCTCGAACCCTCCGCATTGGTGATAATTTCAGATTTGCCGCCTTCAATTGCCGCTACGGCGGAAAATGTTGTTCCAAGGTCAATACCTATCGCTTTAGCCATAACTTTTCACCTCATTTCCTTTCCATTAATATTTAATTGGTCCAGCGATGCGGGGCAAACCCCGCTTAAATTTGTTCGGATTTTCGGTCTGCCCCAAGCTTTAAAATTTAAAATATGCATTCCACTAAGCCTGGTTTTGCCCGCCTGCTTTTATTCAAGCAGGCCGTCACTTGCCACCTTGACCCAGATGCACTCACTGGCATGACCGGCCAGTTCTTCTTTGATCTTGTTGTGAATTTCCTCGATATCTTTCTTGGTCTGGCTAAAAATTGCGTTGCAGCCCTCATCGAGGTTTAGATCAATGCCTTCCTGGGCCAGCTTGCTCACTTCATCCAGGTGGCTGTAAATCTGGGCGTACTTCTCCCTGGTGGCCAGGGAATCGCGCATCATTTCTGCTTCTTCTTCATCCAGCAGCTCGAATTTTTCTTTCGGTGCGCCGCATTTGGGACAAAAATCGGGGGGTTCTTCTCCTTCATGCAGATAACCGCAAACCTCACAACGCCACATTTTCATATTCCACAATCCCCTTTCGGTTTTATTTTGCGATTTTATATCGCTGTCCAGCTTGCTTCTTCAAACAGTGACACAGAGCTTGAGCTTTTCGCCCTTTGAAGCGCGGGCCAATTCCCGGTCAAAGGTTAAAATCATCAATTCGGGGAATTCCCGCTGCAGGGTTTTAGCCGTGGCCAGGTGCCATAAACCGGCCCCCCTGAGGGGCCACCTAACGGCCAGCTCCCGCAAAGAGATAATGTCAGGAACGATGTTCAACCGGCTCCAGGGCCCGTATTCGAGCACATCAAAAATTGATGCGATCCTTAATTCCGGCAGCAGCCGTTCTCTCTGAATACGGCTTATTACAGTGTAAACTTCAGCTATGGCCAGTGTCGTCAGGAGATGAACCCCTTTTTGCCGGGCTTTTTCAAGCGCTATATCGCTGTACCTGTCTTTAAAGAGGTACGACAGCAAGGCTGATGAATCCCAGTAAATCACGGCCAGCTGTTTACCCATCATTTCTTTCCTCCCGGATATAGCGCTGGGCGTCTTCCCGGGGAAGCTCGATGGGAGCGGTATCCAGTGTTTTGCCTTCCGGGCAGGATTCAATCAACCCGCAGCTCTCGTAATTTTTAATCCTTTCCTCCAAAGACAAAGTCTGCCCCTGGGCCGGGACCAGCCTGGCTACCGGAGTTCCCCTGTCAGTGATGATAATTTCCATCCCGTTGCGGACATCCCTGATCAGCTTGCTTAAATTAATTCTTGCTTCCCTGATGCCAATATAATTTTTTTTCATGACAATCACGCCCTAATGTAGTCACTGTTACTACATTAGATTATAGGGGGAGCAGATTGGTTTGTCAATAGTTTTTATGTACACAAGCACTACATTTTAAAATAATATTTTAGGTCCCGATCAGGCAGAAGATAGGGCAGGAATCAAGTCGGTGCCGTCGAATATTTAAGGAGACATGATTCAAACTTGAAGCGATTGGTATTCAGTTTTTATTAATAATTGATCCTGGAAAGGAGAAATACGAACCTTGCTTTCACTGGAGAACATCTACCTGGAACTGGAAGTGGAAGATCAGAAAGTGCCTATTTTACAGGATGTTAACTTGAATTTCGAAGCGGGCAAAATGTATGCCCTGACTGGTCCGAACGGAAGCGGGAAATCTTCGGTGGCCCGGGTGGCCATGGGGATTTACAGGCAGTCTTCGGGAAAAGTGCTTTATAACGGTGAAGATATTAGCAATCTTGGGATATCGGAACGGGCCCGGCGGGGAATCGGCTATGCTTTTCAGCATCCGCCCCGTTTTAAAGGGATGCCGGTCAAAGATATGATCGAAATGGCCTTTAAATACTCCGATGGATATGACTGTCAGGTCCTGCGGGATATCGGCCTCTGCCCTGATCAATACCTGGAGCGGACCCTGGACAACAGCCTGTCGGGCGGTGAGATCAAAAGGATCGAGATTGCTACCCTGCTGGCCCAGAACCCCAGGGTGCGCATTTTTGATGAACCGGAAGCCGGGATCGATCTCTGGAGCTTCGAACAGTTGATTGACGTCATCGGCAACAGCCACCGCCAGGATACGACCACGGTGGTAATTTCGCATCAGGAAAAGATCCTCAATATGGTCGACGAAATTGTCCTGATCAGGGAAGGGACTGTAAGTATGCGGGGCAGCCGGGAAGAGATCTGGCCTCAGATCAAAGAAAGCGCCGAGTGTCCCTGCCGGAAAAGCTGCCGACTGGAGGAAGAAATCTATGCTGACTGCCCTCGATAAAAAGTTGCTGCAGGAAATAGCGGATTTGCATGGCGAACCGCCGGGAGCCTTTAATATCAGGAAAGACGGGGAGGGCATCGAGCGACGATCCCTGGAAGGGATTGAAATTAAGCCCAAGAAAGACCAGCCCGGTATTGAAGTGATCGTCGCCCCGGGCAAAGAAGGGACGGTCCACATCCCGGTTATCCTGACCGAAACCGATCTCTCCGATCTGGTTTACAATAAGATCGATATCGGAGAGCAGGCAAATATTACCCTGGTGGCGGGGTGCGGAATTCACAATCCCGGCACCGGCAACGCCCAGCACGACGGGATCCATGAAATATATGTCCGCAAAGGCGCCCGCCTGGTCTATACGGAAAAACACTTTGGCGAGGGCGAAAAAGGGGGCAAGAAAGTCCTTAACCCCAAGACTGTCCTCTATGTTGAAGAAGGCGCTTACGCCGAACTGGAACTGGTCCAGATCCGGGGGGTTGATCACACTACCCGGGTCACTGAAGCCGAAGTCCAGGCGGGAGGGCGGCTGGTTATGTACGAGCGCCTTTTGACCGACGGAGAGCAGTCGGCCAATTCAGATGTGCTGGTCAAGTTGATGGCCGAAGAGAGCACCGCCCGGATCGTTTCCCGTTCAGTGGCCCAGGGCCACTCCAGGCAGAGTTTTAACCCGCGCCTTCTGGCATACGGGCCCGGTCGCGGCCATGTTGAATGCGACTCAATTATCATGGACCAGGCCACGGTCCGGTCGGTGCCTGAAATCTGGGCCGAAAACTCGGAAGCGGAACTGGTTCACGAGGCGGCAATCGGCAAGATTGCCGGTGAACAATTGATTAAACTGATGGCCCTGGGTTTAACCGAGGAAGAAGCCGAAGAGGCGATCATCAGTGGATTTCTTAAATAAGAGAGGCCGGGGGGTCTGTTATTGGGCATTATCACCATCTCGCGTGAGTTCGGAAGCGGGGGCGAAACTATCGCCCATTTTGTGGCCGATAAAACGGGTTTTGTTCTAGTCAACAAGGATACTATTCTCAAAGGCTTGGCCGAGCATGGGATCGAAGTTCCTAATCCGGATCAAGAAGATCTAGGCGCCACCGAGGGGAAAAAGGGCCAGGAAGAGCAGTACATCGAAGCAATGCATGATTTTATCTATGACCTGGCCATCCGCAACGATCTGGTCATCCTGGGCCGTGGCGGTTCGATCCTGTTTCGGGATTATCCGCCGGCCCTGCATGTCAGGGTTATTGCCCAGTTCACCGAGCGGGTCCGGCGGGTGATGCGGGCTTATGGCCTGGCTTCTGAAACGGCAGTCAGGTTGGTCAAAGAGAAGGACCGCGGGAAAATCCTTTATTTACGGCAGGTTTTTAACGCAAACTGGAACAATCTGCGCCTCTATGATCTGGTCCTCAATACGGAAAAGATGGTCCTGGAAGATGCTGCCGACCTGATTATTACCGCTTATCGCATTCATGCCGAGCCGCGCGAGGTCAAAGACGGGCCGCCCCTGGGCGAAATGGAAGATAGGGTCTTCATTCCGCCGGCCGAGGCGGAAGCCGATCAGTTCATGCATCCCAGTGAAGAAGAATTTGCCCATATGCTTGATTTCTACCGGATTCGCTGGCAGTACGAGCCGAGGACGTTTTTCCTGGAGTGGGACAGCGAGGGCAATGTAGTTGAAGCTTTTTCGCCCGATTTTTACCTGCCCGACCAGGATTTATTTATCGAACTGACCACCCAGAAGCCCCGCCAGGCCTGGAAAAAGAACCGCAAGATCCGGCGTATGAAAGAGCTTTATCCGGATATTAGCATCCGCTTGATTGATAAAAGGGGCTTTGAAAGCCTCCTCAAAAAACACAGCATCGACCAGGATCAGGGAGAAGAGGATGACAATTGAAAGATCAGAAGCCGTATGAGGATAATCAGTTAAAGATCCTGTTTACCCAGGAGCAGATAGAAGAAAAAATCGGCGAGCTGGGCAAGAAGATTTCCGCCGATTTTGCCGGCCTTGAATTGATCCTGGTTGGGGTCCTCCGGGGCAGTATCTATTTCCTGGTCGACCTGACCCGGAAAATGAGCATACCTTTCGCCATTGACTTTATCAGCATCTCTCACTACAGCGAACAGGCCGATTCCACCGGAGTGGTGCGCATTATCAAGGACCTTGATTTAAGCATTGCTGACAAGCATGTCCTGGTGGTTGAAGATATTGTTGATACCGGTCTGAGCCTCGGTTACCTGCTGCGCAACCTTAAATCAAGGAAACCGGCCAGCCTAAAAGTTTGCACCCTGGTCAACGTGGAAGCGCGACGGATCGTAGAAGTGCCCGTCGATTACAAAGGCTTCGATGTCCCCAATGTTTTCGTGGTCGGTTACGGCCTTGATTATAACGAAAAGTACCGCAACCTGCAGTTTATTGCCCAGTTCGACCGCCCTTAAAGAATCTATAGAGCACAATCCATAAAAGAGATACTACAGTGAGAGCTATTGTTAAGCCGGGCCTTAAGCGGGGCCTGTGGTGATTGTTTGAGCTAAAAGATGCAGTAGTAGACTAAAAAGGGGACATTCCTCCGACAGAGTCATGTCCCCATCCTGCTTATGAAAACGATGGAAGCGTTCTTCGCATATAAAAACCAGGTTCCAACAGACCTGTGGATTTACCTGCAGACTCTCTTTTCCCGACCTTCTACAGCCGTTTCCGTTACCCCTACAGATAACTTCTTGCGGCCTCCGGCCAGTTCTTGTAGATTCTGCGCTGCAGTTTTCCGATGCTTCCCGGTAAAGTCCGGTATGAGCCTTTCTTTACCTTTCAGCTATCGTTCCTTTCAGCTGCCCGGTCTTCTTGGATGTTTCCGGTTTCCAATCCAGGCTTGCGCCTTTTTTTTCAACCGGCTTGTCCCTTCCAACCGGACCCGGTTCACCTTTCAGTCTCTCGGAACCTGGTGAAATTATAATAGCATGGACCTGTGATCTTGTCAATAGTTTTTTTAATATTTTTTTTAAAAAAATTATTGGATTTTTTTGCCTGCTGTGAAACGCGTTTATTCCTTCCGGGCAGGTTTTTTTCCGCATCAGCCGGGAAGTGCTGCTTGTTTATCATTAAAAGAAGTTTTTTTAAAACTGGAGATTAAGAAATAAGAAATTTATCCCTACTCCGTTAACAGGAATCCGCCAGTTTTTAGCTAATATATTTAAAGGCAGGCAGCTATTATTACCAATCATTGATTTCAGGTTTGTTCTACAGATGATTTTTGAATTAGAAACCGGCCTCTTCCGGCCGTCATTAAAGGTTTAAATGGTAATTCTGACGACCGCCACAATCCGGACCTTCTGTGGTCTTAACAGTAAGAGATTAAAAACCGGACAGGAGCAGTCATAAATGGGAGAAAAACCAGCCCTTCATACCGGCCCTCAAAAGAAGAAGCAGGACGAAAACAGGGGTACTGTTTCGGCCGTGCGCGGCAGCGTGGTCGACTTCTACTTCCCCACCAGGCTGCCCCCGCTTTACAACCGGGTCCTGGCCGGCCCGGAGGAAGCAGTGGTCGTTGAAGTAGTC
>PWGD01000025.1 GCA_003554395.1 Syntrophomonadaceae bacterium
AGGTCCTTCTCGGCGAGCATGGGGACAATGCCATTGTTTTTTACCTGCGGATGTGGTGTAATGCCGGCGATTACTGGCCGCTTTACTTTGAATTTTTGGAAACCGTTAAGAAAGCTTTCGATGAAGCGGGGATTAACATTCCTTACCCGCAAAGGGATGTTCACCTCATTGGAAATAAAGGCCAATAAGGCCGTTTTCTAAAAAATAAATTGCAGAGCTTTAATTACTCTGAGAGGAGCATGGGAAAAAGTTTAATGCACCGGCCGATCCGCTTTGTAGCGGACTAATGCTGACCCCTGCGGAATGGGCTGGCTTAAAGGGCAATGATATGGCAATGATAAAAATCTGAAGGCGGTAAATTAAGATGCAGCATAACAACTCTTCTAAAGATATTAAAGCTGACGTGATGGTGATCAGCCCTCATCCTGATGATTCGGAGTTTGGCGTGGCCGGTTCAGTAGCCCGCTGGGTTAACGAGGGCAAGGTAGTGGTTTATGTAATCTGCACCAACGGGGAAAAGGGGACCAGCGATCCCAATGTCAGCCCCGAAGAATTGAAAAAAACCAGGCAGAAAGAACAGAGGAAAGCAGCGGGTTTGCTGGGGGTTGCGGAAGTAGTTTTCCTGGAATATGAGGATCAGGGCCTTGAGGATACCCCTGAATTCCGCAAAACCATAGTGCGCTGCATCCGGCGCTTTCGGCCCGACACCCTGGTCACAGCCGATCCCTACCGCCGCTATATCTGGCACCGCGATCATCGCATTGCCGGGCAGGTAGTTCTTGACGCCGCTTTCCCTTATGCCAGGGACCATCTTTCTTACCCCGAGCTCCTGGAAGAGGGGCTCCAGCCCCACAAAGTCAAAGAAATCCTGACCTGGGCCAGTGAAAACCCCAATTACTACTCCGATATCACTGCAACCTTTGAAACCAAGCTGGCCGCCCTGCGCTGCCATGAAAGCCAGGTGGGCGGCCATCATTTTCCTTCTATCGAGCAGTGGCTGCGCAGCCGGGCCGAGGATGCCGCCAGGGAACAGGATTTCACCCTGGCTGAGGCTTTTCACCGCGCCGAATTTCTCTGGTAGTAACCATAGACAAAATAGTTGCTTCTAGGTTCCGAGCCTGGGAACAGAAACCCTGCCCCCCAGCCACGGCCCCTGCGCTTTCCAGGGCTTCAGGAACCGAGCCAGGTAACGTCTCCGCTCAGTTCAAAGTCCTGTCTGCTGCTTTTGAAGGTGTTAAACAGTTCCCGTTCAGTTTTTAAAGTTGTCTTTTCGCCGTGCCCGGGCAGGATGATCGTATCGCCGGGCAGGGGCATGATTTTTTCTTCTATCGAGGCCACAATTTCTTTGAAAGCGCCGGGTGAGGCGGTTTTTCCGGGCCCGCCGGGAAAGATGGTATCTCCTGAAATCAGGTAGTTATCGATCCTGAAACAGAGGCTGCCCGGCGTATGGCCTGGGACATGGATAACCTCTAATATAAGGTTGCCGCATTTTATATGTTCGCCCCCGGCCAGCAGTTGATCGGCTTTAACCGGCAGCTGTCCGGCATCATCCTTGTGGACGGCCAGCCTGGCCCCCAGGTCCCGGTGCAGCTCTTCTAAGTCCACAGTATGGTCCATGTGGCCGTGACTCATCAGGATATACTTAACAGCGGTTTCTTTAAGCCGCTCTTTAATTATTTCCGCGCTGCCCGGGGCATCGATTAAAACGCTCTCATTGCTTGTTCGGCAGATCACCATGTAGGCATTGGTGCCAAAGGGCCTGGTTTCCAGGCGCAAAAGCTCTTTTTTGTCGTCCCTGGCAATTTCCTGGATTCTGCTGGTCATGATCGCATCTCTCCTTTATCTGTCATCTTAAACTCGGTTATGCTGCTCCGGTTCTTTTTCCCATAGTTATATTATAACAGCCGGGCATATGAATTATGAAGCCATTTTTTCGGCAGGCCTCTGCAGGCCGGCCTGAAATGAGGCCTGCTGCTTCTATCCTGCTTGGAACCGGTTTATGCAGGTCTTAACAAGAATGTTACTCAGGAATTCTGTAAATAGCTCTTTGAAAATAGGAGTTATGATAGTTATGGCGGTCTTATAAGGGATTTCTTCCGGTTATTTCCCTAAATTTGAATAATCGGTTATAATGATTTTTGGGATTAATTCATAGCTATCCAACATTATAACAGGAAGAGGGATCCAGCAAATGTCCAAGATTAAAGTTGCCATTGTCGGTGTCGGCAATTGTGCCAGCGCATTAATCCAGGGAATCCATTATTACCGCGATTCAAACGAAACCGATGCCGTCGGCCTCCTGCACTGGAATATCGGCGGATACCAGCCCTTTGATATCGAGGGCAGTGCAGCTTTTGATATAGATGAGCGCAAGGTGGGCCAGGATGTAAGCCGGGCCATTTTTTCGCTCCCCAACTGCGCCCTCAGGTTTTATTCCGACCTGCCCCCCAGCGGGACGACTGTCCGGATGGGCCGGATCCTGGACGGTTTTTCAGATCACATGCTTACCTACGATGATGATTACACTTTTATCAGGAGCAGCGCCCCCGAGCCAGGGAAAGAAGAAATAGTGGAGGCTCTTCGCTCCACTGGCACGGAGATCATGCTTAATTATCTGCCGGCCGGATCGGAAGAAGCGTCCCGTTTTTATGCCGATTGCGCCCTGGAAGCCGGAGTGGCTTTTGTCAACAACATTCCCGTTTTTATAGCCAGCGATCCGCAGTGGGCCGGCCGGTTTGCTGAAAGAAATGTTCCCATCATCGGCGATGATATCAAATCCCAGATGGGGGCTACGATCCTGCACCGCGCCCTGGCCGACCTCTTTAAAAAGCGCGGGGTCAAGCTGGAACGTTCCTACCAGCTCAATACGGGAGGAAACACCGACTTTCTTAATATGACCAACCAGGGCCGCCTGGCCACCAAGCGGATTTCCAAGACCGAGGCCGTCCAGTCCGCTGCAGCTAAACGGCTGCCCGATCGTGATATCCATATCGGCCCCAGCGACTATGTGTCCTGGCAAAAAGATAACAAGGTTTGTTTTTTGCGAATGGAGGGCCAAATATTCGGCAACGTGCCGATTAACCTGGAGATGCGGCTCAGTGTGGAGGATTCGCCCAATTCAGCGGGGATCGCCATCGATGCCGTCCGCTGCTGTAAAGTGGCCCTGGACAGGAACCAGGGAGGAGTGCTGGAAGGCCCTTCGGCCTACTTCTCCAAACATCCTCCCCGCCAGTATCCCGACTATGAAGCCTACCAGTTGACTGAAGACTTTATCCGGGGTAAATAGCATTTCGGCCCGGGTTAAATTTCCCGGCCCAGGTTGAAGCCTTCGCGTACCGCTTCAGTAATCTTGCGCGGCTCGCGGGCATCGCCGATCACGTGCAGTTCGGCAACTTTGCCCTCCAGCTCTTCCGCCAGGGGGTTGTGGGCCACGGCTCCTATAGCCAGGGCCACCGTATCTGCCGGAAGCAGGGTTTCGGTGCCCTCTTTTTCAAGCAGGACCCCGGTTTTATTTACTTCTTTTACTGCGCACTGGTCCAGGACCCTGATCCCCAGGCGGCGGATACACTTGACGGTTACCCAGCGGGTGCTGATGCCGATATCGCGGCCAATCCCTTTTTCCAGCTCGATCAGGGTGACTTCTTTAGTGCCCCGGCTAAGCAGTTCTTTCAACCTTTCGGGGCTTTCGGCATCGTTTTCCATCAGGAACTTCAAATTTTCGGCCGAAATTGTGCCCATTTCAGCAGCCGTTACGGCCGTCTCGCAGCCGACCGATCCTCCCCCGATAATGACCACCCTGTCTCCCGGCACGACCGACCCGTCCAGGATCTGGAGGGCCGAAACAACCTGAGCCGATTCATCTACAGGGAAAGGCGGTTTGGCGCCACGGGCGCCGGTGGCTAAAACCACGACATCTGCTTTTTCGGCTATAATTTCGTCGGCTGCAGCTTCGCGGTTCAAGATAATTTCCACCCCGCTTTTGGGCAGTTCGCTTTCGTAATAATCAAGCAAGGTTATAAAATCACCCTTGCCCGGGGGCATGGCGGCGTAACTTAAATGACCGCCCAGGCGGCTGCCTTTTTCCCACAGGCTAACCCGGTGCCCTCTTGCTGCGGCCAGGCGGGCGGTTTCCATCCCGGCCGGCCCTCCGCCGATGATGAGCACCCGGCGGGGGTTTTCCGCCGCCTCAATTACGGTTTCAAATTCTCTTCCTGCCAGGGGATTGACCGTGCAGTGGACGTCCTGTAAAGTGAAGACCATGTCGAAACAGCCCTGGTTGCAGGCAATACAGCGCCTGATAGAATCAAATCTCCCTTCCGCCGCTTTATTGGGCAGATCCGGGTCGGCAATGAGCGGCCGTCCCATGTTGACCAGGTCGGCCAGGCCCTGTTTCAGTATTTCTTCGGCGACCAGGGGATCGTTGATCCGGTTGCTGGCCATGACCGGGATATTGACCCCTTTTTTGATGTCCCGGGCCAGGTAGGCAAACCCGCCCCTCGGCAGTTCTCCGGTGATCTGGGGCACCCTTGATTCGTGCCAGCCTCCGGTTACATTGATGCAGTCAACCCCGGCTGATTCCACTTCTCTGGCAAAAAAAACCGCTTCCCGGTTGGTGTTGCTGTCGGGAACATAATCGTGCCCGGAGATCCTAATATTGACAGTATAATCATCACCGACCGCTTGCCTGACCCTTTTCACAACTTCCAGGCCAAAGCGTTTGCGGTTTTCCCAGTCCCCGCCGTAATGGTCTGAGCGCTGGTTAGTGACCGGAGAGAGGAACTGGCAGATCAGGTAACCGGCGCTGGCCAGAATTTCCACGGCATCAAAACCGGCTTCCCTGGCCCTGCGGGCAGCCTGGGCGTAATTTTCCAGGACTGTTTCAATATCTTCAAGAGTCATTTCTTTTGGCGTTTCCCTGGTCAGACGAGAAGCGATGGCTGAAGGGGCAAGCGGCTGCTTTCCTGTCATCATGCTGTGGGTATAGCGTCCGGAGTGATAGAGCTGGGCTGCTGCGGCCGCCCCGTTATCCTTGATGGCCCGGGCCAGGGCCTTCAATCCTTCAATGTAGCTGTCGGCATGCAGGCCGATCATCATCGGCCCCTGGCCCAGGGTATCGATGGTGCAGCCGCCGACGGTAATCAGCCCTGCGCCGCCGCGGGCCCTGGTTTCGTAATACTTGATCAGGCGTTCATTGACAAAACCATCGGGAGTGTAACTGTGGTGAATGGCCGGCATGGCTATGCGGTTTTTTAGGTCAATTTGCCCGATCCGGATCGGTTCAAACAGTTTCATAAGCTGATAGCTCCTTTACCAGTCATAATTTTGGTCGTAACGTTGACAGCGTTATATTTAATTCTATAACGGTGGGGCGATAGCCTGCTTCATTCTAAAAAATCATGACAAACCACTACCATATATCTTAATTATACGAAATAAAATATATATAGTAAAATCAATCATTTTCCTGTTTTATGGTTTCAGCTTTGAATTTATACCTGCGCCGGGAAGGAATTACAGTAGGGATGTCGAAATATTGCAAAATAAGAAGAGGCAGTCAGAAAAGCGGTCTTAAATAGAGTTGGCAGCTGCATTTAACTTCACGAAAACTTCTTTTATTGATTAGATCGACTGCAGGGCAGGCTGTTGCTGAAACCGGTAGGTCCATTTCAAAGGTCAGTTATTAAAAAGAAGGGGAGGTTTTATGATGGGGGTTATGGAAGTTCGAGCCTTTGGAAAGCTTTATTTTCTTTTTAAAGAACGGGAATGGCCCAATCCTCTGATCTATAAAATGGAGGGTCCGCTCACTGCTGAAGAACTGCGCGATAAGCTGGAAATCCCCGCCGATGCGGTGGAAGCCGTTTTTATCAACCGTTTGATCAGGCCACTTTCGACCAGGCTGCAGGCGGGGGACAGGGTTGCTTTCGTTCCTCCAGGTGTTCCGAGCATTCACCGTTTTAACCTGGGCTTCTATAATGCCAAGGAAGGTCAAGCGGGGCATTCTATCTGTCGCGACGCCGACCGGTCCCGGGAATATGCCCCCTACAAGAGTGGCAATGGAGATAAGGGCGCTAAAGGTTTGAGTATAAGCAGCGGAAACAACTGAAGAAGGCGCAGATCGGCCTTTCCAACTATCAAGCAGGCGGGACGGGCGGCCTGGATAAAAGCGGGCGGCTGGATAGCTTCGTCTTGGAAATGAAGGGGAGGACTGCAAATGTGCGGCAGGTTTGCCCTGGCAACCGATAAAAAAGTGTTGGAGATGCTTTATGACCTGGAATTAAGGAACGAATTGACTCCCCGCTTCAATATTGCTCCTTCACAGCAGATCCTGGCCTTTCGGTTTTTACCCGAAAGCGGTAAAAGGGAGCCGGCCTTCCTTAAATGGGGCCTGGTACCCTTTTGGTCGGATGATCCGGCCATCGGAAACCGGATGATCAATGCCCGGGCCGAGACCGCCCACAAGAAACCTTCTTTCCGCGATGCTTTTAAGAAAAGGAGGATCTTGATCCCGGCCAGCGGTTTTTATGAGTGGAAGAAAAGCAATGGGGGCAAGCAGCCCTACTTTATTTGCAGAAAAGACGGACGTCCTTTTTCCCTGGCCGGCCTGTGGGAGCGGTGGAATAAGGGGGAGGAGCCCCTTGAAACCTGCACCATCCTTACCACCGAACCCAATGAGCTGGTGGCTCCTCTCCATAACCGCATGCCGGTCATCATTTCACGGGAAGCGCATCAAAAGTGGTTCGCCCCCGAAACGGATCAAGAGATTGTGGCCGGGCTGCTGAAACCTTATCCGGCGGGTGAATTAACCGCCTACCCGGTTTCGCGCCTGGTTAATAATCCGGCTGAAGATTGGCCTGAATTGATTAGACCACAAACTTAAAAAACCTAAGTGCAGGTTTATTAACAACCGCCGCTTAGAGCGGGGGCAGCTTACCTGTGGGATGAGCACTACAAAAAAATAAAGATATTCCATAAATTGACTGTTTGCTTTATGGGGTCAATAAGCCCCGCATGTGGGGCAGGGGCCTGTGGGACGGTGGTAACCGAAGTTGGTCCAGATCCCGCAGTCAAAGCGGTAACCCTGGTTACCCAGTTCGACCGGGCACTGATTGTACATCTGATGATAACCCTCGTAGGTCTGACAGCCGTCGCTGGTCCGGCCGCATTCAGTGCAGATGAATTTTGGTGAATAAGAGCCTTTGTCGTTGTTCAGAAAACCAAGATATTCCACCGGACCGTCGCAGACAAAGCACGCCGTTCCCTCCAGGGCGGCAAAATCGATGTCATGGTAATGGATCTCGTTTTCGATCAGGGCGGCATTATTAAAATAACCGGCCAGATCTTCAGGATGTATGGCCAGCTGGGGGATTTCCATCGGCAGCAAATCGGAGAGCGTTCTCATTATTAATTCTGTGTTTTCGATAATGTAAGGCGCCAGGGCGGAATGCTCAACGTAATCCGGGAAGGCAGAAAAAATGGGAAAGGCGATTAGCAGGATCAGGACTACACCGACTACGGCCAGGCCGACCACCAGTCCCGCTCCGGCGCCGCCAATTTTGTCAACCAGTTTTAAAGGGCTGAACCGGGTTACCAGCGCGGCAAGGAAACCTAAAGCATGAATCAGGACAGAAGTTGCCGAAAAAAGCAGGATAAAACTAATGGAGTCGGCCATAAAGGGAGGCAGGTCAAAAAAGTCAAGGATCAGTCGGCTGCCATCCACGTAATAGACGATGGCAACCA
>PWGD01000133.1 GCA_003554395.1 Syntrophomonadaceae bacterium
AGGGAGGATTTAAAACAGGAAGAGGTGGACTGGCTTTATGGGCATCTTGGCAGCAGGGTGGCCGGAGGCGAGGCCGACAACGAAGAAAACCTCTATTATGCCTTCCTGCTGGGAGAATACATGGATGAACCGGCAGCGGCCAAACCGCTGCTCGAAGAGATCCTGACAGAGGAAAGTGAAGACAGCTGGCTTTACAGGGAAGCTGAAAACTATTTAAGCTACCTGGAAACTGAAGATGACCTTGAAGAAGATACTTACCTTGATTAAAAACCGGGAGAGGAAGCGTTACATACAAGTCCCATGGAAAGAGAAAGGTTAATTCAGCTTTTTGAAGAGCTGCGCGTCCGCCTGATGATTATAGCGGGGGCAGTTTTTCTTTTTGCCATGATCAGCTTTACCTTTAGCGACGAGATCAGATATCTTTTGTTAATGCCTGCTGATATGGCCTATGCCAGGTTTAATGGGGGGGATCTGGATCTTCAGCTCATATTCCTGACCCCCTCTGAGGCGCTCCTGGCCAATATCCGCCTGGCTTTCGTAACCAGCGGAATTGTGACCCTGCCTATAATTCTATACCAGCTGCTGGCCCTGGCGGTCGTCGCTGCCGGCAAAACCCGCAGATCGGCCGTTTTGTTAACGCTGGTCATGTATATCCTTTTTGCCCTGGGGCTGTCCTTCTCTTATTTTGTGGTCCTGCCCTTTGCTTTGAATTTCTTTGTTGGTTTTTCAGGGCCCGATCTCGTGCCGAGTTTCAGTATTGCCCGGTACCTCTCCTTTACCACTTCTTTTATGCTTTCTTTTGGCCTGGTCTTTCAGATGCCGGTTTTATTTTGGTTCCTGGGCAGTATCGGCCTGCTCACAACTACTTTTTTACGTCAAAATCGCAAATTTGCCCTGTTAATCATTATTATTTTCGCTTCGATCCTGACTCCGCCCGATATATTTTCCCAGGTCTTGATGGCTATTCCCCTGCTGCTTCTCTACGAGCTGGGCATTTTTATGGTTTATCTGTCCTGGCGCAAGAAAAAAGACCGCGATTTGACCGATGCCTCTGCCGGTTAATTAATGGAGCAGCCCGCAAACATGAAGTGAAGGAAGAAGCAGGGCGGCTGTAGAAATATATCCCATACCTTTCTGTGAAAGGCGTAGATCTGCTATGAAGCTGGCCGGAAACGGAGAATACAAAGGAGAAGTATTAAAAAAGAAGCCGCACGGGCGGGGGACTGTTACCTGGCCTGATGGAAGCCGCTACAGCGGCCAATGGAAAAAGGGCCGCTTTCACGGGGAAGGCATTTTTATCTGGTCCAATGGCGATAAATATGAAGGCCAGTGGTATGAAGATCAAATGCACGGCCATGGCACGTACCTGTTCGCCGACTGGCGAAAGTATGTCGGGGAATGGCAAAACGACCAGATGCATGGATGGGGCATTTATTACTGGCCGGGCGGAGAAAAATATGAAGGCGAATTTGTAAACGGTTTGTACGAGGGGCGCGGTACTTTTTCCTGGCCCGACGGAAAGTTTTATGTGGGGGATTGGAAAAATGCTTACCGGAACGGTGAAGGCGAGATGACCTGGCCGAATGGCAAAAGCTACCAGGGGCAGTGGGTTGAAGACCGCCGGGAGGGCAGAGGGGTCCAGGTTTGGCCTGATGGTCGCAAGTATGAAGGACGATGGGAAAATAACAGGATGCACGGCCGGGGCGTATATACCTTTGCCGATGGTTCCAGGTATGAAGGGTTTTTTATTGAAGGCCGTTTTGCCGATAAAGGCCGTTACTATTTTCCGGACGGATCGGTGCACAAGGGCAAGCTAAAAGGGGGATTGCCTAATGGCTGGGGGAAGGCCTATTTGCCCGATGGCACCCGCTTCAAAGGTCCTTATAAAAATGGTCAAAACAGCGGTTCAGGAGAATGCCACTTTCCGGACGGAACAAAATATGTCGGAGAATGTAAAGATAACCGTCCGCATGGTAAAGGAACCCTCTATTTAAGCGGCCGGTCCCGGTATGTCGGAATTTTTAAAGAGGGCCGACCCCTGGATGACGGCACTTTCTTTTTCCCGGACGGATCAATTTACAGTGGAGAGCTGGCCGAAGGGCTGCCCAATGGAAAAGGTTCAGTTAACTATATGGGTGGGGCTAAATACAGGGGAGATTTTAAGGACGGTAAAAAACACGGTTACGGAGTTATGACCTGGCCCGATGGTGCTGAATATAAAGGGAGCTGGCGGGAAGATTTAAAAGACGGCTTCGGCCTCTATAATTATGCCAGTGGCGATCGCTATGAAGGCCGTTTTGAGAAAGGGCATTATCATGGCGAAGGATACCTGGAAAAGGCCGATGGGTCGACCTGGCAGGGCAGCTGGGTAAAAGGCAAAATGCATGGTTACGGGCGCTGGGCCTTGGAAGGCAAGGGCACTTATGAAGGTGAGTTTTCCCGGGGCCTGTTTCATGGCTGGGGAGTCCGGACCTGGCCCGGTGGCAGTATTTACAGGGGAAGATGGTGGAAGGGTTATCGTCATGGTTACGGCACCTACAAGCCGACAGTTGGCGATCGATTTACCGGAAAATGGCTTTTAGATCGCCGCCACGGTTTCGGGCGGCTGGTATCTGAAAACAACAAAGCTCAAAAGGGATTGTGGCTTGTAGGATACGGGCCCTATAAACTTGAACCGGCTGATCTTTAAAAAAAATATGGCAAAAACCCTTTAATTTGACTTACAAAGGGAGCCGTGATAAAGTTTACTTACATCTATGAAGTTAATTCAAATAATTGTTTACTTATTACCCGCCTGGATCCCACCGCTTTTTTAAAAAAGGATCGGGCCGGGGTCTATTTCCCCTTTTTTGATGATACCCGGATTATAAAAATGGCCTGTTCATAAAACTACAAATGCCTTTTAACTTATTAAAAACCTGAAAGGGGACTGGTAAAATGGTTACAGAAAATGAACAAAAGGTATATGAGGCCCTGGAGCAGCTGGGTATTGAGTATACCCGCTATGAACACCCTCCGGTCTATACGGTTGAAGAAGCCCAAAAATACTGGAAAGATATCGAGGGGGCCCATGCTAAAAATTTGTTTTTAAGGAATAATAAAGGCAACAAGCACTTCCTGGTCGTCCTTGAGCAGTCAAAATCCGCCGATCTGAAAGATCTTTCCGCCAAGCTGGCTGCCGGGAAATTAAGCTTTGCTTCCGAGCGCCGTTTAAACGAGCACCTGGGCCTTGAAACCGGAGCTGTTTCTCCTTTCGGTATTATCAACGATCAAAAGAAAGCGGTCACCCTGGTTATTGACCGCACTTTGAATAAAAAGAAATCCGTTAATTTCCATCCCAATGTTAATACGGCGACCATCAACCTTTCCTACCAGGATTTTGAAAAGTTTCTCAAAAACAGTGGAAACCAGGTCATTTATATTTAAGCCCTCTCAGATCATTTAAAGCAGTAAAGGTGGCATCTCTTTTGAAGGAATTAAAGAGAATCCAGGATTTTTTACAACAGGTTACCGGGGCTTTTGCCGGGGTTGTCGATATTGAAATCGGCATTATCAGCAGTAACCTCGAGGTCATAGCCGGCAGCGGTTATTTCAAAAAAGAAGTTGGGGCTGTTTACGGCGAAGGCTGCATGACCCATAAGCTAATATTATCTAAAAGTAATGAGCACATTTTTGTGGAAAACACGGCCCATGCAGTGTGCTGTTCCGACTGTGAATATTCTAATAGGTGTGAAGTGCTGGCTTTTGTGATGCAGCCGATTGTATACGGTGGCCAGAAAATTGGCAGTATTTCCCTCCTGGCCCTGACCGAGCAGCATCGCCGCAAACTGCTCAACCATTATGAAAAAATGCAGGATTTTCTCAGCAAACTATGTAATATCATCCTTATCTCCATCAATGAAAAAAGAATGGAATCCAAGGTAACCAGCCTGATGAATCAGTTCAAAGACGTCATCAATTCGATCTACGAAGGGGTGGTTGCCATCAACAACCAGGGCATCATCACCAATATGAACCTGGCTGCAGAAGAGTTGCTGAATCTCGAGCATGACAGGGAAAATGGGACACACATCAACAACCTTTTTCCTGATTTTATTGTTGAGGATGCTTTTAACAACCAGGGCAGCTCAGGCGGCGATCTCTATTATTTAAATGAAGTAAGTTACACCGGGCCCGAGAATAAGATCTCCTATTTCTTTTATAACCTCACGCCCATGTATGAAGATGGGCGGGTCTCTGGAGCCGTGCTCACTTTTCGCAAAAAAGAGGAAGTAGAAGAAATGGCGACCCGGATTATGACGGAAAATAAGAAATGTACTTTC
Organism: Syntrophomonadaceae bacterium; assembly: GCA_003554395.1. Lineage (GTDB taxonomy): Bacteria > Bacillota > Dethiobacteria > DTU022 > DTU022 > B1SED10-74M. The sequence goes on from PWGD01000133.1 coordinate 4,323, forward strand.
TCCGGAATTATCGGGACCAGCGCTGAAATCAAAGAAATCAAGGAAAAAATGAAGATGATTGCCGCCACCGATTCTACAGTGCTGATCCGTGGTGAAACCGGGACCGGGAAGAGTATTTTTGCCCGGGCCATCCATGAAGAAAGCCCGCGCCGGAAAAATCCTTTCGTTTCTGTAAGCTGTGCGGCCATCCCTGCCACCCTCCTTGAATCGGAGCTGTTCGGTTACGAGGAAGGCGCCTTTACGGGGGCCCGCAAGGGAGGAAAACCCGGAAAATTTGAAATAGCCCACGGCGGGACCATCTTTCTGGATGAAATCGGCGATATGCCGCTCGACTTCCAGGTTAAACTGCTCCACGTGATTGAGAATAAAAGCATAGCCCGGATCGGGGGAGTTTCGCTGCGTGAAGTTGATGTGCGCATCATAGCCGCTACCAACAGGGATCTGGAGGAATTGATCAAGGAAGGCCAGTTCAGGGAAGATTTATTTTACCGGATCAATGTGATACCTTTTACCCTGCCCGGACTGCGCAATCGTAAAGACGACATCATTCTTCTCATGCACCACTTTCTGGATTACTATTCAGTGCGCCTTAATAAAAGGATCAAAGGATTCGGAGAAGAGGCCCGCGAAGCTTTGCTGATTTATCCCTGGCCCGGCAATGTCCGGGAACTGGAAAATGCCATTGAATACGCCATTAATATTGAGTCGGGAGTGCAGATCAGCAAAAGCAGTTTGCCTGAAAAAATAACCAGCCACTACAGCAGCAGCGAACCGGTCGGGATTGAAGATATTTCTTCCCTTGAAAAAAAGGCTATCAAAGCCGCCTTGCAAAAATACGGCCAAACTACCTGGGGTAAAGAAAAGGCCGCCGATGCCCTGGGCATTAGCAGGGCCACTCTATACCGGAAGCTAAAAGATGTTAAAGTCGATGTTTCTTAATATGATAAAATTTCTCATATTGATAAAGCACTGATTTTCTTGATTAATTCAACGATGATAGCCTTTATAGTTTAACCACAGCAAAATATTTCTAATTATGAGAAAGGACCGTTTATTTAGCAGCGAAAGCGGTCTTTTTTTTACCAGGTATCATGGGCATCGGCGGGTTCAAGGCTTAAATGTCGGGCATGGCATGAATATTGCATTATTATAGAAAAAGCATGTTTTTAAATTGGGTTCATTTTTAGATACTGAAATAAATAGCAGTCAAGGGGGTGATACATGTAACATGAAAACTCACCTTTTATCCCGCACTGATAATCTTATTTTGAAGGAGGTTACTTAAGTGGTTAAAGGACAAACGGAAGAAGAAAGAAGTATGTATGCCAAGCGGACGTTTTGGATAGCTCTTATTATCATGCTTGTTTTCGTGATTTTTGGGGTTGCCGCCCCGGATGCTTTTGGCGAAGCGGCCGGCGCAGTTTTCGACTACATGGTCGTGCAGTGGGGCTGGACCTTCATCCTCGGGGCCAGTGTTTTCCTGATCATGATTGTCTACCTGCTCCTGAGCCCGGTGGGCGAAATTAAGCTGGGTAGGGATGATGAAAAACCGGAGTACGGCAATTTTACCTGGTTTGCAATGCTTTTTAGCTGCGGGATGGGCATCGGGCTCCTCTTCTGGGGGGTATCGGAGCCGATCTGGCACTACATGTGGCCGCCAATGGGCGAAGCGGGCACTGGCGCCGCTGTCCACATGGCGATGCGCTATTCATATTTCCACTGGGGCCTGCATCCCTGGGCCATTTATGCGGTCGTGGCCGGCTCGCTGGCCTATTTCTCATATCGCAGGGGCTTGCCCATGATGCTCAGCTCCTGCCTGGAGCCGATCCTTGGCCCGGAAAACATTAACAAAGGCTGGGGCGTTGTAGTTAACGTGATCGGTGTTTTCGCCACCCTGTTCGGTCTGGCGACCTCGCTGGGCCTGGGGGCGATGCAGATCGGCGCCGGCCTGGAGTTCTTGTTCGGCATTCCCAGCACCAACGCGCTCTGGGTGGTTATCGTTATCGTGGTAACCGCCGCAGCGGTTATTTCCACCTATACCGGTATTGACCGCGGCATTAAGTGGTTAAGCCGGATCAATATCGTTGTGGCCCTTGCTTTACTGGCCCTGGTATTTATCCTCGGACCGACTCTCTTTATTCTTAACATTCTCACCCATTCTACCGGCGATTACCTGCAAAATATCATCTATATGTCATTTGGCCTCGATGCTGCCGGGGAAGGAACTGAAGGCTGGTATAATGCCTGGACCGTCTTCTACTGGGCCTGGTGGATCGCCTGGGCGCCTTTTGTCGGGACCTTTATCGCCCGCGTTTCCCGCGGCCGCACTATCCGCAACTTTATCACCGGCGTGCTGCTGGTCCCGGTGGCGGTCAGCCTGGTCTGGTTCGCTGTCTTTGGCGGAGCCGCCCTCTGGTATGAGCATTTCCAGGAAGTAGGCATTATCCAGGAAGCCGTTGCTGAAGACGAAGCGATGGGCTTCTTTACCCTCCTGGAAATTATGCCGGCCTCTGCTCTGCTGGTGGCGGCAGCCAGCTTCTCGGTGGCGATATTCTTTATCACTTCCTCAGACTCCGGCACCTACGTAAACGGTATGCTCACCTCCGGCGGTAACCCCAACCCGCCGGTATTTCTGCGCATTACCTGGGGGGTTCTTGAGGGAGCGATTGCCGCCATCCTGCTCTTTACCGGCGGTTTGGGAGCGCTGCAAACCGCTTCAGTTGTCGGCGGGTTCCCGTTCATGATCATCATGTTCCTGATGCTTTACTGCCTGATGAAATCGCTTTACCAGGAAAGAGCGGAAGGCTCGCTGCCCCTGGAGAAGGCCCGCATTGATGCCGCCATCCAGGAATTGAAAGAAGAAAAAGGCAAGCTATAGTCCGGGTTTGTGAACAGCTTAAATTAGAGTTTGCTAACTGCTACGAATGTTATTTTACAAGAGTCATGGCAAAAGCCGCCGGGTGTTCAATCATCCGGCGGCGGTTTGCCGCTCAAAAAAAATATAAACTGTGCCGTTTAAAACTATAAAAATAAAGTTTAAATTAAAGAAAGGAGTGAAAATAATGGCGGATTTTGAAGCATTGGCAGGAGCCATTATCGAGTGTGATGCGGCGAAGGCGGATGAGCTGACCCGCAAGCTTGTTGACGAGGGGGCCAAGCCCCAGGAAGGGATCAACAAGGGTTTGATCAGCGGTATGAATGTGGTAGGAGATCGTTTTAAGAAGGGGGAGATGTATGTGCCCGAGGGGATGATGGCGGCCAAGGCCATGCATGCCGGGATGAATATTGTCAAGCCGTTGTTGGCCGAGGGTGAGAGTTCTTCCACCGGCAAAGTGGTTTTGGGCACGGTAGCCGGCGACCTGCACGACATTGGCAAGAACCTGGTTGGCATGATGATGGAATCGGGCGGCATG
>PWGD01000008.1 GCA_003554395.1 Syntrophomonadaceae bacterium
ACTAAAAAATCTAACGGGGGCAGAACCCTGGCAATAGCGTATACACCAATTTTTGTGCTTAAACTGACAAGAATAACTGCAGAATAGATAGAGGCTGCAGGATATCCCCAGGCTATCCAGAGGTGAAGCGGTATAAAGGCTGTTTTAATGCCAAAACCGAGGATAAAAAAGACCATGCCGCTCTGGGGCAACCCCAGAGCAACAGAACCGGTTTCAGCATAATGCAGGAGTATGCCAAAAAACAACAGCAAACCGCCCAATAAATGCATGATCAAAAAACGCATACTGCTGTTAAGGACCCATTTTGAGGTTTTGGCATGAAGCATGATTAATGCAGAGGACGATATCGTTACTAATTCCCAGAAAAAAAAGAGGGTTCTAAAATCATTGGCAAGAGTTAAGCCAAGTGCACTGATTATGGCTAAAAAGCCAAGCAGTTGTTCTTTGAAATCCGAACGGTTTAACCCAAACAACAAACCCAGGGCTCCAGACAGGGCTAAGCCAAATAACAGAATGCGGCTGTAAGAATGAGCAGAAAAACTAAATGGAAAAAACATGTCCGGAAATAATGTCACATCATGTAGTTCAGGCCCGGTTAACATGAAAAAAGCAAGACCAAACAAGGTCAAGGCTGCCAATAAAAACAGTAATTGTTGCTTTGTCTTTAGCATTGCATCTCCCAGCCCGATTGTCAGCAGCATCATTAATAAAATTATCGCTCATTCATTCAGGTTTAAATGATACCAGGTATTACACCCTAAAAGCACCAACACCTGCAGCCAGGGTTTACTTTTTGCAAGATCGCCAAATATCTAAAATTGAAGTATAAAGATGCAATTAAAACTTCGGTTGCAGTGGTGATTGACCCCCGGAAACCGGCGAACCAATACCCGATCAATTCAGGCGTTATCTTCAACAGGATAAAATAAATAGATTTCCTTTAAAATAGCATTCGTAATGAAAGATGAGATTTGATGATATTTACTGGTGGCGTAGTTTAAATGTGAACAGCGCTGACAAAGCCAGTAAAAAGATTGCAATAATGAGGCTAAAGATCCTCCCGGTTTGAAAAAAGCTACGAGATTTCAAACTGCTATGATTAGCATGGCGGCAATCACAAGTTTGCTCATCATTCTAACTCTCCGTAAAGCAATTTTATCTCACCATTACTATGACCAGGCCATGTCTGTGATGATTTTATTATTTTCGCTTAATCCGTCTGCCAAAGTATGCAATACCTGCAATAAACAGTAAAAACAATACAGGTGTAAGTATCCTAAATATTTGCGGGAAATATTCCACTGCATAGCCTCCGGAAGTTAATTTGTTTAACCTGAGCGGTTCATAGAATTTGGCCTTAAACTGCTCGGGCATCTTAATTACTAAGTTTGCTTAATATTATAAGTCCTATTCAATTAAGAATCCGCCGTAATCCGCTCCCGGCCGTTAAAGTAGGGGCGCAGCACTTCGGGAATTACCACGCTGCCGTCTTTTTGCTGATAATTTTCCAGGATGGCGGCTACTGTTCTGCCGATTGCCACCCCCGAGCCGTTTAAAGTATGGACGAATTGTGCTTTTTTGCCGCTCTCGGGGCGGTAACGGATCCCCGCCCGGCGGGCCTGAAAATCGGTAAAGTTACTGCAGGAAGATATTTCGCGATAAGTTTCAGCCGCGGGCAGCCACACTTCAAGATCATATTTTTTGGCGGGCGCAAAGCCAAGGTCGCCGCTGCACATTAACATAACCCGGTACGGCAGCCCCAAAAGCTGCAGGACTTTCTCAGCATCGCGGGTCAAAGATTCCAGTTCTTCCATGGAATCTTCCGGGCGGACAAACTTGACCAGTTCCACCTTGTTGAACTGGTGCTGACGGATCAAGCCGCGGGTATCCCGGCCGTGAGCCCCGGCTTCGGCCCTGAAGCAGGCGCTGTAAGCGCAGTAGTAAAGGGGAAGCTGTTCAGCATCAAGGATCTCGTCACGGTGCAGGTTGGTCACAGGCACTTCCGCGGTGGGGATCAGGTAGAGGTCTGTCCCCTGTACCCGGAAGGCATCTTCAGCAAATTTAGGCAGCTGACCGGTTCCGGTCATGCTGGCCGCATTGACCAGGAAAGGGGGGAAGACTTCCCGGTAACCGTGCTCGGTAGTGTGCAGGTCGAGCATAAAATTAAATAGGGCCCGCTCCAGCCTGGCCCCGGCCCCGTAGTAAATGGCAAAACGGCTGCCGGTTATCTTGCCGGCCCGGGCAAAATCTATTATATCCAGGTTGGCCCCGATATCCCAGTGGGCCAGGGGGGTAAAATCAAAATGGGGTTTTTCACCCCAGGCGCGGACCTCGACATTGTCTTCCTCATCACGGCCCCGGGGCACTACCGGGTCGGGAAGGTTGGGCAGGTTCAGCAAAAGCTGCTCCATATCATGATCAACCTGGCGCAGCTGCTCATCAAGCTCCTTAATTTTTGCTGAGACCTCACGCATTTCCGCTTTTTTAGCCTCTGCAAAATCACTGTCTCCCCCGGCCTGCCCGATTTCTTTTGAAACCCGGTTGCGGATTTGCTTCAGTTCCTCGGCTTCCTTGAGCAGGTTGCGCCGTTCTGCATCTTTAGCCAGCAGGCCCTCCAGGTCACCTTCTTCGCCTTTGAGCTGCATCGCCTGGCGGACCAGATCGGGATTGTCCCGGACAAACTTTAAATCCAGCATCTTTAAACCTCCCCTTAAAACTCTTACATTTCTTCTGGAGCAATAATTCCAAGCAGGCCCAAGCCGTTGGCCAAAACCTGCCTGGTAGCGTCGATTAAAAGCAAACGGCCGTGCTTTATCTCCGGCGCGCTGTTTAAAACGGGGCAGTTGTGATAAAAACGGTTAAATTCCCTGGCTACATCGATCAGGTAACGGGCCAGGATCGAAGGCTTATAGCTTTCAGCTGAGTCAATAATCTTTTCGGGCAGCCGGGCCAGGGTCTTAACCAGAGTTATTTCTTCATCCATTTCCAGGAGTAAAGCGGCTTGATCGTCCCAGGCCGGGGTTTCGGATTCTGTCTTGCGGATGATACTGCAGATCCGGGCATGGGCATACTGGATATAGGCCGCCGTTTCACCTGAAAAATCGAGCACTTTTTCCCAGTCAAACTCAATATTTTTAACCCGGTCGTTGCTTAAGTCTCCAAACCGGACCGCCCCCAGACCTACTGCTTCGGCGGCGCTTTCTTTATCTTTCAGGTCGGGATTTTTTTCTTCTATAATTTCGCGGGCCATCTCAACCGCCCGTTCTAAGACTTCTTCCAGTAAAATAATTTTACCGGCCCTGGTGGACATCCGTCCTTCCTTAAAGCGAATCATGCCAAAGGGCACATGGGCGCATCTGGAAGCCCATTCAAAGCCAAGCAGTTCCAGGACCTTGAAAAGCTGCTGGAAGTGGAGGGTTTGTTCGGCTCCCACTACATAGAGCGAGCGGGCAAAGTCAAAGGTCTCTTTCCTGTAAATAGCCGCCGCCAGGTCCCTGGTAATATAGAGGGTGGCGCCATCCTTTTTGCGCAGCATGACCGGGGGCAGATTGTACGGTTCCAGATCGATAATTAAAGCCCCTTCGCTTTCCCTGGCGATTCCCTGCTCCTGGACAAGCTCAATGACCCGTTCCAGCATCTGGTTATAGTGGCTTTCGCCGTGGTAGTATTCAAACTCTATCCCCAGTCTGCCGTAAATGGAGGCATAAGTCTCGAGACTGAGCTTTCGGAAGTGCTCCCAGTAGGAAACAGCTTCTTCGTCGCCGCTTTCCAGCTTTTTAAACCACAACCGGGCTTCATCATCAAGGGCGGGGTCTTCTTCTGCCTGCTGGTGAAATTGCACATAAAGGCGGTAGAGATAATCAACGGGATTGTCCTTGAGTTCGCTTTGATCGCCCCAGTGTTTAAAGGCCACAATCAGTTTGCCAAACTGGGTTCCCCAGTCTCCAAGGTGGTTAATGCCAATGCTGTTATAACCGAGGGCCCTGTAGATCAAATACAGGGAGTGGCCGATCACCGTGGAACGAATATGGCCGACCCCAAAAGGCTTGGCTATATTGGGAGAAGAATAATCGATGGGTACGTTAGCGCCATGGCCCAGGTTGGTATGTCCGAATTCTGCTTTTTCGGCCCATACTTTTTTAAGGACTTCCTGGCTGTATGCTTTCGGAGCAATATAAAAATTGAGATACGGCCCCCTTGGTTCGGCTTTATCCCACAGCCAGCCTTTTCGATCGGCCAGTTGTTGGGCCAAATTGTGTGCGATCACCGGGGGGGGCTTTTTCATGGTCCGGGCCAGGGTAAAACAGGGGAAAGCCAGGTCTCCGTAATCCGGCTCGGGGGGGATTTCCAGTAGATCCAGCACTTGCTCGGCATCCATTTCAACCAGGGGCGCTAAAATTTCTCCAATTTCTTCTTTAAGCTTCTGCATTGGTTATCTCCTTGGCGCTTTATGCCTTATTTTAGCTCAAAGAAGAGGAATTGACAAATTCTTTTCAAAATACCGCTTCAGTCTATGGCAGTGAAAACATGCATCGCCTTACTGTTCCGGGTTAATAAAATACGGACGGTGGCGAAAGCGGCTCAGGGAAGGATAGTTCGCGGGCGGAAGCCATTCTTCACCATCTACCAGGATTTCAACTCTTTGCACTCTGCTGTTCTCAAATACAGTCATAAACAGGACATCCAGCACCAGTTTGGACTGCAGTATTTCCTGTTCCCCTGCCTGATCGGGGAAGATTTGTTTGAATGAATCAGACAGGTTAATTTGAATTTGCTCCCGGGAAATTCTCAGCTCAATTAAATCAAGGTTGGAAGGAACAAAGGGCAGGCTGCGGCAGGCCAGCAGGGCCTGTTCAACAAGATGCTGTAAATCGGCCTCTTCATCATTTTCAAGGGTCGCCTCCCGCACTTTCAAATAGTAACGGTTCCCGCTCATAACCGGAATATAGATCGGCTTATCCCACCGGTACGGGCTGAGAGGTTGTTCAAAAGCCAGTTCCTCTCCGAAAATCTCCAGGGGCTCTTCTCCAACCGTAAGTATTATTTCTTCTACTTCAGAAAATGCGCTGACGGTAAGCAGGAGCGAATCGAGCGCGGTCCTGCTTTGAGCGGCGCCGCTTAGCTCTGCCAGTTCCGGCGACAGATCCAATCTGAGACGCCCTTCTTCCTTGGAAAAATCGACATTTATAGTGACATCTTTTTCAGGTATGGTCCGGTAAAGGGCGCTTCCCCGGGCCGGCCCGCGGATCAGCTCTTCTAAGGCCGCCTGGATGGGATCTTCTGCGGCGTTAACGGATCTGGTCACCGGAACCAGGTTGGAGTTTTCGTCAATAAAGAACAGCGTAACCTTTTTTTCTTCCGTCCTCTGTTCGGTCGAAACCGGATTGTAGATCGGAACAACAATCATGTCGTTTTCTGTCTCAGCCAAAAGCGGCTCCAGGTCGATCAAGTCGATATAACCGTCTTCGCCGCCTACCACAACTAAATGGGGGTGCCCGGATTTTACCAGTTTTTCAACCCTCATTGCCACTTCCCAGCTGTTTACTTCCAACCCCTGCCGATCCAGGATTTTCATCTGGGTATAATCTTCCCGGTAATGGCGCCAGGAGCTGCAAACCAGATACTGGCCGTCGGCAGTAAATGAAAATAGGGACCCGTCGGCAACCCGTTTTTGCCAGAGCAGATCATCGGTCAGGTCATAGTAGTATAAGTTCTCATCCGCGCCCTCCTGGTTTCCATAGACCAGGAGGCGGTTATAATTCTGAGGGTTAAAGATCACCGTTTTCGGTTCAAAAGGAAGCTCGTTTTCCCATAAAGCCTGCCCCTGAGAATCATAAACGGTCAGGCTATCGCCTTCCACTGCCGCCACCCGGCTTCCATGCCTTGAAACTGCGGCCAGGTGCTTTCCTTCATAGGCCCAAAGTTCCTCCCCGTCCAGGTTGACCGCAGTAAAAACCGGTTTTTCGTCCTGCATCATGGTAAATAAGATATTGGCCTGCTCAAGATACTCGCTTGATAAATAGAGGTTTTTTACCGGCCCGCTTTCAAGGGACCATTTCTTTTCACCGTAGCGGCTGAAAAATTCGATATAGTTTTTACCCTCATCCTCATCGGTGCGGGCGGCAGCGATCCAGTTGGCATTGGGAGCCAGGGCGACCAGGTTTACCGGCAGCCCCTCATTTTCCCAGGAATGTTCCCGATCGGTAGAACTAAAATAGATCAGTCCGCCTTCTGTGCCGGCAACCACAAAATTGCCGCAGGAAGAAATTTTAGCCTGTTTTGGTGCTGTAGAAAAACTTCTGTCCCAGCGCAACCGGCGCTCCTGGTCTAAAAGGCTGATCTTATTTTCATCAGTGCTGAATAAAATGCCGGTCATGTTATGATCGACGCTGAGGTCATATATTTCGGCGCTGGAAAACCAAAAGTCGTAGAGCGCTCCACCCTGGTCGGGATCGTGCGGCTCCACCGTCACCCCTGTAGTCTCAGGCGCAGGCATTGACTGCATGATGAACAGGTAAATACCGGCTAACATAAATACAGCGGCCAGGCCGATAATATAATAAAAAGGCTGGATCTTCTTCAAAAAGCAACACCTCCGGATCCTAAAACCAGAGTGTTAAATATTGTATCATAATAACGGGTTACATCAAAAACCCAAATTCTTAAAATATTGTTGCCCCCCGGTTAAATTTCTATAATAAATCTAATTCTTTACAGCGGGCAGGGCGAAATAAAAACTGCTTCCCCGGCCTTCTTCGCTTTCGACCCAAACCCGGCCGTTGTGCTTGGCAATTATTTCACTGACGATGGCCAGCCCCAGGCCTGTCCCGCCGCCTTCCCTGGTGCGGGCCTGGTCCACGCGGTAAAACCGATCAAAGATGAAACTTTGATCTTCCTTCGGGATACCGCTGCCGGTATCTTCAACCATGGTAATGACTTCATCGCCTTCTCTAAAAAGTGATACCGTTACCGAGCCCCCGGCGGGGGTGTAGTTGAGGGCATTGTCGAGCAGGTTTGAAACAACCTGGCGCAACTGCATCGGCACTGCTGAAACTTTTAGCGGCTGATCGGGGATTAAAGCAATTAAATCCAGGCCGGCCTGTTTGAAGCGGTAGCGGTTCCCTCTGATCATATCCCTGAGCAGGAAGTTCATGGTTACCTCTTCATATACAACCTGGTTTTTTTCCAATTTAGACAGTTCAAGCAGATCATTAACCAGCTGGACCAGCCGTTCAAGCTCATTGTCCAGATCCTCGATAAACTCCTTCTGCTGCCGGGGTTCCATGTCGTGTTCTTTTAAAGACTTGGTCAGCAAGCTCATTGTAGTCAGGGGCGTGCGCACTTCATGGGCCACATCGGCGGCAAACTTTTTGAGGTTATTGGTATAGTAATTTAAACGCCTGGCCATGATATTAAACTGATCCGCCAGGCGGCCAATTTCGTCGCCCGATGTAAATTCAATATGCTGATCCAGCTTGCCTTCCGACATTTTCTTCGCAGCGTCAGTCAGCTCCTCCAGGGGCCCAGTGAAGCGCCTGGCCAGGGCGATTGAACCACCCCCCACTACTGCCATGGCCAGGAGGGTTGATAGAAACAAGAAAATGCGGATGTCGGCCAGGGTTTGATATACATCTGCCAGCGAAGTAGACAGAAAGATCACCCCGATCACCTCACCACTTTCTTCCAGGACCGGAATGGCCATCTGTTTTATCTCGTGCCCTATTCTTTCGCTGTAAGTAATACTACTGCTCACTGTTCCATCCAGGGCCGTTTTTACATCTTCCTGATCGAGGGCCTGGTTGAGCAGCCCTCCAACCCGGACGGAATCACCCACTACCGTGCCCTGGTCATCTATAAAAACCACCCTTGCCCCGGCCTGGCGGCTGATATTTTCGGCCAGGGAACTTAAACGCACCGTGTCTATCTGACCGCGGAGGTGACCGACCAGGAAATCCGAGGCTAGAAAACCGGTGCGTTGAAGATGCTCCAGCAAATTATTCATGTGGTAACGTTCCAGGATTGAATACAAGAACAGGCTGATGATCAACATTACGGCAAGGATAATGGCTAAAAACATTGCTGTAAGGCGAAAGCGGATGCTGTAAAACCTTGCCATTAAAGGTCCTCCCTGAGTTTGTAACCCGTGCCCCAAACGGTAATGATATAGTCCGGGTTAGCCGGATCGGGTTCTATCTTTTCTCTCAGGTGCCTGATATGCACATCCACTGTTCGGACATCGCCGTAATAATCGTAGCCCCAGACCTGGGCCAAAAGCTGTTCGCGGGAATATACATTACCGGCGTTAAGGGCCAGGAAGCTGAGCAGGGCAAATTCTTTGGAAGTTAAATTGACCTCTTTATCGCCGAGGCGGACCCGGTGCTGTAAAAAATCGATCTGCAGTTTCCCGATTTGAATCTGTTTTTTCGATTCTTCTTCCGAGACTTTACTGCGCCGCAAGACTGCTTTAATCCGGGCTACCAGCTCCCGGGAGTTGAAAGGCTTGGTCAGGTAATCATCGGCGCCAAGCTCAAGACCGAGCACTTTATCGATATCCTCACTGCGCGCTGTTAGCATAATTATAGGGACTTCCAGCTTTTTGCGGATCCGACGGCAGACTTCAAAGCCATCCACTTCGGGAAGCATTAAATCAAGGACCACTACATCCGGTTTCAGGGAAAATACTTTATCCAGGGCCTCCTCACCGTCATAGGCCGCCTCTACCCGGAACCCTTCTTTTTCCAGGTTAAAGGTCAAGGCTTTAACAAGCGTCTTTTCATCATCAACCACCAGTATTAGCTCGTTACTCATCGACCGCCCCTCCTTGATCAGACTTATTGCAAACCTTTATCACTTCTTGGAAATCTTCCCAGACATATCTCTTTTTTCCAGGATCCCTGAGCAGCGCGGCAGGGTGAAATGTAGCCATGTAGTTTCTTGAACCGATTTTGTGCCAGCTGCCGCGGGACCGGGTAATGCTGGCATTCTTATCAATTAAAGTTTTGGTGGCCAGGGATCCAAGGCAAATTACGATCTCCGGGTCGATCAGCTCAATTTGTGTCCGCAGGTACGGCAGGCAGGCCTCTACTTCCTGCTGAACCGGAAGCCTGTTGTTGGGCGGGCGGCATTTCACAACATTGGTGATATAAACCTGGTCGCGTTTAATCCGGGCCGCTTCCAGGATCCGGTCCAGCAGCTGACCGGCTCTGCCAACAAAGGGAATCCCCTGGCGGTCTTCATCGCCGCCGGGGCCTTCCCCCACCAGCATCAGGCGGGCCCGGGGGTTGCCAACCCCGAAAACAACCTGGCGGCAGCCCTGCCTTAAGGCACAGCGCCGGCAGGCCTGCGCTTTTTCTTGCAACCGGTCCAGGGCCGGCCCGCTAGCTTCCCCTTCGCCTAAGGAGTGTCCGCTTTCAGGTTCAGGCGGGCTGGTTTCAGGGCCGCTCATAATATCCAAAAGTGACTGCTGGTGTTCTTCCTGAATCGATTTCACCCCGTTATTGGTTTGTTTACATTACAACCGGCCTGGAGGCCGGCTTTGCTTCCGCAACCGGGCTGCCTTTATTCTGGAGGTGTAACCATAAGGGCCCGGCGGCGCTGAAAACGGTCTTCTGCCAATTCCAGCAGCCTGCCAACCAGCTCACCATATCTGATTCCGCTTGCTTCCCACAGCTTCGGATACATACTGATGCTGGTAAAACCGGGAATGGTGTTAATCTCGATTAAGGTGACCGTTTCGGTTGCTGTATTGACAAAAAAATCTACCCGGGCCAGCCCGCTCGCTTCGACGGCCTTAAAGGCCCTGGCGGAATAATCCCGCACTGTTCTTTCGAGCTTGTCGCCCAGTTAAACCGGTATAACAAGCTCTGAGCGATCATCGATATATTTGGCCCGGTAATCATAAAACTCGTTGCAGGGAATAATTTCTCCGGGCCTGGAGGTTTGGGGCTCAATATCGCCGAGGACGCTGCACTCGATCTCCCTTCCCTCCAGCAGGCTTTCGACAATAACCTTATCATCATAAAGCAGGGCCTCTTCAATGGCCGCAGGCAGTTTGTCTTCTCTTTGGACCTTGGTAATGCCAACGCTTGAACCTAAGTTGGCCGGTTTAACAAAACAGGGAAACTTAATCTCTTCTTCAACCCTGGTTGTCCACTGCTGTTCCTGGCCGGTCCATTCCCAGCGGTAAAAGTAAATAAAGGGCGCTACCGGTAACCCGCTTTCTTTAAAGAGGGTTTTCATGATCCCCTTGTCCATGGCGGCGCTGGAGGCCAGCACCCCGGATCCAACATAAGGGACACCCGCCATTTCAAACAGGCCCTGGATGGTGCCGTCTTCGCCGTAAGTTCCGTGCAGGACGGGGAAAACAATATCAACCGGTTGATGAATCCATTCCGACGGAGAGCTTGCCGACTGCACCAGCAAACCCGGACGGTTGGGATCAGTCAGTATCACTGCCGGAGTCGCCTCCTCCGGTGGGCGGTTTTCCCATAAGGCCAGCCAGGCGTCCGGGCCGGTCAGCCAGGTCCCTTCCCTGGTAATCCCGACCGGGACAATATCGTATTTGTCCTTATCGATTGCTTCCATGATGGAAGCAGCGGAACGGAGAGAAACAACATGCTCACCGGATCGCCCGCCGAATACAACCGCCACCTTTTTAGGTTTCATTGTTGATACCAACTCCCCGCTGCAGGCACACTTTGTTTGATAATTTATTCATTATGATTATATCATACCCTGGAAAGCAGAGGAGAGGGCAATATGCAAAGAACGAGAGCGGATCGCGGTTCTGTACGTTATAATCATGAGTTGAAGGGATCATTATTATGCACTGCCCATAATCAGCGAGCGGCAGTAACAGGCAGAGGAAAAAGTGGCTTGCCGGCGGTTTCATTAACTGCCCGGGCGGTCGGGGAAGGCGAGGCCGAATTTAAGAATGAAAACTCCGGTTGTGATGTTGGGGGCAAACTTTTACACGGCCCTGGGCGCTATCCGCACCCTGGGGCGGAGGGGAGTTCCGGTCTATGCCCTTGATTATTATTTTCCCACCGCTTATGCCCTGTCATCGCGCTATGTCAGCAGCAAAATCCTGGCCCCTAACATCAACGTCGATGAAAAGGCCCTGGCCGATTTTTTGATAGAGCTGGGCCCTAAATTTGACGATAAACCGGTAGTGATGGCCAGCGCTGACAGCTATGCCCTGCTAATTTCCCGTTATGCTGAAGAACTGGCCCCCTATTACCGCTTCCCGGACAATCCCCCGGGCTTGCTGGAACAGATCATCGCCAAAAACGGTCTCTCCACCCTGGCTGAAAAACACAACCTGCAGACCCCAAAAACTTTTATCGTTGATCAAGATATTGATCCTCATCAGGTTGCCGGGGCCATTACCTATCCCTGCATCATCAAACCGGCCCTTTCCCACGAATTCGTTAAAGTTTTCCGCCAGAAGTGCCTGTTTGCCGACCATGAGGATCAACTGCTGCAGGCTCTTGAAACCGCCCTCTCCAGCGGCCTGGCGGTAATGGTCCAGGAAATTGTGCCCGGGTTCGATGACCAGATGTATGTTTTTGATTTCTACGTAGATCAGCGGGGCCGGGTAACCCACACTATGACAGCCCAAAAGCTGCGCCAGTTCCCCATCAATTTTGGTTCGTCAACCCTAACCCACCACCGGCATGTTCAGGCCCTGGTTGATCTGGGAACAGATTACATCAGGCGCCTCGGCTACCGGGGTTACGGAGAAATAGAATTTAAAAAACACCCCCACAGCGGGGCATTCTACCTGATTGAAATCAATGCCCGCCTCAGCACCCTCAATGTGCTTTTTGATAAATGCGGCCTGGAATTTACCTATGTTATGTACCGGGACCTGGTGGGCGAACCGCTTCCGGAATATCACCTCCGGGAAGACAAACCCTGGGCCTTCTGGCATGCCTATGAGGATATGATCAGTGTTCATGCTTACCTGAAAGGGGGCCAGTTGAGGCCGGCCGAGGTTATTCGCCCCTGGCTTGCCCATCACAAGGCCCACGCTATCTGGGCCGCCGACGACATAAAGCCGCTGTTTGCTTTTGCCCGGCTGATTGTAAATAAAGTTTTCGGCAAGCTGCGCCGGATCGTGGGAGCTAAAATTAGAAGAATCGGGTTAGGGGGAGGCGCCTGATGCACGGGCTAAAAAGGCGGCCACAAGGGCCGCCTTTTCTTGTTTCCATCACTGGCTGATAATTCCGTAACCGCGTAACAGATCACTATTAATGCTTGATGATTATGCTTCTTCTTCCTTTTCGGCCTGGGCTTCGGCAATGATCTGTTCCGCCACGTTATGGGGGACTTCTTCATAATGGGAAAATTCCAGGCTGAAAAAGCCGCGGCCCTGGGTCATGGAACGAAGGTCTATGGAATACTTAAACATTTCGGCCATCGGAACCTGGGCCCGGATTTTCTGCATATTGCCTTCCGGTTCCATGCCCTGGATCCGGCCCCGCTTGCTGTTTAGATCGCCCATGATATCGCCCATAAACGTTTCCGGAACCAGGACTTCCACGTTCATAATCGGTTCCAGTAATACGGCGCCGGCCTGATCCATGCCCTTACGAAAGGCCTGGCCCCCGGCGACCTTGAAGGCCATCTCGGAAGAATCCACAGTGTGGTAAGAACCGTCAACCAGCCTGACTATGACGTCAACTACCGGATAGCCGGCCACCACGCCTTCTTCCATCGCTTCTATGATCCCTTTTTCAACGGCAGGCACATACTGTCTCGGCACCGAACCGCCGAAAATTTTGTTCTCAAAGACCAGCCCATCGCCCGGTTCGGCAGGCTCAAGTTCTATGTAAACATGGCCAAACTGCCCCCGCCCACCGGACTGTTTCTTATGTTTTCCTTCTACCTTGGCCTGCCCCTTGATGGTCTCCTTGTACGGGACTTTAGGGGTGGACAGTTCCACATCTACGCCAAATTTCTGGGACAGGCGGTTCACAATAATATCTAAGTGTAGTTCGCCCATGCCGGAAATTACGGTTTGCTTGGTTTCCCCTTTTCTTTCCACTTTGAAAGTCGGGTCTTCTTCCAGGAACCGGGACAACCCGCTGCCGACCTTATCTTCATCGCCCTTGGTCTTTGGTTCAACGGCAAAAGAAATCACCGGCTCCGGAAAATCAAGGGCCGGAAAGACGATGGGACTGCTTTTATCGCAAAGGGTATCCCCGGTGATGGTATTCTGCAGCTTGGCCACGCAGGCAATATCGCCGGCGACAACTTCTTCCATAGGAATCTGGTTCTTTCCGCGCATGGAGAAAACCTGCCCGAATCGTTCGGTTAAGTCCTGGGTAGAATTGTAAACCTGGCTGTCCGGCTCAATCCTGCCGGAAAAAACCCGGAAATAATTGATCCGCCCTACATAGGGGTCGGCCAGGGTCTTGAAGACAAAAGCAGACATCGGTTCGTCACCGCTGAGCTTGCGGATCACTTCGTCTTTGCTGCTGGGAATATAACCTTTAATTTTTTCCTGGTCCAGGGGGGTGGGAAGATAGCGCTTGATTAAATCAAGCAGGGGCTGGATCCCGAAATTTTTAGTGGCGGCACAGCAAAGGACGGGAATTGTTTTCCCGGTAAGGACTCCGCTGCGCAGCCCGTTGTTGATTTCATCAGCGGTTAGTTCTTCCCCTTCCAGGTATTTTTCCAGAAGATTGTCATCGGCTTCAGCAATAGCTTCAATTAGTTTTTCCCTTAAATCCCGGGCCTGCTCAACCAGGTCCTCGGGGATCTCTGCTTCGGTTGCTTTCATCCCGTCATCAGAGAACATGATCGCTTTCTGACTGACCAGGTCGACTACCCCTTTAAATTCAGCTTCCTGCCCGATAGGCATCTGCAGGGGGGCTACATTGTGCCCGAAATTATCCCGCAGCTGCTGCAGGGTACCGTCAAAATCGGCATTTTCGCGGTCCAGCTTGTTGATTGCCACCAGGCGGGGCAAATTATAGTCTTCGGCATAACCCCAGACTTTTTCAGTGCCCACTTCCACACCCGATACGGCGCAGACCACGGTTACGACGCTGTCCGCCGCCCGCAGGGCGCCCAGCACATCGCCGATAAAATCAAAGTAGCCCGGGGTATCGAGCAGGTTAATTTTGATCCCGTCCCACTCCAGGGGAGCCAGGCCGACATTGATGGTCACCTGCTTCTTGATTTCATCGGGATCATAATCGGTGGTGGTATTGCCCGCCTCAATTTTCCCCTGACGGTTAATCGTCCCTGACGTAAAAAGCAGCGCTTCGGTAAGTGAAGTTTTCCCGGCACTGCCGTGGGAGATTAATGCCACGTTGCGAATATTTTCGCTGTTGTACTTTTTCATGTATAGGCCTCCTCAATATGGCCCGCCTGTTTTTCAACCGGACCGCTATATTATTAACCGGTTTTTAATGTATACACCATATCATTATCACAAAAATAATTCAAATAGAAAAGAGTTTTTATTGGGCCTGACCGATCCTGGCTTTTACATATTCAACCAGGCCCCCGCGGCCGATGATCTCCTGCATAAAAGGCGGAAAGGGCTCGGCCTGATAAATATCTCCGGTCCGAAGATGGGTCACAGTGCCCTGCTCCAGGTCCACCCGGAGCTGATCCGAGCCGGACTCGATACCGGTAAGCCCCTCGGAGCACTCCAGGATGGGGAGGCCGATATTGATGGCGTTACGGTAAAATATACGGGCAAAGCTGCGCGCAACGACGCAGGAGATGGCGGCTCCCTTGATGGCCAGGGGGGCATGCTCGCGAGAACTGCCGCAGCCAAAGTTTTCTCCCCCGACCAGGATATCCCCGGGGCCTACCAGCCCGGGAAACTCAGGCTTAATATCTTCCATCAGGTGCTCCGCCAGCTCCCGGGGATCGATAGTACTCAGATAACGGGCGGCAATGATCGCATCGGTATCAATATTATCGCCAAAAAGCCATGCTTTTCCTTCAAAGATCATTGGACAACCTCCTCGGGGTGGACAATTATTCCGGCTACGGCGGACGCAGCGGCTACGGCCGGCCCGCAGAGGTATACTTCGCTCTCGGGGTGGCCCATCCTGCCGATAAAATTACGGTTGGTAGTAGCCAGGGCTCTTTCCCCGCGGGCCAAAATACCCATATGGCCGCCGAGGCAGGGGCCGCAGGGGGGAGTGCTGACCACCGCTTCCGCATCGATAAAGGTTGTCAGCAGGCCTTCTTCCAGGGCCTGGCGGTAAATCTGCTGGGTGGCCGGAATGACCAGCATCCTGACCTGAGGGTGGACCCGCCTGTTCTTTATAACCGAGGCCGCCAGCCGCAGGTCTTCAATACGCCCGTTGGTGCAGGATCCGATCACCACCTGCTGGATTTCTGTTCCCCGGGCCTCAGAGACCGGATGAACGTTATCGGGGGAAGGAGATATAGCGATTTGGGGTTCCAATGCGGAGACATCAAAGCTAAATACCCGCTCGTAAACCGCGTCTTGATCACTGTAGACAGCCTCATAAGGGACGGTTACCCGGCCCTTCAGGTAGTCAAAAGTGACCTGGTCCGGCTGAACATAACCGCATTTGCCCCCTGCTTCCACGGCCATATTGGCCATAGTCAGGCGTCCGTCCATGGAAAGTTCGGATATGGCCGGGCCGGCAAATTCCATGGCCCGGTACCTGGCCCCGCTAACCCCGATCCGGCCAATAGTATATAAAATGAGATCTTTTCCACCTACCCAGCGGGGAAGCGGACCTATATATTCAAAACGCATGGTCGGCGGAACTTTAAACCAGGCCTCGCCGATGACCATCGCCGCTGCCAGGTCGGTGCTGCCCACCCCGGTGGCAAATGCGCCCAGGGCCCCGTAGGTGCAGGTATGAGAATCAGCACCAATTATTACTTCACCGGGACGAACCAAACCCTGCTCGGGCAGGAGGGCATGTTCTATTCCCATCCGGCCTACTTCAAAATAATGCTTGATCTTATATTTTCCGGCGAAGCTCCTGATCAGCAACGCCTGCTCGGCAGAGGCAATGTCCTTGTTGGGGGTGAAGTGATCCGGGACGAGGACTACTTTCTCCGGGTCAAATACTTTATCCACTCCAAAACGCTCGAATTCTTTGATGGCCACCGGTGCGGTAATGTCATTGCCCAGGGCCAGATCAATTTTTGCATTAACCAGGTTTCCGGGCTCAACCTTTTTTTGGCCTGATTTTGCGGCCAGGATTTTTTCAACCATGGTTGATTTCGTTGATCCCGTTGATCCGCCGCCAGCAATATTTTCTTTGTTCATTAGCAGTTATCCGCCTTCTTTCTAAAATATATTAGCTATCCCTGGTTACCATGGATCCGCGCAGCAAAGCCACTTTCCCCGTCCGGACGATTTCTTTAATCCCAAAGTCGTTCAGGAGCAATTTGATGGCCTCCATCTTTTCTTCATTGCCTGTAACCTCGATGATCATAGAATCCGGAGAGACGTCAACCACTTTGCCCCGGAAGGTTTCCACTATCTGCTGAATATCGCTGCGGCTGCCTGCTTCGGCATTAACCTTGATCAACATCAGTTCGCGCATTACAGAAGGTTCTTCAGAGAGGTTGCTGACCCTGATCACATTGACCAGCTTATGCAGCTGTTTGACCACCTGTTCAATAATAGTTTCGCTGCCTTCAACAGTTATGGTCATTCGCGATATGCCGGGAGAAACAGTTTCACCGACCGCTATGTTGTCAATATTAAAACCGCGCCTGCTGAACAAGCCGGCCACGCGGGTCAGGACACCCGGCTTATCTTCGACAAGAACAGCCAGAACATGTTTCAAGATCGTTCACCCCCGATGATAATATCATTAATAGGCCGGTTTGGAGCGACCATGGGATAAACATTCTCTTCCGGCTCGACTACAAAGTCGAGCACGACCGGGCCTTTTTCCCGCATGGCCAGTTCTATTGCCGCCGCAGCTTCCTGCTCGTCGCAAGCCCGCATCCCTGTGGCCCCGTAGGCTTCTGCAACCTTGATAAAATCGGGATTTCCTTCCAACCGGGTATAAGCATAGCGCCTATCATAGAAAATATCCTGCCACTGCCGGACCATGCCCAGGTATCCGTTATTGATGATAGCGATCGTTATATCAAGGCGGTTATTGACAGCCGTGGCCAGTTCCTGGATATTCATCTGGAAACTGCCGTCGCCGGTTATGCAGATCACTTTTTTATCCGGGGCGGCCAGCTTGGCGCCAATGGAAGCGGGAAAGCCGTAGCCCATTGTGCCCAGCCCGCCCGAGCTCAGGAAAGTGCGGGGCTCGCGAATAATAAAATGCTGGGCGGTCCACATCTGGTGCTGGCCTACATCGGTAGCAACGATGGCATTGTCCCCGCAAAGCCTGCTGATCTCCCTGATCACCTGCTGTGGTTTTAAAGCGCCGCCGGAGCTCTTTAAACCGCCGGGCATGGGATGCTGCTTTTGCCAGTTCTCGATCTGTTTCAACCATGCGGAGGTCTCTCCCGGCTGGAGTTTATTCAGGATCGCCTCCAGGACTATCTTTACGTCGCCCACTATGGGGACATCAATTTGCACATTCTTCCCAATTTCAGCCGGATCAATGTCAATATGGATTATTTTGGCATGATTAGCGAATGAGTCCAGCTTGCCGGTGACCCGGTCATCGAAGCGTACTCCCGTGGCAATAATTAAATCGGCTTCGCTCAAAGCGTAATTGGCCGTTATGCTGCCGTGCATTCCGGGCATACCCAGGAACAGCGCACTGTCGCCCGGGTAAGCGCCCAGGCCCATCAGGGTCAGGATTACCGGAATCTGGGCCCGTTCAACCAGTTTTTCCAGGGCAGCTGAGGCTTCCGACCTGATTAAACCGCCGCCTCCGAATATAACCGGCTTTTTGGCCGCCCTGATTGCTTTAACAGCCCGGCTGATCTGGCCGGCATGGCCGCTGTACGTCGGTTTATAACCCGGTATTTCGCACTCTATCTTGTAATCGAAGAGAGCTTCCTGGTCAAAAACATCCTTGGGCACATCGATCAAAACCGGCCCCCGCCGCCCGGTAGAAGCCAGGTAAAAAGCTTCGGATAAAATTCCCGGAAGCTGTTCTGCACTTTTGACCAGGTAATTGTGCTTGGTAACGGGCAGGGTGATCCCGGTTATATCGGCTTCCTGGAAAGCATCGGTGCCGATAAAAGCGCCGGGCACCTGGCCGGTAATCAGGACCAGGGGGACTGAATCCATGTAAGCGGTGGCAATACCGGTTACCAGATTGGTTGCCCCGGGACCGGAGGTGGCAAAAACCACGCCCGGCCGGCCGGTAACCCTGGCATAACCGTCGGCGGCATGGACAGCAGCCTGCTCATGCCTGACCAGGAGGTGCCTCAAGGGGGTATCATAAAGCTGGTCATACAGAGGCAGCACAGCACCGCCCGGATAGCCAAAAATAATTTCGACCCCTTCTTTTTGCAGCGCCGAAGTGATCATCGCCGCGCCTTTAGTCATCTTTTTTTTCATGAAAAATCACCCGTTTCTTGATTTGAACCCTCGTCTAAAACGGCGCCCAACCCGGCCGAGGAAACCTGGGCGGCATAACGCTTGAGGTAGCCGCGGTTTATTTTCGGTTCAGGCCTGCGCCACTTTGCACGGCGCTTTTCTAATTCATCTGCAGATACTTTTAAATTCAGCCTGCGGCCGGGCAGATCGATGGAAATAAGATCGCCGTCGCGGACCAGGGCAATCGGGCCTGCGGCGGCTGCTTCCGGCGAAACATGGCCGATGGAAGCCCCCCTGGTTGCGCCTGAGAAACGCCCGTCGGTAATCAGGGCTACTTTGTCATCAAGCCCCATACCGGCTAAAACCGAGGTGGGGGCCAGCATTTCGCGCATCCCGGGGCCGCCCCGGGGCCCTTCATAGCGGATCACAACAATGCTGCCCGCTTTAATTGAACCGTTATTGATCGCTTCGATAGCGCTTTCCTCGCTCTCAAAAACCCTGGCCGGGCCCTCAAAGCGCTGCATGGAAGAAGAAACGGCGCCCTGCTTCACAACCGCCCCTCCCGGCGCCAGGTTCCCGAACAGGACCGCCAGGCCGCCCTGGGGCCGATATGGTTCTTTAACACTGTGAATTATAGAATAATCAGCGTTTTTTGCAGAGGATATATTTTCCCCGACCGTCTTTCCGGTTACCGTCTGCAGGCCGGTATGGAGCAGGCCTGCCGCCGTTAGCTCTTTCATTACGGCCGGCACCCCGCCGGCCCGGTCCAAATCCTCGATGTGATTCGCACCGGCCGGGCTGAGCAGACACAGCTGGGGTGTCCTCGCGCTGACTTCGTTAACCTGGTCCAAATCCAGCCTGAAACCGCATTCGTGGGCCAGGGCAGTCAGGTGCAGAAGAGTGTTGGTCGAACAACCCAGGGCCATGTCAACAGCAAGGGCATTATCAAAAGCTTCCCGAACTAAAATCCCTTTTATGGTGGTTTCTTTTTTCAAAAGGTCCATCACCTGCAGCCCCGCGTCTTTGGCCAACCTGGTCCGTTTGGCGCTGATGGCCGGGATGGTCCCGTTTCCCGGCAGGGCCATGCCCAGAGCCTCGGCCATACAGTTCATAGAGTTGGCCGTAAACATACCGGCACAGGAACCGCATCCCGGACAGGCTTCAGCAGCCATCTCATCCAGCTCCCGGGCGGTGATCCGGCCGGACCGGGCCGCCCCGACGCCCTCGAACAATTTGCTTAAATCCAGCTTTGAACCCCTGTACTCCCCGGCCAGCATGGGCCCCCCGCTGATCATAACGGCCGGCAGATCGAGCCTGGCCGCCGCCATCATCATGCCGGGGGTAATTTTGTCGCAGTTGGTAATCAAGACCAGGGCATCGAAGCAGTGCGCTTCCGCCATTAATTCGATGCTGTCGGCCACGACTTCCCGGCTGGCCAGTGAATAATGCATGCCGGCGTGATTCATGGCAATCCCGTCACAAATGGCGATTGTGTTAAACTCAATGGGCGTTCCGCCGGCCAGCCTGACCCCGGCTTTAACAGCTTCGGCAATTTGATGTAAATGGATATGGCCGGGCACTATTTCGTTGGCTGAATTAACGATGCCAATTAAGGGCTGCTCGAGTTCTCGGGGATGAAAACCGGCCGCCCCGAGCAGGGAACGGTGCGGAGCCCGGTCAAGGCCCCTGGTTACTTTATGGCTGCGCATAATGTGCCTCCTGTCGCTTTCATAGTGGAAGACAGAACTAAATGCCGCTATTTAATAATCTTTTTTTACTTTCGAAGCCGATATCTTGCCACTTCCCCGGCTGCAGGGCCTGAGTGGAGCGCTTAAGTCCTTATCACAACTCAAGCTGCTCTAGATTTAACCCAGGGGGACGCCTTCTTCTAACCGCAGTTTTTTAAACTGCTCCATCAGGTACAGGGTAATCGGGCCCGGCTTTCCGCTGCCGATAAGTCTCCTGTCCACTTCGGTAACCGGGATTACTTCGGCGGCAGTCCCGGTCAGAAAGCATTCATCAGCCACATAAAGGTCGTGGCGGGTAAAAGGCTCTTCGGCAACCTGGATCTGATCCTGGCGGGCCAGCTGAATAATGGCCTCCCTGGTGATGCCCTCGAGGATACCCAGGTAGGGCGGAGGGGTAATCAGCTTGCCCTTGCGGTAGATAAAAATATTATCTCCGGAACCTTCACATACATAACCCTGGGGCGTCATCATAATAGCTTCCAGCCCCCCGGCCCGGTTGGCTTCAATCTTGACCAGGATATTGTTAAGATAATTGAGGGATTTAATTTTTGGATCAAGGGCATCGGCATTGTTGCGACGGGTGGCCACCGTTATGACGCTTAAACCTTCTTCATAGAGTTCTTCGGGAAACAGCTTAATTTTATCGGCGATGATTATGACCCGGGCCCCTTTGCATTTTTCCGGGTCCAGGCCTAGATCGCCGATCCCGCGGGAAATTACAACCCTGATATAGGCATCTTTAAGGTTATTGGCATTAACCGTATCCACCACCGCCCTGATCATCTGATGGTGGTCATAGGGAATCGAGAGCATGATCGAGTGGGCTGATTCAAACAGCCGCTGGATATGCTCTTCCAGCTTGAATATCCGGCCGTTATAGGCCCGGATCCCTTCAAAGACACCGTCACCATAAAGAAAACCGTGATCGAAAACAGAAACTACCGCTTCTTCCTCCGGCACCATGTGGCCGTTCATGAAAATAATTCGGTTCATATGCATTGCCCCTTGTTTTGAAGTGGATATGAATACAAAAAACCCTTCGCCCAAAGGGGCGAAGGGACTTCCTCCGCGGTACCACCCTTTTTATGAAGAACCTCTGCAACCGGTTACAGGTGCCTTGCTCTTTGATATTGATAACGGTATCAACCCGGCCCGATCTACTGACAGTTCAACCGGACGGCTCCAGACCGACGTTCAGCAACACCCTTTACCGGTTTTCCAGCATCCCCGGCTCTCTGAAAAAGAATAGCGCTTACTCCTGTCCTTCGCAGCCTGTAAGTAAAAGATTGTTCTATATTATAGCTTCCGGCAGGGATGGTGTCAACAATTTTGGGCTATTTTCCCGGGATTGTTTCAGCTTGCTTGCTTTGCTTTTATCCGGCGGCCCTCTGGAGCCGAACCTGCTTCATGTTATTAAACCCGGTCTTAATCAATATCCTGCTGATCACGCCACCGGGTAAACGGTGTTGTAATCGTCGCTCCAGATTAAATTTTCGTCAACCCTGAAAATATCTTCCAGCTGTAAGCTTTTTTCTTTGTCGCTGCTGCCGGAACCCCGCTTACCGTCTTTATTGCCGCCGCTGCTATTATTTTCTAGGGGCGGCAGCAGGCCCTTGCGCCTTTTAAAAAAGTCCAGGGCCACATTGGGCAGCAGGATATAGGAAAGAACATCTTCTTCTTTTTCGATAAACGCTGCAATTTCTTTTTTCGCCTCTTCCAGCTGCGGCGCGATATGATCGGCGGGCCGGCCGGTGATCGGTTTATCACCTTTGAGGACTATTTCTTTTAATTCAGGGCTGATTTCTCCCGGCGGTACTCCATAGAGGCCGCGAACATAATTTTTTACTTCAGTGATAATCATCTTATAGCGCTCACCGGTCAGGACGTTGAACATGGCCTGGGTTCCGACGATCTGGCTGGTCGGGGTAACCAGGGGCGGGTAGCCCAGATCGGCCCGTACGCTGGGAACCTCGTCCAGCACCTGTTGAAGCAGGTGGGTGGCGTTTTGATCGGCCAGCTGCGCCGCCAGGTTAGAAATCATCCCGCCCGGAATCTGGTAAATCAAAACATTAGTGTCTACCCCCATAACATCCCGGGGTATTTTATAATCACTGATAATCTCCTTGAAATGCTGGCTCACCCCGGTAAGCTGCTCCACGTCCAAACCGGTGTCATAAGGCGTATCTTTAAAGGCGGCAACCATGGTGTCGGTGGCCGGCTGGCTTGTCCCCATCGACAGAGGAGCGGTTGCTGTATCTATAACATCGACCCCGGCTTCCGCCGCCTTCAGGTAGGCCATGGAGGCCATCCCGCTGGAATAATGGGAGTGCAGCTGGACCGGCAGGCCCACTTCTTTTTTTAAGCGCCCCACCAGTTCATAAGCTATGTACGGGGCAATCAACCCGGACATGTCCTTGATGCAGATTGAATCGGAACCCACATTTTTGAGGTCATGGCCCAGCCGCACGAAGTGATCCAGATTATGAAAGGGGCTGGTAGTATAACAGATGGTGCCCTGGGCATGGACGCCCTCTTCCCTGGCGACCTGAATCGCTTTTTCCATGTTGCGGAGGTCGTTTAAGGCATCAAATATACGAATGATATCAATTCCGTTGGCCACCGATCTTTTGATAAATTCGATCAGGGCATCGTCGGCATAATGGCGGTAACCCACCAAGTTTTGACCCCTGAGGAGCATTTGTTTCTTGGTCTTTGTCAGGCCCATGCTTAAATGCTGTAACCTTTCCCAGGGATCTTCATTTAAATAACGCAGGCAGGCATCAAAAGTGGCTCCACCCCAGATTTCAACCGAATGGTACCCGATCTGGTCCATCAGGTCGATAATAGGCAGCATTTCGCCCAGGCGCATCCTTGTAGCCAGCAGTGACTGGTGCGCATCGCGCAGCGAGGTATCGGTAATTTTTATGGCTTTAGCATTCTTCATGGGTCTAACATCCTTTCCGGGACCAGACTAATCCAGGCCGATCAGGTTGACAATCCGGTCTTCTTTGTCCAGCCTGATCAGGGTCACTCCCCTGGCATAGCGGCCTCTCAGCGAAACCTGCTCGATTTTTTGGCGGTTCATAACCCCTTTTGCAGTTACGACCATGAATTCTTCTTCACTGCCGTATAAAACGATAAATACAGCCAGGGGACCGCTCAGACGGGTCGTTTTCATCCCGATCATGCCTTTGCCCCCGCGGCGGTGAGCGCTGAATTCACTGACCCGGACCCTTTTGCCGTAACCTTTTGCGGAAGCGATCAGCAGCTGCAGGTCTTCGGTAATCAGGTCCGCCCCGATCACTTTATCTTCCGGCCTCAGGGTAATAGCTTTTACCCCCCTGGCCGCCCTGCCCATGGGGCGGACATCGGTTTCGGAAAAACGAACGAACAAACCGGCGCTGGTGCCGACAATAACTTCTTTTTGGCCGTCGGTCAGCTTTACAGCCATCAGTTCGTCTTCATCGGACAGGTTGAGGGCATTGAGCCCGCTCTTGCGGGTATTTCTATATTCTTTAAGAGAAGTCTTTTTGATCATCCCCCGGACAGTCACCATCAGCAGATAACGATCTTCCCAGAATTGATCGATGGGCAAAGTGGCGGTAATATATTCTTTTTCCTGCAGGGGCAGCAGGTTTACCAGAGCTGTACCGCGCGACTGCCGGCCCGATTCCGGTATTTCATGGATCTGGAGCAGGTAAACCTTACCGCGGTTGCTGAAACAGAGCAGCTTATCATGGGTGGATGCTACGTGACACTGTTCCACGCGGTCATTTTCCCGGGTTTGCATCCCCAGGACCCCTCTTCCGCCCCGGTGCTGGCTGCGGTAGGTGGTCAAGGGCAGGCGCTTGATATAACCGCGGTCGGTCAGGCTGACGACTACGTCTTCCTGGAAGATCAGGTCGGTTAAAACGACTTCCCCTTCATCGGCCACAATCTGGGTTTTTCTAGCGTCGGCGTGCTTGTTTTGGATTACCATAAGCTCGTCGCGGATAATTTCCATCACCAGGGCCTCATCTTCCAGGATTCGCTTCAGGTAGGCTATTTTCTCGATCAGCTGCTGCTGTTCCTCGGTTAGCTTCGATATTTCCAGCTGGGTCAGGCGCTGCAGACGCATATCCAGGATAGCCTGGGCCTGTTTTTCGGTTATGGACAGCAATCCCATCAGGCCCTCCCTGGCCGTGGCAACATCTTTGGAGGCCCGGATCAGGGCAATAACCTCATCTAAACGGTCCAGGGCGGCCAGGAGCCCTTCAACGATGTGCAGCCTTTCTTCGGCCCGCCTCAGGTCATAACGGGACCGGCGGCGGATAACATCTTTTTGGTGCTCCAGGTAGTATACGAGCATCTGTTTTAGGTCCAAAACCTGGGGCTGGCCGTCGACCAGGGCCAGCATGATGATCCCGTAAGTCTGCTGCAGCGAAGTATATTTATAAAGCTGGTTTATGATCACCTGGGGTTCGTAATCTTTTTTGATCTCTATCACGATCCGCACGCCCGATCGATCGGATTCGTCGCGCAGGTCGGTAATGCCTTCCATTTTGCGTTCTTTAACTATGTCGGCGATCTTTTCGACCAGCCTGGCCTTGTTTTGCTGGTAAGGAATTTCGCTGATCACAAGCTGGTTTCGCCCTTTGTCTTTCTTTTCAACCTGGACCAGGCCCCTGATTTTAATAATGCCGCGCCCGGTTGTATAGGCGGAATTAATGCCCTCGTGGCCGACTATAATCCCTCCGGTGGGAAAATCTGGCCCCTTAATAAACTGCAGCAAATCCCTTACTGATGCTTCCGGATGAACAATCAGGTGCTTGATGGCATCAATCAGTTCATTGAGGTTGTGCGGGGGGATATTGGTGGCCATTCCGACGGCGATACCGGAAGAACCGTTGGCCAGCAGGTTTGGAAAACGGGAGGGCAGAACAGCCGGTTCCTGCAGGCTCTCATCAAAGTTGGGCCTGAAGTCGACCGTCTCTTTATGCAGCTCCGTCAGCATTTCGCCGGCAATGGCAGAGAGCCTGGCCTCTGTATAGCGCATGGCTGCGGCAGAGTCACCGTCCTGTGAGCCAAAGTTGCCGTGGCCGTCAACCAGCGGATAGTGCGTAGAAAAATCCTGGGCCAGGCGGACCAGGGCATCATAAAGGGCCACATCACCGTGAGGGTGATATTTGCCCAAAACTTCGCCGACAATCCGGGCCGACTTGCGGTAAGGCTTATCGTGAGTAGAGCCCATTTCCGACATAGCATAAAGGATCCTCCGGTGGACAGGCTTTAAGCCGTCCCGGACATCGGGTAGGGCCCTGCTGACGATAACGCTCATGGCATAGTCAAGGAAAGAAACCTTGACCTCATCATAGATATTTACCTGTACTACATTTTCCCGATCGGACATTTTGTCTCCTTCAAAAAAACTCTATTAATGGGAAGTAGATTAATATTTAAAGTTTATCATATTTGGGCAGATCATAAAAGTGATTTTAAGCGGTTTTCGCCTCAGGGGCCAAGTATTTGGGGCAATAGTTTAAGTGGCCGGGCTTGCTATCCAGGGGCTCTTATTCCGCCCCGGAAATATAGATCTGAACCAAAACAGGATTTTCGTAATGGGAAGTAAGATCATACTTTTCTCCGTGCAGAAGAAGCTGATCGCCTGTCAGCGGGGCCACAAACAAGCTGAGTTCTTGTCTCGGTTCTTCATCGTGATAAACGATAAAGCTGCCGTTTTTGATTTCATATTCAACAGAGCGGTCGAAAACAGGCAGGCCGGGGCCAAAGGAATCAAATTCAGTAGTCAGCGGTTTGATCAAGCCCCGATCCGTGATTTTAAAAGAACCTTCGACCCTTTGCCCGCTGACAGAGTGCACATAGACCATGTGAAAAACATCTTCCCCTTCAACGGGGATAGAGTAAAGCATCCGGTCATATTTAGGGGCCCTGACCACCAGGTGCCAGGGATCGTTCCGGTCTTGAAAGACAAGGAAAAGCAGAATAAACGCAACCAGGAACAAGAAAATGCAAAAACACCATTTTTTTGCGGTTCCCGGTTGCGTTATTTGTTGCCATATATCCATCCGGATTATCTGCCGGCTTTTTAACATAATCAAGCCTGGATGGGCGTAATGCCCTTGGCATCCTCAAAGGCTTTTCTTCTCCTCTGCAGGAAGTAAATCAAGACAAAGACGCTGACCCCGATAACATCGGTTAAAATTGTAGGCCAGATCATGGATATAGCAATGGCCAGAAGGACAGCCTGTTCATAAATCTTGAGTTTTGTAAACAGCCAGCGCTGGATGACGGCGCTGAAGCAATACATGCCGAAAAGTGAAGTGGCTGAAATTAATAGGGCACCCTGCCAGGTCGTATCGATCAACAGGAACGCGGGATTATAGATAAACATGAAAGGCAGCAGGAAGGCGGCCATGTCAACTTTGAAACCCTGAATCCCCGTCCTGATCGGTTCCGAACGGGCCACAGCGGCGGCGGAATAGGCAGCCACGCCCACCGGCGGTGTATCATCGGCCAGGATGGCGTAATACAGGATAAAGAGGTGGATCCCCACCACCGGCAGATCCGGCTCCACAAAAAGGACCGCCGGCGCTACCAGGGTGGCCATAATTACATATTTAGCTGTAGTAGGCAGGCCCATGCCCAGAATAATGGACATCACGGCTGCAATAACCAGCAGGAGCAAGAGGCTGTCTCCCGCCAGGACCGAGAAAAAGATGGTCATCCTCAAACCCAGTCCGGTCAGGCTGATTACACCGACAATCAGGCCTGCACAGGCGCAGGCCACCCCGATGCCGGCCATGCTTTTAGCCGAGGCATCCAGGCCGTCAATAAATTCCTTGCCCATAATTTTCAGCTGATCCCAGACCGCTGCCAGAGGCTCCTGGGTTCCCGC
>PWGD01000040.1 GCA_003554395.1 Syntrophomonadaceae bacterium
CTGCTCACCGCCGCCGTGTGGCTCATGGCCGCCCGGTTGCCGGTTTCGGTGGTGCTGGCCTTGTATACTATGACCGGTTTATCAATTTTGTCCGCTGTTTCAATAAACTCACGGCCCCGGTTCAGGCTTTCCAGGTAGACACAGATGATCTCCGTCTGCGGATCCTGGCCGAAGTATTCCAAAAAATCGACCTCGTCTAAGTCCAGCTTGTTTCCGATACTGGCGAATTTGGCCAGGCCGATTTTTTCATCCTGGAGGTAATTAAGCATGGTCAGGGCCAGGCCTCCGCTTTGGGATATGATGGACATGTTGCCCTTCGGGGCCTTGTGGAGGGCGACAAAGGGAAGACAGAGCCCGTTGTCGGTGTTGGCCACGGTAACGCTGTTGGGCCCGACAAAGCGGATCCCGTATTTTGCGGCCAGGTCCAGGAGTTGCCGGGACAGGTCTCTGCCCTCTTCGCTGTATTCGGAAAAGCCGCCCGAGGGGATGGCCATTCTTTTGATGCCAAATTCACCGCAGCGCTCCATCAGGCCCGGGATCAGCCGGGCCGGAGTCATGCAGTAAGCCATATCCGGAACTTCGGGCAGATCTTCAATATTTTTATACATCCTGATCCCGTCTACGTGGAGGTCTTCGCTTCGTTCGTTAACCCCGAAAATTCTGCCCCGGTACCCCCAGCGCAGCAGGTTCTCCAGGGTGAGCCTGGGAATATTGCTCGGCTTTGATGATAAACCGATAATGGCGATTGAATCCGGATAAAAAATTTTATGCATGGTTATTTCTTCACCTCAATGCAAAATTCAGCAAAATACACCTCTGATTTTACCACAACTTGCTCATTAAAGCATAGTCCATGTTACCGCGTGCGCCGCGGTAAGGTTCGATGCTGCCTGCCCTCTTTACCACTGCCCTTATGTTATAATCCTGATCATAGAAACCTATTTGATTAGGGTCGGAATAGGGCCTGAAAAAAATCATCCTTTAGGACGATGCAAAGATCGTTCCGGCGGACCTTTGTTATAAAGGCGCAGCCTGTTAAGCTTTGATCAGCGGCCGGGCAGCGGCAGCAGGCCGCCAATTGAAATAACAAAGGAGTTGTTCAAGATGAAAAAACGGTTGTGGGGTTTGATTTTCATTGTCCTCGGGGTCCTGGTTTTACTTCAGGTCCTGGGAGTATATGATCTGGGGCTTGCTTTCTGGCCCACGGTTTTGCTTTTGCTTGGTTTTGCCATCCTGTCTGAAAGTATCAGCTTCGGAATCATTTCCTGGATTACCCTTGGGCTCGGGCTGTGGGTCGGCGCAATCGGCCTCTTCGGCATCCTATCCAACGCCGGGGTGACCGGCATAAGCATGGGCGATGTGGCCCGTTTCGGCTGGCCCCTGATCCTGGTGGCGATCGGCTTCTCGATCCTGTTTGGAGACCGGAACCTGTTTTTCAGGAAGCTTTTTTCCAGGACCGGCCAGGATGAAAGCGAAAAAGAGGGCTATTCCCACCTGCGGCACATCGGCGATCTGTACCACGGCCGGGCCCCCTGGACCCTTGATCAAGATCTGGAGTTTTTTCACGGCATCGGCGATGTGGTGATCGATTTTACCACTGCCAATATCTTGCCCGGGACGCACCGGGTCTACCTGAAGGCGGGGATCGGGGATGTAACGATCAGGGTGCCCGACGGTGTCAACGTGGAAGTAGATGCCTCGGTAGGGCTCGGGGAGCTGGATGTATTCGGTGAAGGAAAGTCGGGTATAGGCGGACTGTCCATTAAAAAAACCATTAACGTGGAAGACACCGCCGCCGCCATTTTAATAGAAGCGAGGATGGGGATCGGAGACATGAAGGTGCTCTATATGCCGGCTGTTCCGGGGGTATCAAATTGAACCGCGGACGCACTTTAGGCCTGCAGTGGCGACAGGCTTTCATCTACATCATTGTCGGCGCCGCCAGTTCCCTGGCGGCCCTGGCCGTGTACCGAACCGGCCAAAATCTTGGGCTGGAGCTATACTCCTCCATGATCCTGGGTTTTGGAGCCGGTCTCCTAGTGGGGCTGCTAGGCGCGATTGCCGGAGTGCTGATTTCCCGTTCAGTCAAGCTGAGATTATGGGAAGCGGGCCGGATGGCCGGACGGATCGCCCGCGGAGATTACCGGGCCCGGTTGGAAGTCGGCCCGGAGGACGAAGTGGGCTGGCTGG
This sequence comes from Syntrophomonadaceae bacterium, assembly GCA_003554395.1. Lineage (GTDB taxonomy): Bacteria > Bacillota > Dethiobacteria > DTU022 > DTU022 > B1SED10-74M. The sequence continues at coordinate 2,191 of PWGD01000040.1, forward strand.
AGGAACAGCTCAACCACATGGCAGCCCAGCTGGAAAATGCTGTTGTTTCGCTGCGCGAGCTGGCCGAGCAAAACCGGCGCCTGGGTGAAGAGGCGGGCAGGGGAGCGGCCCTGGAAGAGAGGATGCGCCTGGCCCGCGATCTGCACGATACGGTCAACCAGCAGCTTTTTGTTCTGGCCATGCGGACAGCCGCCCTGAAAAGTCGGCTGGAGAAGGAAGCAGGCGGGACTGAAAAGCTGGTAAGCGAAATGGAGAAACTGGAAGAACTGGCCCGCCAGGCCCACAGCCAGATCCGCGAACTGATCCTCCAGATCAGGCCGGTCACCCTGGAAAATGAAGGGCTGGGGGCCGCCCTGGAAGAGTATCTCGGGAGCGCCGGCGAGCGTGAAGGGTGGCAGGTCAAAACAGACCTGGATCCTTCCATCCGCCCCCGGGGCCCGGTCGCGGAAAGCCTGTTCCGAATTGCCCAGGAAGCCCTGAACAATATCAGCAAGCATGCAGCAGCCGGGAAGGTAGAAGTTCGGCTGGTGCGGGGCGGAGACGGTATTATTATGGAAATCAGAGATGACGGGGTTGGATTTAATCCCGGTACCTCCATCCGCCCCACTGCTGTCGGCCTTTACGGCATCCGGGAGCGGGCGGAGGCCATAGGCGGCAGGCTGGAGATCAAAAGCGCTCCCGGCCGGGGGACGCAGCTCATGGTAACCCTCCCTGAAGAGGGGACGGGGCCTGAGGAAAGGGGAGGACAGTAATGATCAGGGTCCTGCTGGTAGACGATCACGGCATGGTCCGGGAAGGTTTAAAGTATTACCTGGAGGTGGAAGATGACATCGAAGTGGCCGGGGAAGCGGCCGACGGCAGGGAGGCGGCCGAGCTGGCCGGCAAACTGAAGCCCGATGTAATTTTAATGGACCTGATCATGCCCGGTACAGATGGGGTGGAAGGGACCGGGCTCTGCCTTGAAGCCAGCCCGGACTCAAAAGTTGTGGTCCTGACCAGCAAGGCCGAGGACGACCTGGTCCTGCCGGCGATAAAAGCGGGAGCGCTTTCTTACCTGCTCAAAGATGTTTCGGCCTCAGATTTGGCCGGCGCTATTCGCAGCGCTGCAACCGGCAAACCGACCCTTCATCCCATGGCTGCCTCTAAAATGATGCAGGAAGTTCAGTCCGATCAAAATAGAAAAGAAAACCCGAAACAGATCAGCCCCCGGGAAATGGAAGTTTTGCGTTTAATTGCCCGGGGCTTCAATAACCGGAAAATTGCCGAAGCACTGTTTATTAGCGAGCGCACGGTGAAAACTCATGTTGCCCATCTCCTGGAAAAGCTGGATTTGCATGATCGCACCCAGCTGGCCATTTATGCCATCAACAATAAACTGGTTTGAGGATGAGAAAACTGGAGCATTAAACCGCCCCGGGGAAGGGCTGGCGACGGCACTCCCCTGCAGCAACTTTTTTACCCCTGACAATAATATCTTTAGAATGCTATAATCTATAAGGATTATCTTAGTCAGAAAAGAGGGCGTTGCACAAATGAGCGAAGAACAAAAACCATCCCTGCTTATATACTGGATCAAGCAGATCATCCTGATCATTGTCGCCACCCTGCTGATCAGCACCCTGGTCATCCAAACCTATGCCATTAACGATGTATCCATGGAACCGACCTTTGATCGGGAGGGAAACCGGGTCCTGGTCTTTCTCACTCCCTATCTTTTTGATGTTGAACCCGAGCGGGGCGATATTCTGATCGTCGACAGCAGGGTGGACAGGGAAAGGAATTTCATGGACAGGGTAATTGAAAACCCTATTGTATCGGTTTTAACGGGACGGTACAGCGAACATCTCTGGATTAAACGGGTCATCGGCCTGCCCGGAGACAGGCTGGAGCACAAAGACGGCAGTGTCTACCGTAACGGCAGTATGCTGGAAGAAAATTATACCAGCGGAGAAACGGCTGCCGGATGGGAACCGGTAATAGTCCCCGATGGTCATATATTTATAATGGGCGACAACCGGAACAGGAGCAGCGACAGCAGGCAAATCGGCCCGGTTCCGATCGACAACATCCAGGGCAGGGTAATCCTGCGCTTTTATCCCCTGGATAAATTCAGCACATTTTAGAAGTCGGATCAAATGGCCGGACCTGTTTTTATACATCAATGATAAGGGCGGATCATAATATGAGCAGGAAAAATCACAAAAAGCGAAGATTTTCTTTTTTTAAATTAGCGCTGGTGGCGCTAATCCTTATATTGGCCGCAGGAGCCCTGCTGGCATACTTTCCAGTCCTGCTGTTCAGTCCCCCCGCGGTTGCGGCGGAAGAAGGCCCGGAAGCGGAAGGCGGTATCGGGGATATCTCCAGCTTGCTCAGGGGGGAAACAGTCAATATTGCCCTGCTGGGGTTTGACGGTGCGGTTTCTCCGGATAAGGAACAAAATATTTACCGGCCCGATACGATCCTGATCGCGGCCGTCAATTTCCGCTCCGGACAGGTCTCCCTGGTCAGCATTCCCCGCGACAGCTATGTCAAGATTCACGGCACCGACATTTACGACAAAATCAACCACTCCTTTATGTACGGCCATTACCGGGCCGGAGAAGGCGAAAATCGTTATGAGAGCGGAATCGAAACTACTCTCCGGACCGTCGTCGATTTTTTAGGCGGTATCCCTCTGCATGGATATGTTGTGGTCGACTTAAAAGGGGCGGAGTCAATTATCGACAGCATTGGAGGCATCTATTATGATGTCGAAGTCGAGGTGCGCGATGATTTCGGCCGAGGCAGGCTGCTGGTCGAGGAGGGTTATCAGCGCTTGGACGGGAAAAAGTTTATGGATTATGTGCGCAACCGGGCCGGTTTCCAGGGCGGCGAGCGGGGCCGAACCGAACGGCAGCAGGATATCATGATCGCTTTATTGGATCAGTTCAAGGAACCGGCCAATATTCCCCGCATACCGGGCCTCTACCGGGCTGTTAAAGATAATACCGATACTGAACTGAGCTTTTCCCAGGTCCTGGCCCTGGGCCTTTTGGGTCTGCGGGTCAACCCCGACCAGATTGAAACCGCCGTCTTCAGCGGAAGCGGTCAGCTTTCTTACCGGGACGGGCAGAATATCTGGTACCTGGTTATCGATGAACAAGAAAGGGTAAATATCATCGAAAGGATCTTTGGGGCCCAGGTAGCGGAAAGATCCCAGCTTACCCTTCCCGGCCCGGTTACTCCCGAACCCGAAGAGCCTGAACCGGAGCCTGAACCGGAGCCCACACCGGATCCGGAACCGGAAATAGATGAAGAAGAGGAAAAAGATGAACCGGATCCCGATCAGCCCGAAGAAAACGGAGAAAAGGAACCGGAGGAAGAGGAAAAAGAACCCGGCGATCCTGAAGATCCCGAGGAAGAGGAAGATGAAGAGACGGATCAGGATCCCGGAGCTGACTCTGATCAAAATGAACAACCTGCGCCAGAGGGCAGCAACAACTGAGAACCACAGCACAGTGTTTGTTCGGCTGGCGAAGCCCTTATAGCCAGGGCCGTTTCTAAAGTATTAGGCGGCCAGAATTTGTAAGGCCTGAATATAATTATAAAGATTATAGGAGGATTTAAGAAGTTCATAAAAGAAATTACAGTTCAGTGCAATTCAGTGCGGATAATTTTTGTTTAGGGTTGCAAAAATCTTATGTTGGGGCGAAGAGTTTACGATTTAGTATAAATAATTTGACAGGATTCCTGTTAGATGCTAAACTTTTTTTAGTCAGGCACCCTTTAAGGATAGTCCTGTGAGGCTGGCAAGGGAGCGACAGTTTCAAATGTTATCTACCGCCCGCTCCCAAAGTTAGGGCGGTTTTTTATGCGCCCGGAATCCTTCCGCTGCTGCATCCCGGCAGGGCGGGGAAGGAGGTGATAAGATGGCGCTGCATCACAAGGCGACCGTCATGGATGAAAAATCGATGAAGCAGGCCCTGCGCCGCATTGCCCATGAAATTATCGAGCACAACAAGGGCATAGAAAACATCGTCCTGATTGGCATTCATACCCGCGGTGTGCCCCTGGCCAAGCGGATGCAGGAATACCTGAAAGAAATTGAAGGTTTTGATATTCCCCTCGGCATTCTCGATATTACCCTTTACCGCGACGACCTGATTGAAAGGTACGACCAACCTGTAGTGCATACCACCGATGTTCCCTTTGATTTAACCGGCAAGCACGCTATTGTTATTGATGATGTCCTGTTTACGGGGCGCACGATCCGTTCGGCCATGGACGCCCTGATCGACCTGGGCCGGCCGGCCAGTATCCAGCTTGCCGTCCTGATCGACCGCGGCCACCGCGAACTGCCGATCCGGGCCGACTTTGTAGGCAAAAATGTGCCTTCCTCGCGCAGCGAGCTGGTGGAAGTGAAATTAAAGGAAATCGACCAGGAAGACCGGGTCGATATCCTGGAAAAGAAAGCCGACTGATTTATGAACTAATACAATAGCTTGAAAGCTTATTGCCGGAGGAGGTATTAAATAGGTGCAGAGTTTAAGGCGAAAAGATATCCTGGGATTGGAGGAAATTTCTGCCGAAGAGATAACCCTGATCCTGGAAACTGCCCGCTCCATGCGGGAAATCATGCAGCGTAAAATCAAAAAAGTGCCCACCCTGCGGGGACGTTCTGTCTTGAACCTTTTCTATGAGCCCAGTACCAGGACCAAGGCCAGCTTCGAGCTGGCTCAGAAATACATGAGCTCGGACTCGGTCAGTGTGGCCGGGACTTCTTCGAGCCTGGTCAAAGGCGAAACGCTGAAAGACACGGTCCGCAACGTCGAAATAATGGGCATAGAATGTGTAATCATGAGGCACCCGGTTTCCGGGTCTTCTCATTATCTGGCCCGAAACGTGGAAGCGTCGGTTATCAATGCCGGCGACGGCATGCATGAGCATCCCACCCAGGGCCTGCTTGACATGTTTACAATTTGGGAAAAGAAAGGGCGGCTGGAAGAGCTGAAAGTGGCCATTGTCGGCGATATCCGCCACAGCCGGGTAGCCCGTTCCAACCTGTGGGGGTTGCAAAAAATGGGCGCAGAAGTTGTGGTTTCCGGCCCTCCGACTTTAATGCCCCCGGACCTGGATGTTTTCGGAGTTAACTATTACAACGACCTGGAAGAAGCGGTTGAAGGCGCCGATGTGGTTATGGCCCTCAGGCTGCAAAAAG
>PWGD01000156.1 GCA_003554395.1 Syntrophomonadaceae bacterium
AGGCCCCTCTTCTTTTTCCAGACGGGCTTTGATTAATTTGCCGCGCCAGTGCAGGCCCTTGATGTCCATATCAATTTTAACCCGCAGGTAATGAGGGGTAAAACCTTCTCCGTGGGAATAAGGCACCACCTTTTCGACAAGCACCGGCTGGACGGTCCCCAGAAATCTACGCCGGTAAGCGGAGGCCATTTCTTGGCCCAGTTCGATCATTTCTTTACTGCGCCTGTCTTTAATTTTACCGGGAACCTGGTCTGTAAAAGAGGCTGCCGGCGTGCCGGGCCGGGGTGAATATTTAAATACATGCAGGCGGCTAAAACCGATATCCCTGACCAATTTCATGCTCCGCCGGTGGTGGCGCTCGCTTTCCCCGGGAAAGCCTACTATCACATCCGTGCTCAAGGCCAGTCCGGGGATCTCCTGCTTCAACCACTTGGCCAGGTAGAGATATTCCACCGGCTCATAGGGTCGGTTCATCAATCTCAGGATTTCTCCATCTCCGCTCTGCAGGGGGATATGCAAATGGGGGCAAACCATCCAGGAGCCGGTGATCTGCTCCACCAATTCGGAATTAATATCGGAAGGCTCGATAGAGCTAAGGCGCAGTCGGAGCAGGCCGGAGATTTGCTCCAGTTCTTTTAATAAAGAGGCCAGGGTAACATCTTCCAGATCGGTGCCGTAAAGCCCTAAATGGATACCGGTCAGCACAATCTCTTTACAGCCTGAACAAATTAGTTTTTGAGCCCGGATCATAACTTCTTCCGGTTTAAGGCTGCGCAGAGGTCCCCTGACCCGGGGCACTACGCAATAACTGCAATTCTGATCACAGCCCTCCTGGATTTTTAAAAAACCCCTGGTCCGGCCTCTTCTTTTTACGGGGGGAAGGATTTCAAAACTGCTGTCGGCAGGATGAGGGGAAACCAGATCCATTGTAGTTCCGGGTTGAAGCGATTCCAGGATTTGGGGCAGTTTTTCGCGTTCCCGGGTGCCAATGATTAAATCGGCCTGTTCCATTTCTTTAATGGTTTCAGGATCTCCCTGGGCGTAGCATCCCGTAGCGACGATAATGGCGTGGGGAGAGCGTTTTCTGGCCCGGCGAATTGCTTTTCGTGATTTGTGGTCGCTGCTGCCGGTTACCGTGCAGGTATTAATGACATAAACGTCGGCCCGGTTTTCAAAATCAGTGATCCGGTACCCGGATTGTTCCAGGAGCGCCTGCAGCGCTTCTGTCTCGCAAAAGTTAACTTTGCAACCCAGAGTGAAAAAAGCCGCTTTTTTACTCACCGTCTACCCCTTTCTTCCAAATCGCCCCAGGCCAATTGAATGATCGTAACAGCAGCCGCGGCCGCTGTTTCCGTGCGTAAAATTCTTGGCCCCAGGTGGACTACTTCGGCGCCCGCTTCCCTGACAGCCTCTATTTCACTGATCTCGAACCCTCCTTCAGGGCCGATAAACAAGAAAACGGCCCGGTCTTCAGGACAGGGCTGTTTAAGGGCTCCGCTCAGGGATATTGAAGATTCTTCTTCCCAGGGAACCAAAATCCGATGTTTCCTGAGGACCTCAAGGACGGTTCTTAAATCCTGCACATCTTCAACCGGAGGTAAAAATGCCCGCCGGCACTGTGCTGCGGCCGACCGGGCAATATTCTGCCAGCGTTTATTTTTCTTTTCCTGCTTATGGTTATCAAGGCGGGGAATGCTCCTCATGGTTGCTACAGGAACGAACTTTTTGACCCCCAGTTCCACCGCCTGGCGGATAATCAGCTCCATTTTATCGCCCTTGGAGAGGGCCTGAAATAAAGTAATCTGTAATGAAGATTCAGCTGAAGGAAGCTCATAATCGAGGAAAACTCTGACCAGTGCAGGTTCGGAAGTAGTTATAAAACCGCTTAAAGCTGTCCCCAGGCTGTCAGATACAGCTATTCTGTCCCCTTTTTTTAAACGGAGCACCCGGTGGGCATGGCTAATATCTTGTTCGGCCAGTTCTACTTCCACCCCGGGGGACAAGCTTTGCCCTTCCAAAAAAAAGTAATGCATTTAGACCTCCCGGCCCGAGCAGTCAGCTATCCGCCGCCAAAAGCATCTTTCATCCGGTCGAAAAAGCCCTTGCTTTCAACACCGACTTCCTCGCCGCTCAGGTAGGCAAGTTCTTCAAGAAGCTCTTTCTGACGGGGAGTGAGGCGCCTGGGAACATGCACTTTAACTTTTACCCGCAGATCGCCCCGGCCTGAACCGCGCAGGTGGGGCATGCCCTGTCCTTTCAGCCGGAAAGTGGCTCCGTGCTGTGTGCCCTCGGGTATCCTGAGGCTGGCGGTGCCATCAATAGTAGGCACCTCTTTTTCTACGCCCAGGGCAGCCTGACTGATGCTTATGGATTCTTCGATCCACAAATCACTGCCTTTTCTTTGAAATACCTTGTGAGGCCGAACTCTTAACACTACATACAAATCGCCGGAAGGTCCGCCCCGGACCCCCGCTTCGCCGCCTCCGCTTACCCGCAGCCGGGAGCCGTCTTCCACTCCGGGGGGTATCTTAATTTCAATTTTTCTTTCCTGCACTATCCGCCCCTGGCCGCTGCAGGTAGAACAGGGATCTTTGATGATCACACCTTCACCCCGGCAGCTTCCACAAACCTGCATGCTGACAAAACGCCCAAAAGGAGTGCTCCGGGTATACTGCTGCTGGCCGCTGCCTCCGCAGGAAGAGCAGGTTTGGGAGCCGGCGGCGGATTGTGTTTTTTTGCCATCACAGTCCGGACAGACCTCGGTCCGGGGTATGGTAATAACTTTTTCGCCTCCGTGAAATGCTTCCTCCAGGGTCATCTCCAGATCATAGCGCAGGTGATCGCCCTGTTCGGGGCCGCGCTGCCTGCGGCGGCTGCCCATGCCGCCCATGCCGCCGAAAAACTGCTCAAAAATTTCATCAATGCCGCCAAACCCGGCCTGGCCAAAACCGGTACCGCCGAACCCTTCAAAGCCGCCGGGACCGGCCTGGTGGCCAAAACGGTCGTACTGATCCCTTTTCTGAGGATCGCTCAGAACATCATAGGCTTCTTTCATTTCTTTAAATTTATTCTCGGCCTCTGTATCGTCTTTGTTAAGATCCGGGTGATACTGCTTGGCCAGCCGCCTGTAGGCTTTTTTAATTTCAGCCTCGGTAGCGTTGCGGTCCAGCCCTAAAATTTCATAATAGTCTTTTTTACTCATAACCTGATATCATCCTTTTTGCCTGGGTAATAATTTAAAACCGGCCTTAACCGGCCTATCCTGGCGCTTTTCGGAAAAGGCAGCCGAACACAATAACAGTATAACATTAAGGCCGGCTCGCTGCCTATGGTCGATTTTAAACCTGATTTTTTATATAAACCCGATCTTTTATATCAATCGGCATGTTTTGCAACAACCAGATCGGCTGTCCCGGCAAAAAGCCGGGCCCAAATGATCGGCTGCTGACCAGGTTTTAACGCTCTGTCTTTTCTTCGTCTGTTTCAGGATCGCTTTCCTCCTGCACGTCATAATCGGCATCTACAACATTTTCGTCTTCTGCCTCTGTGCCGGCAGACTGGGATTCGCTGCCGGCTGCATCCTCCTGCCGGGCGTCAGCCTGCTGCTGCTCGTATAGCTTCGAAGATAGATCATGCATGTAGCTGTTCATTTTTTCGGTTGCTTCCTTGATCCTGCCCGGATCTTCTCCCCGGGCCGCCTCACGCAGCTCTTCGACCGCTTTCTTGATCTCTTCAGCTTTTTCAGGTTCAACCTTGTCACCAAGATCATTAAGAGCTTTTTCAGCGCTGTAGGCCAGGCTGTCCGCCTGATTGCGGGCCTCGGCCAGTTCTTTGCGTTTACGATCTTCTTCGGCAAATTTTTCAGCTTCGTTCACCATTTCATCAATTTGATCTTTTTCCAACCCGCTGGAAGCCGTCAGGGTTATTTTTTGTTCGCGGTTCGTAGCCAGGTCTTTGGCGGAGACGTTGGCAATACCGTTAGCATCAATGTTAAAACTGACCTCGATCTGGGGGACGCCCCTGGGCGCCGGGGGAATACCATCCAGCATAAAGCGTCCCAGGGTCTTGTTGTCAGACGCCATTGCCCTTTCTCCCTGCAGCACATGGATATCCACGCTGGTTTGATTGTCGGCGGCAGTGGAAAATACTTGTTTTTTCTCGGTTGGTATGGTGGTATTGCGTTCGATAATCCTGGTGAAAACACCGCCCAGAGTTTCAATGCCCAGCGACAGTGGTGTCACATCCAGAAGAAGAACATCCCGGGCTTCTCCGCCCAGGACTCCAGCCTGGTAAGCGGCGCCCATGGCCACGACCTCGTCAGGATTAACTCCCTTGTGAGGCTCTTTGCCGAGCAGGTTGCGGATAGCATTTTGCACGGCAGGGATCCTGGTCGATCCGCCCACTAAAATAATTTTGTCAATATCATCGGTGCTTAACTCTGCATCGGATAAAGCCTGCCTGGTCGGGCCCATGGTCTTTTCAACCAGGTCGCCGGTCAATTCGTCAAACTTGGCCCGGGTAAGGGTTATATTAAGGTGCTTGGGCCCTTCCTGGGTGGCAGTGACAAAGGGCAAATTAATATCGGTGGTGGTTACTGAAGAAAGCTCCACTTTGGCCTTTTCTGCCGCCTCCAGCAGCCTCTGCAGGGCCATCCTGTCCTGGCGCAGATCTATGCCCTGATCTTTTTTAAATTCATCGGCGATATAATCAACAATGCGCTGGTCGAAGTCGTCGCCACCGAGCCGGTTGTTGCCGCTGCTGGCCTTGACTTCAACTACATCGTCTCCCAGTTCAAGCACCGACACATCAAAAGTTCCCCCCCCGAGGTCAAAAACCAAAATTTTCTGATCTTCTCCCTTTTTATCCAGGCCGTAAGCAAGCGCTGCTGCTGTCGGTTCGTTTATAATGCGCAGCACTTCCATTCCGGCAATGGTCCCGGCGTCCTTTGTAGCCTGGCGCTGGCTGTCGGTAAAATAAGCCGGGACTGTTATAACCGCCTGGGTTACTTTCTCGCCAAGATAACTTTCGGCATCTGCTTTCAGTTTTTGTAAAACCATGGCGGAAACTTCCTGGGGCGTATATTCCTTATCGTCGATATTGACTTTATGATTGGTGCCCATTTCCCGCTTGATCGATACTATGGTTCGCTCCGGGTTCGTTACAGCCTGTCTTTTCGCCACCTGGCCCACCAATCGCTGGCCATCTTTCGTGAAAGCCACGACAGAGGGGGTTACCCTGCTGCCCTCGGCGTTGGCAATGATTTCAGGTTCACTCCCCATTAGAGCAGCAACTGCTGAGTTGGTTGTCCCTAAGTCAATTCCTAGTACTTTTCCCATTTTGCTTTCCTCCTGAGTTTGTCAATTTTTGCAATTTTATTTATTCCCGGCAAACTTTGACCATGGCCGGCCGCAAAACCCTTTGCCGGTGCCAGTAACCTTTTTGGAGTTCTTCCACTACGCTTCCCGGTTCAGCCTCTTCACTTTCAACTTCCATCACAGCATGATGACAGTTTGGATCAAAAGGGGCCCCTTCAGCTTCTATAATGCTTACTCCTTCCTGATCCAGAATCTGGTGCAGCTGCTTATAGATCATCTCCAATCCCTCAACATGGGACTGCGGAACACTTTCATCGGAGCGGGCCGATTCCAGAGCCCTTTCCAGGTTATCCAAAACCGGCAGCAGCCTGCTTAAAAAATCATAAAGAGCATAGTTTCTGGCTTCGGCCTGCTCCAACTTGCTGATCCGGCGCAGGTTATCCATCTCAGCCTGTTTGCGTTTCAGCCGGTCCGATAGAACTTCCATCTCCTGCTCCCAGTCCTTCTCTTCTGGCCCGGCTCCTGTTTCTTCTTCGTCCCGGGCCGGTTCCTCTTCGACCAGTTCAGCCTCTTCTGCTACCGGTTTACTGTCATCAGCTCCCGGCCCGGCCGATTCCTGTTCGGCTGACCGGTTTTTGCCTTCCAGGCTGTTTGCTCCTCTTATTTGGTCTTCCTGTGCTTCGGGCTTTTCTTCCCGGCTTTCTTTTTTTCTCTTCCTGGACATTGAGCGCTTCACCTGCTTGCCTGTAGATTAATAGTTCGGTCCTTTTCGTACTGTTTATATTTTATGATTCTCAGCCCATTCAAGAGCTGCTCAGGCTCTGGTTTAAATGATCGACCAGGCGACGCATCACGCTGATCACCCGGCTGTAATCCATCCTGGTTGGTCCCAGCACTCCCAGCGTCCCGAGCGTTTTGTCATGAATGCGGTAAGTGCCTGTTATAAGAGTGCATTCTTTAATATCTTCAAGTTCGTTCTCAGAGCCTATCCTTACGACAATATCATCCTCGCTCGAATTATCCTCAAGAATCTTGAAAAGCAGGGGTTCTTGTTCAAATAAGTTAAGCATCCTGCGTATTTTATCGACATCTTTAAATTCAGGTTGGTTGAGGATATTGGTCGTTCCTCCCAGAAATACCCGGATCTGCTTTTCTTCTTTAAGGCTTTCTTCAAGAAGAATAAAAGCCTGCTCCAGTATTTCCAGGCGCCGGAACAAATCTCTTTTCAGCTCATTGATTAGTGACGTGGTGACCTGATCGATGGTCAATCCATACAGCTTCTGGTTTAAGTAGGAGACAACCTGATGCAGCTCTGACTGGCTTAACTGATGCTGTAAATCAATGACTTTATTTTTAATGTACCCGGTATCGGTAATCAGAACCACCAGGCCTCTTTTTTCGTCCAGAGGCAGAATCCGCAGCTGGTGAAAGGCGCTTTTTCTAAACTGCGGGCCCATGATCAGGGAAGTCTGATTGGTGGCAGATGATAAAACCCTGGTAGAATTCATGATGATTTGTTCAATCTCGCGCATTTTACCGGGGCTGAGCGAAGTGCTGATCCTCTCTTTAACGTCTTCGCTCAGCTCATTTAAATCCATCAGGTTATCTACATAATAACGGTAACCCTGCTGGGAAGGAATCCTTCCAGCGGAAGTGTGGGGCTGAATTAAAAAACCCATCTCCTCCAGATCCGCCATCTCGTTTCGGATGGTAGCCGAACTCAGCCCTCCCTGATAAGAACGGGCCACTGTGCGTGACCCAACCGGCTCGGCTGTTTTTATATAATTAACAACTACGGCGCGAAGAATTTGCTCTTTTCTTTCATTCAGTGAGGCAGTCATGATTAATCCCCCCGTCTCGCCTCTTAGCACTCTAATTTATAGAGTGCTAAGGCTAATAAAAAAATAACATTCCGGGGGTAGCTTTGTCAAGGTGATCCAAGAATTATCCGGGCTGCCCGGGCTCAAGCATATTATAGCGACTGCTGCTTAATTTTATGATCCTTGTAATCGGCGATGGCATTTTGCAGGGCATCTGCAGCCAGGTTTGAACAATGAAGTTTCATGGGCGGAAGTCCGCCCAGTTCATCGGCAACGTCCTGGTTGGTTACTTGTGCTGCTTCTTCAACCGTTTTGCCCTTAACCATTTCGGTCAGCATGCTGCTGCTGGCAATAGCGGCCCCGCAGCCGAAGGTCTGGAACTTGATGTCCTCAATGCGATCATTTTTGACCTTGATGTAGAGCTTCATTGTATCGCCGCATTTAAAACTGCCTGTTTCACCGACGCCGTCTGCGTCAGGGATTTCCCCGACATTACGGGGATTGTTAAAGTGTTCCATAACTTTGTCGTTGTACATCAAGCTTGCTCCTTTCTATTAAATCCTCACCGGGCATGATATGTCGGAGACATACTGCGCAACCTTTCTACTATGGGCGGCGCCTTTTCCAAAACATAATCAATATCTTCTTCACTGTTACCGAATCCAAGGCTAAAACGCACAGATCCATGAGCCGTTGGATGATCAAGGCCGATTGCCGATAATACATGGGAAGGCTCCAGCGAACCGGATGAACAGGCCGAACCACTGGAGGCAGCTATGCCTTCCATATCCAGGCTTAAAAGCACTGATTCCCCTTCGATATATTTAAAACTAACGTTAACATTGCCGGGCAGGCGTTTTTGGGGATGCCCGTTTAAGACAACATCTCCAATTCCGATCAGGCCTTCAATGAGGCGATCTCTTAAATATTCCAGCTTCTTTTGCTTGCCCGGAATTTCAGAAACAGCCAGTTCCACAGCCCTGCCCAGGCCAATTACTCCGGGCACATTTTCCGTGCCCGGCCTTAGTTTTCTCTCCTGGCTGCCGCCCCGGTAAAGGGGATCAACTTTTACGCCTTTTTTCATGTACAGGGCGCCGATACCTTTGGGACCGTTAAATTTATGGGCCGCTAAAGAAAGGAAATCAACATTTAGGTCATTCACATCAACCGGAAGTTGACCTACAACCTGGACGGCATCGGTATGAAACAAAATCCCACAGTCCCTGGCTACAGATCCAATTTCCCGGATCGGCTGTAAAGTGCCGATTTCATTATTGGCGGCCATGATCGAAATGATAAAAGTATCGCCGGTGATCGCTTCTTTTACAGTTTCAGGATCGACCAGGCCGTCCTGATCTACCGGAAGATAAGTAACCCAATGGCCTTCTCTTTCCAGGTCCTGGCATACATCCAACACAGCATGATGTTCGACAGAAGAGGTAATAATATGCCCGGGTTTAGCCCGTTCTTTAGCCGCGCCCCGCAGGGCAATATTGTTTGATTCTGTCCCCCCGGCCGTAAAATAAATATCTTCCGCACCCGCTCCCAGGGCCCGGGCGGTTTTTTCCCGGGCTTCTTCCACGGCCTGACGGACTTTCCTTCCCGGGGTATGCAGACTGGAAGGATTACCGTACTGCTCCTGGAAAAACGGGATCATAGCATCAAAAACTTCTTTGCGGACCGGTGTTGTCGCACCGTGATCCATATAAACCAGCCGACTTTTCATGTTATACTCCTCCCTGTGGCCGTATTGCATTGGCCGGCTTGAAATCAACCAGTTCGTCAAGGGACACATTATCTAACACGTCGTTAATCTTGTCCCTCAACTTTTCCCAAACCTGCCTGGTCAGGCATCCCTCTCTGCGATCGCAGCAGGGCTCGCCACCATTTTCTGACAGGCAGTCCACCGGGGTAATCGGCCCCTCGACAGCCCTGACAATATCACCGATATTGATCTCAGTCGGGGGCCGGGAAAGCATATAGCCTCCGCGTGAACCGCGCACACTCAATATCAAACCTTTACGCCTGAGGGCAGGAAAGATCTGCTCTAAAAAATTAAGGGATATATTTTCCTGTTCCGCTATTTCCCTCAATGGCAGGGGTCCGGTTTGATAGTAAATAGCCAGAATAGCCATGGCCCTTACCCCGTACTCCGCTTTTGCCGATAATTTCATCTCTGCCCTGATGCTCCCTTTAAATTCCGACCAAACAACTCGGGTATCCGACAAAAAAAAGAATACCACCTCTATTTAATGCTGTCAATACTGTTTTTTATTTGCTGTCCTGTTTTTTCCATAAATAAAAGCCGGCACTGCATACCGGCCATTGGGGAAAACTGATTTCATGAGTCCTTATTTAATTATGGATCCACATCAAACCCGAGGTTATATTTTCACTACATTTGCAGCCTGCGGGCCGCGGTTGCCTTCTACAATTTCAAATTCGACATCCTGACCTTCTTCTAAGGTTTTAAAACCTTCTTCCTTAATCTCCGAGTAATGCACAAATACATCTTTGCCTTCGTCGACTTCGATGAAGCCGTACCCTTTTTCAGGGTTAAACCACTTTACCTTACCTTGCATTAAAAATTTACCTCCTAAAATAGCCCTGCTCAACAGGGTGTTATATCTACTAAAGATTACCATAACCATTTTTAAAAAGCAAGGTTGATTTATTTAAGAATTGCAACCGGGAGTGTGCTATAATCTGCTGAGGAGGTGGGGCTAATGAAACTGGGGGTTGGAGTAGACCTGGTGTCGATCGAACGGATCAGGAGTATAAGTGACAAATACCCCAAGCGATTTTTGGACAGGATTTTCACGGCCCGCGAAAAAAAGATCTTTCTGGAACAAAAACCTTCGGCTGCTTCCCTGGCCGCCCGTTTTGCGGCCAAGGAAGCAGCTTTAAAAGCGATCGGCTGCGGAATCGGGCCGGCAGCTTTAAAAGAAGTAGAAATTATCACATGGCCCGGCAAACAGCCCCTGGTAAATTTACATGGTGAGGCTTACCGCCTGGCCCGAAATAAAAATTATACCGCTATCACAGTTTCCTTGACCCATGAACCGCCTTTTGCCGGCGCAGTAGCGGCCGCATATACTGAATCCAGGTAGAACCCATCATGATAGTTTCTACGCTTTTATTCTTTTTTTAAGACCGTAAATTATAACCGGGGCAAACATGACTGCGGCACATAAATAGAAAACAGCCGTAAAATCGAACCATTTTAACAAGATCCCAATTGTGCTTGCTCCGACCACAATGCCAAGATCAAAAGCTCCCGTAAAAGTAGCCATGCCAACTCCTCTCTCCATAACCGGCAGCCGGTCTGCAGCCAGGGCCATTACCGAGGAATGGGCCGATCCAAAACCGGCTCCGAAAAAAAAGCCGCTCAGGATAAGCTGGGTGGCCGTTGTAGCCAGGGCAATCATGATCAGGGCCGCCGAAGCTACGATCAGCCCGGGAATAAAAACCCTGGAGCGTCCGATTCGGTCTGAAATTCGACCGAATGTCGGGCGGAATACTGTGGCGGTCAGGGCAAAAACGGTAAAAAAGTAACCGACCGCTTCTATATCCCTGACATCGCCTAAAAGCGGCAGGAAAGTAAGGATACAGCCCAGGTTGAAGGTCATAAAGAAAATAATCAGGGAAGGAAAAAATACTTTTTGGGATAGAAGGGGGATCTTTTTATCTCCGCTTTTATCCCTTAATGGTTCTTTGACCAGCAGAGCCATAACCAGGGCCAGGACAGCCGCAGCAAAAGCGATAGAAAACAGGAGCGGATAACCGGCCCCTGTTGAAATCCGCAGGTGCTCGCCCAAAAAAGGAGCAACGGCGAGGGAAAGGGGCGGCGCCGTCCCCATCAGGCCCAGCGCTTCGCCGCTTCTGCCCGGGGGAGCCAGATCCAGGGTTAGGGTGTTAAAGGCAAGCAGGAATGCCCCCCATCCAAAACCCTGGACAGCGCGAAATATAAAGAGCAGGGGAAGCGAAGGCAAAAAAATCAGCCCTACCGCTGCGGCGGCATAAAGAATGATGCCTGTCAATAGAAGCCTTTTACGTCCCCGGCGGTTTAGATCGCGCCCCTGGAAAGGCCTGAGAATGACCGAACAAAAAGTGAAGAGGCCCATTAACAGCCCCACTGCCGCCTCCCCACCCCCGATATCGAGGACATAAAAAGGCAGGACCGGTATATAGAAATCAAGAGCAAAAAAAAGGAAAAATACCGCTCCCAGGAGAGCCATAAAGTTGGCTGTTAATATTTTTTCTGCTCCGACCTGAACCGGCGCTTTAGGCGATGAAGGTGCCATTATACTTGCTTTATAAAACGATCCATTAATCTAAATCCTTCCCCGATATAAAGCCCTG
Source organism: Syntrophomonadaceae bacterium (assembly GCA_003554395.1). Classification (GTDB taxonomy): domain Bacteria; phylum Bacillota; class Dethiobacteria; order DTU022; family DTU022; genus B1SED10-74M. The sequence continues at coordinate 11,498 of PWGD01000156.1, forward strand.
CTCCGGCAGCGCTTGCTTCATCAAACTTCCGGGAAGCGTTGTTTTTTGGATCGTTACTGCGGTAAATGACAAAGGGCACCGGATCCCTGGTATGGGTGCCCAGCGAAAGCGGAGTGGCGTGATCGGTAATCAAGAGGATGCTGTGCTCTATATTGCTCTGTTCAAGTTCATCTTTAATTCTTTTCACAACCAGGCTATCAATCATTTCAATCGCTTTGATTTTGTTTTCAGTTTCAAAACGATGAGAGCACTCATCGGGCGCTTCTATGTGGACGTAAATAAAGTCGTCACCCTTTTTCAGGGCCTCAACAGCAGCCTCGGCTTTACCGCTGTAGTTGGTGTCAATGTTGCCGGTAGCCCCCTCGACTTCGATCAATTTCAATCCGGCAAACAGGCCGATCCCTTTAACCAGGTCTACAGCCGAAATAACCGATCCTTTAAGCCCATATTTATCTTCAAAGGGAGTGAGCAGCGGTTTTTTGCCGTTCCCCCAGATCCAGATCGAATTGGCCGGGTTAAGGCCTTTTTCAACACGCTTCCGGTTCACCGGATGATCGGCAAGGACTTTATAGCTTTCTTCCATCATTTCCTTAATTTTAGGGCTTCCGCTGCCAACAGGCAGATAATTTCCTATTCCCTGGCCGCTGATGTCATGGGGTGGGGTCAACTGCCAATCTTCGGGAGCGCCGTGCCACACCATTAAGTGCCGATAATTAAAGCCTCGATAATAATCAATTTCTTCACTGCCGAGGTTTCTTTTAATCTCCTCGATCAATACTTCCGCTTCCTGGTTTGATATTTCGCCGGCACAATAATCTCTCATTTTTTTTGCGGCATAAGGTTCTTCAGGAGAGAGGGTGACAAGATTGCAGCGAAAAGAAATGTCGCCGGGATTTAAATCTACTCCCAGGCTGGCCGCTTCAAAAGGCGATCTTCCGGTATAGTAACGCAAGGGATCATAACCCATAACCGAAAGGTTGGCTGTATCGCTTCCCGGGGGCAGCTCATCGGGAATGGTCCGGGCCAGGCCCAGTTCGCCCTCCACGGCGAGGCGATCGAAACCGGGGGTCCTGGCGTATTGCAGGACTGTCCTGTGCTCCAGCTGGTCCATGGGGTAATCGGCCATTCCATCTCCGACTATCACTAAAAACTTCAATTTTAATTCACACTCCTTCAGGTTTACTGTGGCACAAGTTGTGGAAAAAGCACAATCGTGACCTGAAAATACCCCGTTACCATATTTTTGTCAAGGGAGCCCCAAGCATTTAAAAGGATTTTAGCCGGGAAAGAAAGAAGTAAATCCTTTAGATTTCCGGCAGGAATCTACCGGGGCAGGTTGCATGCCGGCGAAAGGGGAAGGTTTTAATGCGCTACTACAGCACCAGGAACCGGGCAAAATACGTGACGGCTTCGGAAACAATTTTGAAGGGCCTGGCTCCCGATGGCGGTTTGTTTGTGCCTGCAGGTAAATTGAAAGCTTATCCAGGGTCCAACCTGCCGGCAGGCCGCTACCAGGAAATAGCGGTAGAAATATTAACCCGGTTTCTTGGTGATTTCAGCCCTTCAGAAATTGAATTTGCTGTCAGCTCTGCTTACAGTCCAGATACTTTCGATCATCGGGCGGTCGCTCCCCTAATCAGCCTTTCTGAGCAAATTTATGTCCTGGAGCTGTGGCACGGTCCAACCTCCGCTTTTAAAGATATTGCCCTGCAAATACTGCCTCACCTTTTGACCATTGCCGCTCAAAAAAGCGGTGAGGACAGAGAAATAGTGATCCTGACCGCAACTTCCGGAGATACGGGCAAATCAGCCCTGGAGGGTTTCCGCGATGTGCCGGGGGTTAAAATATTTGTTTATTTTCCGGAAAAAGGGGTCAGCGAAATACAAAAATTGCAGATGATCACCCAGGAAGGCGGTAATGTCAATGTCATTGCCGTCAGGGGGAATTTTGACGACACCCAGAGCGGAGTTAAACAAATCTTCAATGATCGCTACATGAACAGTCAGTTAAAAGAAGCCGGTTACCGGCTGACTTCCGCCAATTCTATCAACTGGGGCAGGTTGCTGCCGCAAATAGTTTATTATTTTTCTGCTTACCGCCAACTTATTTCCCAAGGGGCCATAAAGGAAGGGGAGAAAGTAAATTTTGTCGTCCCTACCGGAAACTTCGGCAATATTCTGGCCGGTTATTACGCCGGCCGGTTAGGCCTGCCGGTGAACCGCTTCATCTGCGCCGCCAACAGGAACAATGTTCTTTCCGATTTTATCAACAGCGGTCTTTATGATAAAAGGCGAACCCTGTACAACAGCCATTCCCCTTCCATGGATATACTGGTTTCAAGTAACCTGGAACGGTTGTTGTTCGAATTAACCGGCCATGATTCGGAGCGCATCAAAGCGTGGATGAATCAGTTGACCGAAGAAGGCCATTACAGAGTAGACAGAGAGACCCTGGCTACCCTCCATAAGTCCTTCTGGTCAGACTACGCCGATGATGGAGAAACCCTGCAGGCAATTGCCGGCACTTATAGCGAGAAAAAGTACCTGGTTGATCCGCATACAGCAGTAGGGATCAATGTTTTGGATAAATACCTGAAACGGGAAAAGGATCCCCATCTTTCAGTAGTCCTGTCTACAGCCAGTCCTTATAAATTTACCGGCAGCACCATTCGGGCCCTCTTCAAAAACAGCCCCTTTCAAGACAGCAGCGAGCTGGAATTGATCAAGATACTGGCCCGGGAAACCGAAATCCCTGTGCCGGATAATCTGGCCGCCCTGGAAAATAAACCGGCCCTTCACCGGCAGGTTATTAATCCTGCCGATATGCCCGACCATCTTCGAAACACATTATTAGAGGACAATAGTTAATGATAAAACCGGACGGGCCCCGCGAAGGAGTACGGGCTTGCATCCAAAGATCCCCTGGTTACTATGCCACAAAACGGATACGACTAGCTGTCGCAGAAAAAGTAACCGGTTAAACCGGATTCTTAAAATTTTTTAAATTGCTATTCATTAAACCTTTGCGGACCGATCATAGGGGGAGTGAGACTCACTCCTTGAGATGAAAAAGGTTTCAGTAGCAGTGCCCCATTTTACGGACCTCGTTCATCCTGGTTTCCAGGCAGGGACAGACATTTTCCGGTATATTTTCAAAGCGGCAGGGACAATAAAAGTCGCCGTAGAGCCGGTGCTTATCCACCAGGCCCTCCAGGACCAGTTCTTTATCCTCATTAAAGGTATAGCCACGCAGGCGGGCGAAGTTTTCCGACCTCCGCCGAATCTCGGTTTCTGGATCCTCTATATAGCGGGAAGCTTTAATTTCAGGGTCCAGCTCCTTTATTTTTAGTTCGGCCCCGCATACAGTACATAAGACTTCCTGCCCCGGCTCAAGTTCGCCCCTGTGAATAAAAGAAATCCGGCAAACCGGGCAGTATATTTTATGCTTCATCTTCAAGCGCCCCTTCTATCTCTTCCTGCTTAAAACCCTGGATTACCTTTTCGTTAATGACGGTAACCGGAAAAGCACGCCGTCCGGTCAATTCTTCCACTTCGGCCAGCGCTTTTTTCTGTTCTTCACCCTGGGCCAGATCCACATCAACAGCATCATACTGGACCTGCTTATCGTCAAGCAGTTTCTTGACCTTTTTGCACCACGGACATGTACTTAAAGCATAAACTTTAACCATTTTTTGGCACCTCTTTTCTGATTTAATGCTCTCCGGAAAAAATACTCTGCGGCATAACAACAAAATGAGCCGATGTTATAACATCAAGGTTCTCCACCTTGTTCAGAGTTTCAGCAGGCATTTGCTCATCAACCTGCAGGACCATCATCGCCTCACCCCGGGCCTGCTTACGACCCAGCTGCATGGAAGCAATATTTACATTCTCATCGCCTAGCAAAGTCCCGATTTTACCAACAACTCCGGGCCTGTCATTATGGGTCGTCACCAGCATGTAGGGGGCGGGGACAATTTCAATTCGGTATTCATCAACCCTGACCATACGCATATCACTATTAAGGAGAGTTCCCGAGATGAGATGTTCTTCCTGTCCTGAACGGGCTCTCATCGTAATCAGGTTGCTGTAGTTTTTTACTTCCGTAGTCGATGTTTCCTTGACCGCTATGCCCCTGTTTTTGGCAATATATGAAGCATTAACCCAGTTCACCCCATCTCCGACGATGTGCTGTAAAAAGCCAATCAGGCAGGAAAGCGTAAGCGGCGCCAGGGGCATGGAAGCAATCTGGCCGCTGTAGGTTAACTCGATTTCATCAACCGAGCCGCCAAACATTTGCAGGTAAAAACTGCCCATGGCCCGGGCCAACGGCAAAAAGGGCCCGATAGCAGCCCTTGTTTCGGGCATTAAAGCCGGAACATTTACCGCGGAAACAATCGGCTCTCCTTTCAGGGCCTTAATGACCTGCTCCGATACCTGCAGGGCAACATTGGTCTGGGCTTCCCTGGTAAGCGCCCCCAGGTGGGGGGTGATGATAACATTGTTCAATTCCAACAGTTTACAGCTCTCAGGAGGTTCCCTTTCGAGAACATCGAGAGCAGCCCCTTCCACCCGGCCTTCCTGCAGGGCGCTGCAGAGGGCATCTTCATCAATTAGGCCGCCGCGGGCACAGTTGACTATCCTTACTCCCGGCTTAAGCATGGCCAGTTCTTTCTCGCCAATTAAATGGTGGGTAGAGGGGTTCAAGGGGAGGTGCAGGGTAATAAAATCAGCTTGTTTCAAAAGCTCTTCCAGGGCAACAATTTCAATGCCCAGTTTTTCGGCATGATCCCTGGCAATATAAGGGTCATAAGCGATAGTCTTCATTCCCAGGGCCCTGGCCCGGCGGGCCACTTCACTGCCGATCCGGCCTACTCCTATAACACCGAGTATTTTTTGATTCAACTCCACCCCGGTATATTCAGATCGTTTCCACTCGCCCCGCTTTACAGAACTGCTTGCTGCAGCAATGTTCCTGGCCAGAGAGGTCAAAAGGGCTATGGTGTGTTCCGCTGCCGATATGGTGTTGCCGTGCGGCGCGTTGACAACAATAATCCCTTTTTCCGTAGCTTTTTCCACATCAATGTTGTCAACACCGACTCCGGCCCGTCCGATAACTTTCAACTTAGGAGCGGCTTCGATAACTTCAGCGGTAACCCTGGTCCGACTGCGGACCACTAATCCATCATAGGATTTTATATCTGCCACCAGTTCTTCCGGAGTTATGACCGGCCGGTAATCGACTTCAGCATCCCTGCTCATCTGTTCCAGCCCTTCCGGAGAAAAGGTATCGCTTACCAGTATTTTCAAACAAAAACACCTCCGGCTCCAACAATGTCCTTGATTCAATATAGATTACTATATCATAAAAAAAAACAATCTCAAATTATTATAACCATCATACCGGAGTCAACCAGGTTGGCCTTCTCTGAGAGTTACCTGCCGGAAACCTCAATCGCTCCCTGGGGGCAAAACTCCCGGCAGCAGTAACAGCGAATGCAACCCGCCTTGTCTAGATCCGGAATGGAATCGTTAAACTCGATCACCCGGGCCGGGCAGGCTTGATAACAGGCCCCGCATTTGGTGCACAGTTCGGCATTGACCCGGGGATAAGGGCGCCTGGCGGCAATAAAATCTCTGATCCGGGCCATTGGAAACAGGGCCAGCAGCCTGATTAGTTGTCCATTCGAAACAGGCCCCCGATCAAAATCATCCACCCGGCATTCTTCCAGGGTTAAACCCCGCACCGCGATGGAACCAAGATCTGATCCCGCCAGCTGCAATTCCCGGGCCGCAGCCAGGGTCGCCACCTGCCCGGGCCGAAAACCGGCTACCGAAGCCGCAACGTTATCCAGGGCCAGGGCATTGGACGCCCCCATCAGGAGGCCCACCCGCCTGGGCTTGCCCTTCCTGGGGCCGGCCCCTTCCATGGCAATTACAGCATCAATGATCGAAAAAGCAGGCCGGACGGCATAATAAACATCCAGCAATAACCTGGCAAAATCTTTTGGGGCGGGATATTCAAAATGAAACCGGGCCTTATTTTTGCCCGGAACACAACCGTACATATTTTTGACTGCCGCCGTCATTCCGGTATAAGCATGGGTTTTAAGTTTGGCCAGGTTGATGATCAAGTCCATTTTGTCCAGTTCGGCGGCAAGCGGTACTTCCCAGAGCCGGTAGCCCTCGATCTTTTTATAAGCTGTATCGGAAAAAAACAGCGCTTCAGCCCCGCTTGCTTCGATCGCTTTTTGGATGCCGCAAATATGGTGGGCTTCCTCCTGGGAATCATGGCCGGGGCTGTCACCGACAAAAACTTTTCCTCCTACTTCTCTAACCATTTCGGCCATCACTCTTACTACAACCGGGTGGGTGGTTACACTTTCCGAAGGAGGGGCGGCAGAAAGCAAGTTCGGTTTTAACAGAACATTTTGACCGGGCTTGATCAGGCTGCTCAGCCCACCGTAAAAAGTAAAAATTTGCCGCAAAGCGGCGCGCACTTCTTCCGGATCGTAACGTTTGCAGCGGGCTAAAACAACTGTATCCTGTTTTGAAACAGACATTAACTCACTCCATAAAAAGATCAGGGCATATTCTTATCGACATAGACAGCCAGCCGGCCTAAAAAGTTAACATAACTGCCAAGTTCGTTATCATACCAGCCAAATAGTTTAGCATGGGTAACCGGGATATTGATATCAACGGGGGCTTCAACCCCGTTTTCACGCAGGATATCGGAGTTAACCAGGATAAACCCGGTCCGGGTATGGGTTTCATAACCCTCTATCACGATCGCGGCCGGATACCCAACCAGGTCGGAAGAAACGTTTTGCCGGTCGCTGTAGATAACCATCCCTTTCTGGGCGCCATCGGCTGCCGTTTTGTAGATTTGATTAATCAATTCCCGGTTTAGCTTCGGTTCGCCGGCTGCGTTCAATTCAGTTTTAAAAGTAACATTAAGCATAATTAAGGATGAAGTGCTGGTGGGAATCCGCACTGAATCAGCCATAAAGCCAACATTTCTTATTTCGGGCAGAATCTCTTCCAGGGCATCGGCCGCACCGGTAGTCGTAAGAATAATGTTATCAAAAACCGAACGGGTCTTTCTCAGATCCGAAGCATTTTCCGTGGGGACAGCATCCAGTATCTTCTGGTTATTGGTAGCGGCATGAACCGTAGACATCGAAGCAGTGATAATCTTCGATGTTTCCCTGGTTTCAAGCAGCGGTTTAATCATATGAGACAGGCCGGTGGTGGTACAGCTTGCCGCCGATAGGATATGATGGCTGGAAGGATCATATTTGTCGTGATTGATTCCATAGACCACCATGCAGCTGTCGGCCGGAAATTTCTGGGCCCCGTCTGCTATCTTAAAAGGAGCGCTGACTATTACTTTTTCCGCACCCGCCTCCAGGTGACCGCGCACACTGCCCCTGGGGTGATCGGCCGGCACAGTGGGGTCAACATAACTGCCGGTGCATTCAACAACCAGCTGAACCCCTTCTTTAGCCCAGTTAATGTCCCTGGGGTTGCGGGACCTGGTATACAGTTTTATGGGTATACCATTTATAGAAAAAATCTCTTCTTCCCGATCTGTAATTTCAATGGTGGCAGTTTTACCAGAATAACCGTACAAAAAACGATCCAGGGAACCGTAAGTGCTGTCTTTAAGCAGGTAATCGATAACATCTTCCAGTTTTTTACCCACTTTACGTCCCATATTCAGAACAAAGTAGTCAAAATATCCGGCATTAAGGTGATTCCAAAGGGTAAGTTTGCCGATCCTTCCCACACCGTTAATACCCAGTTTATTCCTGCTTTGAAGGTGATCGCTCAATTTTGATTCCTCCCCTTAACCAGATTACACATATTGAATTGGATAACTGCCCGCATAAATATTGCCCCATTTACCGTCTATCGAGATGGCATCGCCCTTGCGAAAGATATAATTGTTAATTTTACAGTACTTTTCACGGTCATTAACCACCAGTTCTTCACAGTTGACAACACAAACTTTGCCCAGCTTGTCTGCAGCTACTGCGGCATGGGAAGTCACGCCACCCCGGCTGGTAACCAAACCGTCGCACATAAAAATCATCTGGATATCGTCGGGCACTGTGTCAGGCCGGACCAGGATATGTTTTTGATCCGGGTATTGATGCTTATTGTTAACCAGATCATCCATATCAAAACTGATCATACCGCTGATAGCCCCGCCTCCTACGCCGATGCCCCTGCCGACCGGTTCCATTTCTTCCAGAGAGGTGCTGAAGACGGCCTCTTTTTCCTGCTGCACAATATTTTGCTCCCTGATCTGGAGGATGTAAAGATCTTCAGGAGCGCCCGATTCAAAGGTAAACTCGATCTCCTGGTTGTTGAAACCATATTTTTCAATTAATTCGGTGGCTATTACACGTAGCTGTTTATATATATGTGGGAAAGCGGATTCCAGCGAAAAATCGCATTCCGGGTAATCTTCACTGCGCTGGTTCTCCGAAATCGGCATCGTATAAACCAGGCCGGCGACAATATCTTCTCCCTGGCTGCAGAGAGTAAAGTCGCCATATAAGTTTATGCCGGGCTTTTTTAACTTGGGGTTGTGGGTAAAAACCACACCCGAACCGGAGTCTTTCGACCGGTTGCCCATAACCATTTTTTGAACCAGTACTGCCGTTCCCCATTCATCGGCAATCTGCAGATGCTTGCGGTAGGCAACAGTGCGCCGGGAAGACCAGGAGTTAAAGATATTATTGATGGCCTGCCGGAGCTGGTCATAGGGGTCTTCTGCGATATAAACTCCGTGTTCATTGAGGGTCTTTTTATATTCAAGGGCCAGATCTTTCATCTGGGCAGCTGTAAAACTGGCCTTTTTTTCAACGTCATATTTGTTTTTAACCCGGACCATAACTTCGTCAAAATAATCCCGATCCACCCCGTGGGACATGCCCCAGCTCTGAATAAAACGGCGGTAGGCATCCCAGCCCATCCATGATGACTCAGAGTCCTTATCCAGGATCAGGGCGGTGCGGTCATTCATACCTACGTTGAGAAAAGTTCTCATTGCCCCGGGCATGGAGATCGCCGTGCCGGAGCGGACTGAAAGCAATAGTGGATTTTTTGGATCGCCGAATTTTAGGCCGGTTTTTGCTTCGACCTCGGCCAGGTGCTTAAAGATCATGTTGTCCAGCTCCTGGCTCATGGAAGGGTGTTCAAAGATCGTATCTTTGTGCCTGTAGACTTCTGTGGTTAAAACAAAACCGGGGGGAATAGGCAAACCATAAGCTGTCAATTTTTTAAGATAGTATGCTTTGGCCCCCAGAAACAGCTGGTTATCCATTTGGACCGTTTCACGGTCCAGGGGGCTGACGGCCAGATCGGGATTGTAGCTCATCATGTTGTGGATATGAGCTTCTGAATAATTTTCCAGCATATTTTGGATCATTTTCATGGCATTGGCAATAAACCGATCCAGCTCCTGGACCAGGAATGCGGAAGATAAGATATCGCGGTAGAATATTTCTGACTCTTTGGCGATGGTTTCGGGAGAGTCATCAAAAATCTGGGGCACTACAATATTAATGGTTTCATCATAAACGCGGATGAAGTACTCATTGATCAGTTCTTTGATATGCTGGGACATAAAACGGAAAATATTCATGTACTGCTCCAGGGTGACGCTGGCTGAAGTCAAGCTGTACCTGAACATTTCGAGGGTGGAATTAAAGTTCTGGTTAACCATGCCGTCGAGTTCAAGCCCGGTTTTAAAAAGGACCAGCACTTCATAAATATTTTTTAGGGTTTTGGCAGAGATATAATCCATATCGACCTGGTCCACTACTTCTTCCATTAAACGCGAGGCAACCTGTTCCAACCTGTACATCAAGCCAAGGGCTTCAAATTTAGGTTCCTTGTACTGGCCGTACATGGAAGGAATCCCTACGGCTATATGGCGCTTGTAGTATATGGTTTCAATGGCCTCGGTTTTCTCGTTTTTGAGAATTATCTCTTTGAGAGTGGACATATAGGAGTATATTTGTTCGAGGGCTTCACGGTGGCATCCCTCTTTCATCATTTTTGAAATAAGATCAATCTCTTCTTTATTAAAAAAACGGCTTTGCATTAAGAGGCTGGTTATATTACGGGTTTCAAAGGAGTACTTTTCCTCAAGAAGCTGATAAAGCTGGAGCAGGTTAAGCAGGCGCTTTTTATCTTTTTCATTTGCCGCCGTTAAAGAATCGAGAAAGGAAGCCACTTCTTCTTCAGGCAGTTTCAATAAACCGGCATGGTCAACTCCAAAATAATCACAAACAGAACGGGTCAGCCTGCTGATCCTGATGTAATGTTCATCGTTTTTACTTATAGATGCATAGACGTCCTCCGGCAATAGATCCCGGAGCTGTTCCTGCCGTCCGCTGTACCAGTAATTCGCCACTCTTTGGACCAGGTCGATATGGGTATTATTACTCTCGGAGTGGACCTGCTTGCGGACAAAATGAATAACCCGGTCCTTTCGACCTGCTAATTCATCAATAACAGTACTTACTTCGCGAAGCTTGCCTTCGGCCCCGATTTCATTAAAATAGACCGGGAAAAAACGGGCCAGCTGCTTAACCTGCTTGTAGACAGGAGCAATGTCCGCATTTAAGAGTTTGGTTACATCCCGCTGAAACAGGTCGGTGTCAGAGATAAAAATTCCTCCGAGCCTCAGGTTAACAACCAGGGCCGAAAGGAGTTTCTTAAATCTGTAGGGGGATGTTTCGATCAGGTCAAGCCAGATGCGAATATTTTTGACATGATCGGCGTTGGCTTTCGTTTGCCAATCCGTGGTGACCTGAATCTGGCCGGGATAAACAAAACCGAACTCAATCAACCTCTGCATGTAATAGGCTGTAATATCCTGGTTGTCTATCTCGACCACCTCTTTACCCAGGGTAAAGAGGCAGTCCAGAACTGTATCGGTTTGCTGGTCTTTTAGTTCTTTGAAAAGGCTGAAAAGCATATCGATGAAATGATAAATTTCCTCCTCCTGAAGCTCTGTAAGGGCTGTTTTTAAGAGGCGGTTCAGGTCATAGAGAAGATGCTTTTTCAGCTGGATCATCCCGGGGAGATGAAGAGCATAAAGCAGGTAGTATACTCTTTCTATGGAAAGATTGAATTCTTCGCTGAAGTGGCGAAAATGGTTGGCTATGTCATTAAAAAATAAGTTGGCTTCAATTTCTTCCCAGGTCTGGGAATTTTCAATCCGGGAAGCCAACTCATCGAAAAATTGTTTTCCGATCAAGTTAATTTTTTCCCGGTAATGGGGTTGGAAAAGATCGGATTTACTTTCAAACCAGGACTCTGCATTGGCTGTTTCCGCCCAGAAGGCACAGTTTTTGCTCAGGATTGCCCTGGTTAACCGGCATACCTCGCTGTTGAATTCAGGCACAGCCGCCGCCCGGGCCAGGTATTTTTTAAAATAACCGGAGTTGCGGCGGTAAATAGCTTCGTTTGCATCCATCCCTTTTTCGATCAGCCCCAGGCAGCGCCAGATAACTTGAGGGGGATAGCTGCCCTCATTAAGGAGGCGATCGACAAATTTAAAGAGGGTTTTAACCAGTTGTTCCCGCTGTTTTTCTGTTAAATCTTTAGCGGCAAGATCTTCAAACAGAGAAACCAGGAACAAAAGCGCTTTTTCCGATTCTTCAATTGAGCTGTAGAGCCACAAGTCCGTCAAACTGATGGTGTGCAGGTTTTCAATAATATAATCATAGTTGGGGTGGGGATGATTATACTCCAGGAAAAGTTCTTCAGTCCTCTTGTTGATGCCCCAGTAAGAAGAAGACAGCGAAACGAACCAGCTGTGTTCAGGGGGAAGTTCAGTCTGCTCCTGTTTTGTCTGGGCCAGGTTAACTTCAAGGGCCCCCGATTTAAAACCGGCTTCCATAGGCTCACCTCATAATGGCTCAATTCAACTATAGTATAACATTATCAGCCTTGTTTTGTTGAGCATTTATTAGAGCCGGGCTTGACAGGTTTCCCTCAGTCGGGGCTCATAATTGTGGATGATACCGGGATTAGAGTAAAGAAGCCGCTTCCCGGTCGATAACGATTGTTACTTTTCTGTGCAGCTGTAATAACGATGCCGGCGTTTCGGTAGAGACCAGCCCGCTGAACGAATCCCGGACAGCAGGGGCCTTGTTTTTACCGTTTGCCAAAAGTAATATTTTATCTGCGGCCATAATTGAGCCCAAACCCATGGTTACCGCTTTTCTGGGCACTTCCTCTTTAGACTGGAAAAAACGGCTGTTGGCTTCAATGGTTTCTTGAGCCAGTTCGACCAGGTGCGTAGCGGTTTTCAAATAAGGGGCCGGCTCATTAAAGCCAATATGACCGTTTACACCGATGCCGAGCAACTGCAGATCAATTCCCCCGGCATGCTCAATCTTTTTATCAAACTGCCGGCAGGCCTCCTCAAGAGTTTCATCACTGCTGCTGGTGGGGATGCTGATATTTACGGGATCGAGATTGACATGATCAAAAAGGTTGCGCTTCATGTAATAGTGGTAGCTTTGCGGATGGTCGGGGGCAAGGCCGACGTATTCATCAAGATTAAAGGTGACTACGGATTTAAAATCAAGGTCCCCCCTTCTATATTTCTCTACCAGCCGGGCGTACATCCCTTCCGGTGTTGAACCTGTTGCCAGCCCCAGCACAGCATTTTTTTTCTCCTGAATTGTCTCGGAGACTATTTTTGCCCCCAGCTCACTCATTTCCCGGTAATCACCAACTACCTGCAGATCCATGCTATCCCGCCTTATTCTAAAATATTTCTTCCTTTTCTTCAGTCGTGTAAAACAACGACATCAACTCTTCATCTTGATCTTTATTTCCCGGCGAAGCTAAAAGCTTCTCAGCCTCAACCCGGTCTTGGCTGGCTTTCTCTTCCAGTAAAGCAATTTTAGAGCTGATAGCGAAGTCATCCAGCAGGCTCTTGATTAAAGCGAAAAGGCTCCTGCTTCCACCCATGAAATGGCCCTCGTAAAGTATTTTTGAAGCAACCATAGCCTTAAAACTGTCAAACCGGAGCTGTTCCTTAACTTTATCCAAATCTTTAATAATATAATCCAGTTCTTCTTTTGAAGCAGGGTTGATCAGCAGGTTGTATTTCTCCCTGTAAACAATCCGATCCATGTCCGTTATAAGTGCTTCCGGGAGGTCATCCACCACGATGATAAGATCAAGATCAGAGCCCATGACCAGCTCGCCCGTAGAAAACTCGGGCCTGGGCTCGGCATGAGCCATGTTGAAAACCACATCACCGGCAATTATAAAGGCAGCCCGCTCCCTGATCAGATCTCCTTTTGGATGTTCTTCTATTAAAGGGGCGACAGTCTGCCCGGCCAGCTGCATCTTTTTAGAGCTGATGGCGGCAAGCTGCTGCTGCAGGCTTTGAGCCATTGATTGCAGGGCCGGTTCATGTCTTTTTAGGCCTACAATGGTGTAATTTAAGAACTCTCTCATAATAGAAGGAGAAAGGCGGGCATAACCTTCGACTTTTTGATCCAGCCGGAGGTACCTCCTGCCAACCAGACGACTAAAAATTTGATCACAGGAATGGCAAGCTTTCCAGGCTCTGAACACATCAAAACCGGTTTCCCTGACCAGGTTCTTTCCGGTTAAAGGCCCCCGCTCTTCCAGGAGTCTGATCAACTGGTCCACCAAACATCATCCTTTACCGTTCACTTTTACCATCCGGCAGGTTATCCAAAACTTCCTGGTTCTGCCTGACTTTAATAATCTTGCCGCCGGGATAGTATCCCCGGGCCGTGCCGTTGGGATAAAGCAGGACATTTTTACCCAGCAGCGTTCCCGGCGCAGTGACGCTGTTACAGCCTGTTTCCACCCCGTCGCCCAGGACTGCTCCAAACTTACGCAGACCGGTTTCATAAACCTGCCCCGCTATTTTTAAAACTACCGGGGAATCGATCATTTTTAAGTTGGCCAGCTTGGTTCCGGCTCCCAGGTTGACCCGGCCCAGGATGCTGTCCCCGATATAAGCAAAGTGCCCCGCCTTGCTGCCCCCCAGCATTACCGACGACTTCATTTCAGTGGTATGGCCGACCACACAGTCATCTCCTATCAGGGCATCACCGCGGATATAAGCCCCGTGTCGCACTTCAGTGCCGTCACCGATTACAGCCGGACCCTTTATCAGGGCCGCGGGTTCTATAACCACACCCCTGCCGATTTGGATCAGGTCGTCCATCAGGTAAGACCCGCCGTATATGATGCTTGCTCCTTCCAAGACGGTTTCGCCTTTTTTTACGACCGGCCTTTTACCCTCTGTATCAATAGTAAACCCTGATTTAATTACTTCACCTTCATATAAAATTACGGTTTCAGCAACAACAGTTTGGCCGTTCCGGACCTCCTGCAGATTGGGGTTTAAAAACTCTTTTATGAAGGGCTTGAGCCGCGGCAATGCTTCCCATACATAATCAGTTCCGGCAAAAAGCCCTTTAAAAGGGTGATTCTCCAGGTTAAAGAAATGATCTGCAGTTAACAATTAAAACCCCTCCTTTTGAAACTTTTTCCGGTCTGGCCGGATCTATCGGAACATTTTGTTACTCAAAATCCTGAACCAGGGTTTTTGATCACAGGGTCATTATATACAGGCAGAAAAAAAGTAGCAATAGCAGGATAAGATATCACTAAAAAAGAAAAACCGGCAGGGCCCGGTGAAAGAACAAAACAACCGGATTATGCTCTACCGGCATCTCAGGCGCTGCAGGTTTATCAATCAATCTATGGGCTTGTTTAAAAACCGGGACAAACCTTTCCCTGAGAATTTCCCGGGAAATGTCAGGCACCACCTGTATCCCGGTTAAGCAGTTTCCCGGTATTGACCCGTAAGCTCGGGCACCGTCCGGGCGGCATCCCCCCACAGGGCGATCACATGGTCCTGCCCGTAAAGGGTGTTGTCCACCCCCGAATAGCCCGGCTTGTCGTCCAGGTTGCAGACAATGACCGCCCCGGCCTCGGCAACATGCAGCACCGGCATGCCGTAGATGGGCGTGCCTTCGGCTGTTGTGGCCGCCGGGTTGATCACGTCGCTGGCCCCGATCACGACCACCACGTCGGTAGCGGCAAACTCGGGGTTGATGGCGTCCATCTCGTAAAGCTTCTCGTAATCCACCCCCACCTCGGCCAGCAACACGTTCATGTGCCCGGGCATCCGGCCCGCTACCGGGTGGATGGCCACCTTCACTTCCTTGCCGTCGCCTTCCAGGGTGTCAATCAAAGCCTTGACCGGCTGCTGGGCCTGGGCCAGGGCCATCCCGTAACCGGGGACAATAATGATTTTGTTCGCCTCCCGCAGAAGAGCGGGAGCACTTTTCTCAGCCGGCCCG
>PWGD01000029.1 GCA_003554395.1 Syntrophomonadaceae bacterium
CGGCTGCTCAATTCCAAAACCCTTAAAATTAGTGGTGGGCGAAGCAGGTTTTGAACCTGCGACCCCCTGCTTGTAAGGCAGGTGCTCTCCCGCTGAGCTATTCGCCCAGTTTAATGGTGACCCCTAGGGGATTCGAACCCCTGTTGCCAGCTTGAAAGGCTGGTGTCCTAACCGATTAGACGAAGGGGCCAAGATTTATGGTGGGCCCACCAGGACTCGAACCTGGGACCAACCGGTTATGAGCCGGTAGCTCTTCCAGCTGAGCTATGGGCCCCCCATCGCCTCAAATTAATCTTAACCTCTAACAGCTATATGAATATAACACACCCCTTAGATTGTTGTCAAGAACCTGGAAGCAGGTTAAAATGGTAAACAGATTGTTTTTAAATTTAGGAGGTTGACCCCATGTATGAGCTAATCACAGAATATAATTTTACCCTGACCGAGGAAGATGTCCTGCAGGGGCAGGGAATTGATCCCAACCGGGCTTCATCCAAACTTTACGAAGACGCAAAAGAGATCATTGAAGAAGCCCATTCTTTGCTCAAGCCCTTAGCCATGTATAAAATTGTTGAAGTAACCGGCTTTGAACATCATAAAATTACCTTCGAAGAGGGAAGCTTTGAAGGTCCGCTGGTCGGAAGGGCGATGGCCGGAGCGGACCATCTCAATATAGCAATCTGCACCATAGGCTCCGCTTTGGAACAAAGAGTTCAGGAACTGATGGCAGAAAATCCGATCATGGGAGTGGCGCTCGATGGGGCCGGCACATCGGCCCTACGGAGAGTGTCGCAAACAGTTGAAGATATTATCAGCAAGAAAGCCTGTGAGCTCGATTTTTCCCTGGGCATGCGCGCTCAACCCGGCCAGGAAGGCTGGCCAATTGAGCAGCAGCGCCTGGTCTTTTCAATATTACCGGCAGAAGAAATAGGCGTCCGCCTGACAGAAAGCTGCCTCATGATCCCCAGAAAGTCGGTTTCCTTTATTATCCCCAGGGGCAGGGAACTGGACAGCAGTGTAGCGCCCTGTGACTTTTGTTCTAAGAGAAACCGTTGTGAATGGAGAAAAGAAAAACAAAGCAGTTAGTGAAAATGGACATAAAATTGGCTCCCCAGGCAGGATTCGAACCTGCAACCTACCGGTTAACAGCCGGTCGCTCTGCCGTTGAGCTACTGAGGAACCTTATCGCCATTAGTATTATACTGAATAGAGGCAAAACCGTCAAGGGTTTGCCATAAATAAAACAGCCCTTCTTACTCCAGGTAATCCCGCAAACGCTTGCTGCGCATGGGGTGGCGCAGCTTGCGAAGCGCCTTGGCTTCAATCTGGCGGATCCTTTCCCGGGTCACGCCAAAGTACTGTCCCACTTCTTCCAGCGTCCTGGACCGCCCGTCATCTAAGCCAAAACGCAGGCGCAATACTTTTTCTTCCCTGGCAGAAAGCGTATCCAGGACATCTTCAAGCTGTTCTTTAAGCAACTCGAAGGCGGCCGCATCAGCCGGGGCCTGGGCTTCATGGTCTTCAATAAAGTCGCCGAGGTGGCTGTCGTCTTCTTCGCCAATCGGGGTTTCCAGGGAAACCGGTTCCTGGGCAATCTTTAAGATTTCCCTGACCCGTTCTTCGCTGATGTTCATTTCTTCGGCAATTTCCTCCGGCAGCGGTTCTCTGCCCAGGTCCTGAACCAGCTGCCTGGAGATACGGATCAGCTTGTTGATAGTTTCCACCATGTGCACCGGGATGCGAATGGTCCGGGCCTGATCGGCTATGGCCCTTGTTATGGCCTGCCTGATCCACCAGGTGGCATAGGTGCTGAATTTATAGCCTTTGCGGTAATCAAATTTTTCTACCGCCTTGATCAAGCCGAGGTTCCCTTCCTGGATCAGGTCCAGGAAGAGCATACCCCGCCCGACATATTTCTTGGCTATGCTGACCACCAGGCGCAGGTTGGCCTCTGCAAGGCGGCGCCTGGCATCCTCGCTGTTTTGTTCGATGGCCTGGGCCAATTCAACCTCTTCTTCCGAGGTTAGCAGAGGAATTTTTCCGATCTCTTTCAGGTACATCCGAACGGGGTCATTGACTGTCACCCCTTCCGGAACTGAAAGAAGATCCTTTGCTTCCTCTTTTTCCTCTTCATCAGAATCAACAGATTTAGCCGGTTCCTTCACGTCGGCAGTGGTATCGTCAGTTATTTCTATCCCATGCTGGGCCAGCCTGTCATAGAAATTATCGAGGGCATCCACTGAAAGATCATACGGCTGAAGGGTCTCAATGATTTCTTTGTAACTGATTGAGCCCTTGTTTTTGCCGCGTTCAATCAACTCTTGTTGCGCATCTTCCAGGGAAATTGTTTTTTCCAGATCTTTAGCCATTGATATCCCCTCCTTTTTCCAACTGGTAAGGGTTGCCGTCTTTTCCTTTTAACAGGTGCTGATGCTCTCTCAGCAGTTTTTCTATTTCCTCTTCGGAGCCCTGCTGCTCCAGTTCTTTAAGTTTTTTCTGCAATTCTCTTTGTTTGCGCTTTGCCCACAAGCTATAAAGCTTATTGATACAATCTTCTGTCATACGCTTCGCGGTCCGGGGTGGTAAATCCTGCAAAGCTGGATCGGTAACTGCTTCTGTAATTAAATTTATTATTTTCGGATCTTCGAAATGGTTCAAAATCTGATCGGCGGTAACTGTTGTTTCTTTAGCTGTATACTCAAAGAGCACCTTTATTATTTCTTTAACCCGCTCATCGTCAACATAATCCAGATGTAATTGATTTCGACCTTGCATCGCAATATCCTTGCTCTGAAGCATTAAAGATATTAATATTTTTTCAGCAGGTTTGATATTAATGCCTTGTTTGTTCTCCGAAATTTCTTTTTCTCCTGCCTGGGGGAGGCGTTTTCCCCTGCGGCGGTGTTTTGTCAATTCGCTGCGCAGCGCTTCTTCATCTACTCCGAGTTCTTCGGCCGCTTTTTTTAAATAATAGTTCTGTTCGATATCATTAACGGTTGTGAGCAGTATATCCATTAACTCTTCTGTATATTGACGCCGATCCCTCTCCGTTGAAAGGTCATATCTTTTTTTTAACTGCAGCAGCCGGTATTCCACCAGCGGGCAGGCCTTTCGAACAATTTCCAGAAAGGCCTCCGCTCCCATTTCCCTGATATAATCATCCGGATCGTTTCCTTCGGGAAGATCGGCTACCTGGACCAGGCAGCCCGTTGACTGCAGGATGCTCAGTCCTCTCCAGGTTGCCGCCTCTCCGGCGCTGTCGGAATCGTAGGCTGTTACTACAGTATCAGCCTGGGAACGCAGGCTGCGGGCCTGGTTAGTGGTTAAGGATGTCCCCAGTGAAGCAACCACATTTTTAACCCCGGCCTGATAGGCGGTTATAACGTCGGTGTAACCTTCCATGACGATGGCCATTTTTTCCCGTCTGATCCACTCCCGGGCCAGATTCATTCCATATAGAATAGAGCCCTTGTCAAAAACCGGGGTTTCCGGCGAATTCAAATATTTGGGACCTTGTTTCCCTTTCTGGTCCAGCAGTCTTCCGCCAAAACCGGCAATTTTACCGCTGATATCAAAGATTGGGAAAATGACCCTATTTCGAAAGCGGTCATAATAGCCCTTTTCCTTCCCCGGTGAAGCCAGGCCGGCCTGCAACAATAATTCGGCGCTAACCCCTTTGTTTCGGGCAAAATTGAAAAAACCGGTCCATTCCTCGGGGGCATAACCGATCATGAATTGTTCTATAGTTTTAGCTTCGATCCCCCTTTTATGTAAATACTGGAGGGTTATCTTTCCGGGACCGCTATTGTTTAAACAATGGACATAAAATTTTGCGGCCAGGCCATTAAGCCTGTAGATTCGATCCTTCATATCATCCTCGGCAGGGGAAGTCCTTTTTGGTTCGGGTATTCTGATCCCGGCGCGCCTGGCGAGAAAACGGGCTGCTTCCGGAAAGGATAAATTGTCCATTTGCATGATAAAGCTAAAAATATTGCCGGAGGCGCCGCAGCCAAAACAGTGAAACAGCTGTTTTTCGGGCGAAACCGTGAAAGAAGGTGTCTTTTCGTTGTGGAAAGGACATAGGCCGACCATGTTTTTGCCCCTGCTTTCAAGCTTTAAATACTCTCCGACCACCTCTGCCAGATCAGTATGCTGTCTAATTTCTTCAATAATATTGTCCGGAATGCCCTGCCCCATATTAACACCTGCCGTTTATAATGTTCCACCAAATTTATGGTTGCCTTTGCTCTTCAGGCCCAATCAGGATAACAAAAACCCCATCTCGAAAACAGAGACGAGGCAAACCCGGTTGAAGCTCCTATTCAGGGTGACGCAGATAATAATTACAGTTACGCGCTTTCCTTCGCTCTTAATTAATATAGCCCGGATTATCGGACGCAGCTGCCTTAAAGGCCTTTTTAAATCCGACTCATAATTATAGACAAATTAGCGCCTTTGCCGGTTTCGCTTTGGATGTATTTATTCGACAGTTGGATTAAAATTCCTGCCTCGCCCTTAATTGTTTAAATCCCCCGTCCCGCTGTCATTAATAAACAGCCCCGGCAAAAGGTCACTGGCCGGGGCTGGGCAGAGCTCGATTTCTATAGCAAACTATTCCTCACTCTCGGCAGGTGAACCGGCTTCTTTTAGTTTTTTGACAGCATCGGCCACCACCTGGTCGAATTTATCGATTTCTTCACCGTCCAGTTCGGCGAAACTGATGCGTTCACGCTCCAGGCCAATCGTTTCCACTAAATCAGAGGCGTGGTTAACTCTTTTTTCCGCCCACTGGCTGATTTCTTTGTACTGGCATTTGAATTTATCGCTTTCGCTGCAGCCGACCACAACAACGCCGTCAGCTCCTTCTTCCAGAGCTTTTAGCAGGTGGAGGGAATCTACCTTGCCCACGCAGGGATAACGGACCACCACGGTATCCTTGTGTTCTTGTTTAAGAAACTCCGGCAGGGCAAAAGCCCCGTAAGCACAGGTGATGGCCAGCATGGCCGGTTCTCCGTTGCGCTTAGCTGTAAGCTCCTTCACAGCCGGTGCAATTTTATCGGCTGCTTCGTCCACGTAAGAGGAACGGAATTTAATGGCATAAACCGGGCAGATGCCCATACACAATCCGCAGGCCTGGCATTGTTCGTTACGGATGGTAACCGTGCCTTCTTCGTTAATGATTGGGACATCGTAAGGGCAGATCCGGACGCAGGTCAGACAGTTAACACAGAGCTCGTCAATTCGCTGCGCCCCCGCGGCGCAGGTCAGGCAGCGCCTGGCTTCACAGATAGCCGTTTCGGGATCGTAGCCAAATTCAGCCTGTTTGAAGTGGCGGGTTCTTTCTTCGGGACTCATCATCGGGATGGGATTGCGATCAATCCGATCGATTTCTTCAGCCACTTTGGAATCCAGTTTTTCGAGTTCCGGAACTTCTTCCAGACCGGCGCTGTCAAAGGGTATTCCCTGCAGGTAATTGGCAATCGCTTTAGCAGCCACCCGGCCGTTGGCCATAGACTGCACGGCAGTCCCGGGGCCGGTAACCATTTCGCCGCAGGCAAAAACTCCCGGCCGGCTGGTAGCCATGGTCCGGTTGTCAAATATTATCCTCCCGCGTTCATCAATATCGATTTCGCCGCGGACCGGCTCAGGATCTCCGCCCTGGCCGATGGCAAATATAACGAGATCCCCTTCGAGCATATCTTTACTTTCCTTATTAAACTCGGGGTTAAAACGCCCCTGATCATCAAAAACACAGGTGCATTCAACCAGCCCGAGGCCTTTGATTTTGCCGTTTTCCCTGATGATCTGATCCGGGCCCCAGGAAGGATTCATCTCTACGCCTTCTTCCTGGGCCTCTTCAATTTCCCAGCTGAAGGCAGGCATTTCTTCATCACATTCCAGGCAGGCCAGCTTGACTTTGCCCGCCCCCGCTCTAACTGCCGAGCGGGCGACGTCCATAGCCACGTTACCGCCACCGATAACGATTACCGTGGGGCTGTCCTCAAATTTAAAACCTTCACGTTTAACCTGCTGTAAAAAAGGCAGGGCATTAAGAATGCCTTCGCCTTCCCCTCCAGGAAGTTTCAGGCCCCTGCTGACCGGCAGGCCCATGGCCAGCAATATAGACTGGTAGCCTTCTTTTTCCAGCTGGTCTATCGTAATATCTTTGCCCAGTTCAACCCCGTATTTAAACTTGACCCCCTGTTCGGCAATTTCATCGATATCCTGATCAATCGCTTCATCGGGGAGGCGGTAGAGGGGGATGTAATGGCGGACGGCGCCTCCGGCCATATCGCTATTGTCAAATACGGTAACGTCTGCTCCCCTGAGGGCCAGGTCGTATGCAGCGGTAAGTCCGGCCGGCCCGGCGCCGATTACGGCTACCTTGCCTTCTATTTGCGGCCCTTCGGGAGAAGGTGATGCTTTTGCGGTGCCGTATTCAATAGCGAACCTCTTTAATCCCCTGATCGAGGGAGGTTTATCAACATCATTACGGCGGCATTCGTCTTCACAGTGATGGGCACAGATAGTGCCGCATACAAACGGCAACGGGTTTGTTTCTTTGATTATAGCCAGCGACCGATCGAAATCACCGGTAGCGATAGCCAGCAAATAATCACGGACCCCCTGGTGCAGCGGACAGGCCGATTGACAGGGCGGGTGGATATTGTCCAAAGCTAAATCCTGGTTACCATGTTGAGTCAATTAGATCACTCCTTGCGACATTTTTAACTTATATAACATTCGCCATAAAAATTTATTTTCCTGTTAATAGCAGGCAGCAATTTTATTTAATACGCTTCAGCTATGATCTTTTTCAGAAATTACCGCCCTGGCTGCAGATAGGCGGGCCACCGGAAGGCGGAAAGGCGAACAGCTGACATAGTCAAGACCGGCGGCATTAAAGAAGTGGATCGAAGCCGGATCGCCGCCGTGCTCACCACAAATCCCTATCTTCAGATCTGATCGGGCTTTACGGCCTTTTTCGATGGCGATTTCCACCAACCTTCCCACTCCCTCCACATCTATTTCTGCAAAGGGGTTGGCCTTCAGGATCTTTTGCTGGAGATAAAATGGCAAAAATTTACCTTCCGAGTCATCCCTGCTGTAGCCGAGGGTGGTCTGGGTTAAATCGTTGGTCCCGAAGGAAAAGAAGGCTGCTGAACGGGCCAGTTGGTCTGCTACCAGGCAGGCCCGGGGCAGTTCAATCATGGTTCCAACCAGGTAAGGAATCCTGTTTCCCTCCGCTGCAAAAAGTTCTTCAACCGTTTTTTCAACAAGCTGTTTCATTCTTTCCATTTCTTCAAAGTGCCCGACCAGGGGGATCATTACTTCCGGCTGCAGTTTTTCGGGATCAAAGCCTTCTTCCAGCAGCTCAAAGGCGGCATTAAAAATGGCCCTGACCTGCATTTCATATATTTCCGGATATACCAGGCCCAGGCGGCAGCCGCGATGCCCGAGCATGGGGTTGAATTCGGAAAGGGACTGCACTTTTTGGAGCAGTTCTTCTTTTTCCCGCAGCTGTTCCGGTTCATTGCCTTCCCGGCGCAGTTGATCAACTTCAAGAAGCAGATTCTCCCGGTCCGGCAAAAACTCGTGGAGGGGAGGATCAAGGAGGCGAATCGTGACCGGAAAACCGGCCATTTCTTTTAAAATGCCTTTGAAATCTCCCTGCTGCATCGGCAGCAGCTCTTCCAGGGCTTCCTTGCGTTTTTCCTGGTCTGATGAAAGGATCATTTTCTGAACCACCGGAACCCTATCGGCCGCCATGAACATATGCTCCGTCCGGCAGAGGCCGATGCCCTGGGCCCCCAGTTCCACCGCGCGGCGGGCATCTTCGGGAGTGTCGGCATTGGCCCGGACTTTCAGGCGGCGAATATCATCGGTCCAGCCCAGCAGTTCATAAAACTGGTCTGTAAACTGGGGCTCGATCAGGGGGGCCTCCCCGAGGATTACCTGCCCGGTAGTCCCGTCAATGGAAAGAATTTCCCCTTCAGGGTACTGCTGATCGCCTACATAAAAAAACCCCCTGGCCAGGTCGATCCTTAAATCTTCACAGCCGCTGACACAGGGTTTTCCCATGCCGCGGGCCACCACTGCGGCGTGGCTGGTCATGCCACCGCGGCTGGTCAAAACACCCTGGGCGGCAATAATGCCGTGAATATCATCCGGCGTCGTTTCGGGCCGGACCAGGAGCACCTTTTCGTCTTCCTGGGCCATTTCATGGGCCCGGTCGGCCTCAAAAACAACTTTTCCCGATGCTGCTCCCGGTGAAGCGGGCAGACCTTTGGCGATATAATTCATTTCTGCTTCGGGATCGATCCTCCAGTGCAGCAGCTGCTCAAGCTGAGCGGGATCTACTTTCATCAGGGCCTGATCCCTGTCAATCAACCCTTCATTAACCATATCAACGGCTATCCGTATCGCTGCGGGAGCTGTCCGCTTGCCGGTGCGGGTTTGGAGCATGTACAGTTTACCTTTTTCAATCGTAAACTCGATGTCCTGCATATCGAGGTAGTGCCTTTCGAGGGTCCGGCAGGTCTCAATAAACTGGTGGTATGCCTCCGGCAAATCTTCTTTCAGCCCTTCCAGGGGCCGGGGGGTGCGGGTCCCGGCCACAACATCTTCCCCCTGGGCATTGAGCAGATATTCTCCATATATTATCGGCTCCCCCGTAGAAGGATTGCGGGTAAAAGCGACTCCCGTGCCGCTGTCATTGCCGATATTGCCAAAAACCATGGCCTGGACATTAACGGCCGTCCCGAGATCATCGGCAATTTTATTGGCCTGGCGGTAAACCGCGGCCCGGGGGGTATTCCAGGATTTAAAAACCGCTTCTACAGCCATAAATAGCTGTTCTTCTACATCAAGGGGAAACTCCCGGCCAACTTGTTTTCGGACCAGGGTCAGGAAATCATCAATAATCTGCTCCAGGGCTTGCTGATCCAGTTCAGCATCAGTAGCTACCTGCTTTTTCTGCCTGGCCTCGGTTAAAATATTTTCAAAGTGATGGTGCCCTACTTCTAAGACCACATCGCCAAACATCTGCAGAAAGCGGCGGTAGCAATCCAGGGCGAAATGGCGATCTCCCGCTTCCCGGGCCAGGTCTTCTACAGTATCCGGGTTCAAACCCAGGTTTAAGATGGTATCCATCATTCCGGGCATGGAAACGACCGCCCCGGAGCGGACCGATAAAAGCAGCGGTTTTTCGCCTCCAAAACTGCGCCCGGTCTGATTTTCAAGCTTTTTTAAGTTATCCAGTATTTCTTCTTTTAGCTCCGGCCACAGTTTTTCAGCCCCCTGCAAATAAAGGTTGCAGGCCTCGGTTGTAACTGTAAAACCGGGAGGGACAGGCAAACCGATTCCGGCCATTTCGGCCAAATTGGCCCCTTTCCCGCCCAACAGACTTTTCATTGATTTGTCGCCTTCTTCGAAGGTATATACAAATTGCCCGGCCATCAACTTTCGCCTCCTCTTTCTTTGATGATCTGGATAATCCGGTTCGCGACCTCTTCTACCGCTTTGTCGGACACTTCAAATATGGTGCAGCCAATTTTTTTCATAATCCTTCGGGCAAAGGTGAGTTCTTCCTCGATCCTTTCCACCGCTCCATAGTCGGAGTCTTCGCCCAGGCCCAGCGTTTTCAGACGCTCCCGCCTGATCTTCTGCAGGTGTTTGGGATCGATAATTAACCCTATTATTTTACGCGCAGGGGCCCAGAACAGCTCTGCGGGAGGTTCCACTTCGGGAACCAGGGGTAGGTTGGCAACCCTGATTCCCTGGTGGGCAAGATAGATGCTGAGAGGGGTTTTTGAAGTCCGGGAAACACCGATCAGGACTATTTCAGCTTCCAGCAGGCCGCGGGGGTCTTTACCGTCATCATGTTTTACGGCAAACTCAATCGCTGCCACCCGGCGGAAATAGTCCTCGTCGAGTTGACGCAGCCTTCCAGCTTCAAGATGGGGTTCTTTATTTGTAACCCGGGTAAAAGCACCCATTAATGAACCCAGGATATCAGCGGTCATGACACAGTGCCTGGCTGCTTCCTCGGCCATGAACTGCCGCAGCTCGGGGATAACAAGCGTGTAAGCAATAATCCCCCGGCATTCTGTCGCTTCTGCAAAAACTTCTTTAATCTGCTCCTTGGTCTCGACAAAGGGCACCCGGCGCATTTCAATCTGGCCGGAATCAAACTGGCTGGCGACCGCCTTTACTACAAACTCAGCTGTTTCACCAATCGAGTCGGAAACTATGTAAACTACCGGCTTATCTGCAGATTCCTCCATTCACAAGCCCCTCTCCTATGATGTTAGCAATAATTTTACAGGCCAAACCAAAGTCCGGCATTATTTTAAGCCGGCAAGCCGGGCACCGCAGCGCCCGGAAGTATAAAGCTTCCGGGCTCTCTTAATCATTGCAGGAACCCTGCCCCTGAATATGCAAGCCCGGCTCCCGGATACGTGACAATGAAAGCTATAGAATTACTGCATCTTATATACTCTAGAGACCGGCGCCGTTCCTGCCGGGATCAGTTTATTTTATGGAGCCTGCAGTTTGGAAAAATCAGCCAGCCGGTTAAACAATTTAGTCACTTTTGATAGGAGGTTTAACCGGTTAGAACGCAGCTGATCATCTTCCACCATGACCATGACCTGATCAAAAAAGCTGTCGATCGGTCCTTTCAAGGGCCGCAGGGCTGACAATTTTTCGACCGGATTTGCAGCCCTCTCAAAGGCCACTTCTGCTTCCTGCCATTTGCGGAACAGCTCCTTTTCCGCCGGTTCGCTAAAAGCGGCGTGATCCGGATCACCGCCGGGGGCATTTTTGGCCAGGTTAGCCACACGATTATAGGCAGCAATAACATCGTTAAGAAGCGGGCTCTGCTGCTGTTCGTCCAGCACCCCGGCCCGGTTGAACAGTTCGGCTGCCGTATCAAAAGGCACCGCCAGGACGGCTTCAACAGTATCATGAGTTATACCCCGTTCCTGGAAAGCAAAGCGGATCCTTTGCAGCAGAAAATCCTGCAGGCTGGTTTCTACCTGCTGCCGTTGCTCGGCGGTAAGGTTCAGTTCAGCAGATATGACATCCAGGGTTTCATTAATATAATCCTCGAGCCCCAGCTTCAATTCCAGGTTTAAGAGGATACTGACTGCACCCTGGGCCTGCCTGCGCAGCCCGTATGGATCCTGGGAGCCGGTGGGTTGAATGCCGATGGCGAAACAGCCGGCCAGGGTATCGATCCGGTCGGCCAAGGAAACCAGGGCCGCCTCCGTGAAAGAAGGGAGCTGGTCACCGGGATAACGGGGAAGGTAGTGTTCATAAATTCCCACGGCCACTTCTTCCGCTTCACCGCTGAGCCTGGCGTACTCGCGCCCCATTACACCCTGGAGTTCTGTAAATTCTTTAACCATGCTGGTCACCAGGTCGGCCTTGCAGAGGTGAGCAATCCGCTGCGTTTTCTCGATCCTCTCTGCAGTCAGGTTAAGCGATTGTCCGAGCCTGGCGGACAGTTCAACCAGGCGGTTTCTCTTTTGGTCAAGGTTGCCTAAGGATTCCAGGAAGATCACGCTTTTTAGCTGCTCGATATAACTTTCCAGCGGTTTTTTGCGGTCTTCATTAAAAAAGAAGCGGCCATCAGCAAGCCGGGCCTGCAGAACCTTGGCGTAGCCTTTGCGAATATTTTGATGAAACCGGTTATTGCTGATCCCGATAAAATATGGCAGAAGGCGCCCGCTTTCTTTTTCTACAATCGGGAAATAGCGCTGGTGGTACTGCATGGAAGTGATGGGCACTTCCTGGGGAAGGTCCAGGTAGGCCTCATCGAACCAACCGTCGACGGCAACCGGATATTCGACCAGGTAAGTAACCTCTTCGAGCAGGTCGGCATCAACTAAAGCCACGCCACCTTTTTCTTCAGCTTTTTCTTTTAGCTGGGCCAGGATCATTTCCCGGCGGCGGTTGTGATCAAGGACGATATAGTTATTCTCCAGGCACTCAAAGAACTGATCGACATTTTCTATTTCAAAAGGCCCGGGAGCCAGGAAGCGGTGTCCGTAGGTTTTGGCGCCCGCCTCTAAAGCGGCGAACCTGAACCGGACCGGCTCGTCGCTGTAAAGGGCCAGGATCCAGCGGATGGGGCGGGCAAAGCGGACATCTTTACTCTGCCAGTACATGGGACGCGGAAAGGAGAGCTTCCTGATTAACTGCGGCATCAGTTCAGGAAGGAGTTCTTCAGTCGGCCGGCCGGGAATCTCTTTACGGGCCACCACGTAAAGGGCGTTCTTAATAGTTTCTTCTTCCACCTGGTCCATGGTAAGGCCCTGGTTCTTAATAAACCCCTGCAGGGCCCTGGTCGGTTGGCCCGATTCATCATAAGCCCTGTCTTTGGGAGGCCCCTTAACCTTCTCTATCAGGTCCGCCTGCCCGGCATCAAGGGCTTCGATTAAAACAACCAGGCGGCGGGGAGTGGCAAAGGTTTTAATACTGCCGTATCCCAGCCTGTTTTCTTGCAACAGGGAAGCTGCGCCCTGCTCTAACTGTTCCATAGCGCCCGGCAGAAACCGGGACGGAATTTCTTCACCCCCTATTTCCAGCAAGAAATTTTGTTTTTCTGTCATTTTAGACCACCTCCAGCCATAAGCGGATATCCGGCAGCTTCACGCTGTTCCAGGTAGCACTCGGCGCAAAGCCGGGCCAGGGTCCGGACTCGGCCTATATAGGCGGCTCTTTCTGTAACGCTGATCGCCCCCCGGGCATCAAGATTATTGAAGGTATGCGAACACTTCAAAATATAGTCGTAGGCCGGATAAACCAGGTTCAGTTCCAGCAGGCGCTTGGCTTCGCTTTCATATAACCCAAACAGTTTGAAGAGCAGTTCCCGGTCGGCGTAATCGAAACTGTAACTGGATTGTTCCCATTCCCCCCTCTTGTAAACTTCACCGTAGCTGATATTGCCGGTCCAGATCAGATCGAAGACGTTGTCGCGATCCTGCAGGTACATGGCGATCCTTTCCAGGCCGTAAGTCAGCTCTACCGGGACCTCTTCCACATCATAACCGCCCACCTGCTGAAAATATGTAAACTGGGTTATTTCCATGCCATCGAGCCATACTTCCCAACCCAAACCCCAGGCGCCGAGGGTGGGCGCTTCCCAGTTGTCTTCAACAAAGCGGATATCATGTTCCAGCGGATCAAGGCCCAGATGGGCCAGGCTGTCCAGGTACTGCTGCTGGATATCGGCCGGCGCGGGCTTAATAATGACCTGATACTGCAGGTGCTGGTAGAGCCGGTTTGGGTTTTCGCCGTACCTGCCGTCTGCAGGCCTTCGTGACGGTTCCACATAAGCAACCGACCAGGGCTCAGGGCCCAGTGATTTAAGGAAGGTGGCCGGATTCATTGTCCCGGCCCCTTTTTCGACATCATAGGGCTGCCAGATTAAACACCCGCGTGAAGCCCAGTAATCCTGAAATTTAATGATCAGTGTCTGTAAATCCAAAAAGACTCCTCCTTTGTTTAAACATATAAAAAACCTCCCGCCCTGTGGCCTTAAAAACCATAGGGACGGGAGGTATTCCCGCGGTTCCACCCTACTTGGCCGTGTCTCTTTCAAGACCCGGCCCGCTTAATTTAGGATTATTGGCTCAGGAACGCCATTCACCGAAGATCCTGCCGGGCTTCCACCGCTTCCGACTCGCTGCCTGTAAAGGATTGTTCCGGTTACTTCTTTCCATCATCGCCAGGCATCTATATGATTATAAAGATACTAACAAGTGGCTTAAGCATTGTCAAGTATGGCGTCCCTTAAAATAATCCAGCCAGGCGTTCAATGGCTTGATTAATACTATCCCGGCGTTTTCTCTGGGCCCAAAAGATAATTTCTGCGCCCTTAACCACCGCTCCCTTCGCTTTGCAGGCGTCTTTTATTTTGCCGGCAGCCTGGGTCCCCCCGGTCCATTTTATGGGCAGCTGTTTTGTTATAAAGCAGGCCGTTTCCCGGCCCTGCATGGCGGGAAGCTGATCTAAGTAGGCACTCATGACCGGATTCAGATTAAAAGCCTGCACCGGGGAGCCAAAGATTACGGCATCAAAATTACCCGGATCGGGGCTGGCGGTTAGCTCGAACTGACCCGGTTGGGCGGGAGTCTTCCCGCTGATGGTGATCTCTTCAATCTCGACCTGATGTCCTTTTTCAGCCATTTTTTCCTGCAGCAGACCGGCTACTTCCCTGGTGTGACCGGTCTGGGAATAAATTATTATCCCTATCTTCATGTCTATTCCTCCCCCATTAAGATTACCGGGTTATTCGTCCAACAGGCGCTTGGATTTCAACTCACCCGGATCAAGGTGATAAGCGAGAAAGGCGCTGTTCATACGGGACAGCTCATTTTTTTGCCGGGCGCTTGGCCTGATCATCACCACCTGGTGCAGCGGGACCTCCAGCAGGCGGCGGGCCAGGGCAATGGTTCCGCTGTCCAGGCTGATAAAATCAGCAGACCAGCAATCCGAACATACCATGCTCCCTTCGCCCGGCCCAAAACCCCTAATCTGTTCAGAACCGCACCCCGGACAATTATGCAGCCCGGGGCTGTAACCCAGGTATTGGGCAGCCTTAAGCTCAAAGGCCCTTAAAATCAAACTGCGGTCCCCGCTTTTGCCCAGCAGACGCCAGCTGCCAAGCAGTAAGTTATACAGTTCCGGGCAGGCCTCTTCTCCGACTATGAGCCGGTCAGCCAGTTCGGCCAGGTAAAGGCCGTAAGGATAAAGCTCCGGATCTTCACGAAACCAGAGAAAACGTTCTTTGGGATACTGGCCGGTAATAATCGGCCAGGTTTTGCCCCGGTGGAAAGTGTATTCACCGCGGGTAAAAATATCGACCCCGGCGGCTAATCTACTTTTCATTTTGCGGGCGCCCCGGGCTGCGGCTTCAAATTTACCCCCTTTTAAGGTCAGCAGGGTGACCAGGCGGTCCGCTTCGCCCAGGACCCGGGTCCGGATCACAAGGCCTTCATCTTTAAATATTCGGCTGGACAATGTATGGCCTCCAGTCCGGTTTAATCGCTGTAACCAAGACGGCGCAGCTCTTCTTCCCGGTTGCGCCATTCCCGCTTCACTTTAACCCTCAGGTCGAGAAATATATGCTGCCCGAACAGGGCCTCCAATTCCTGCCTGGCCCTGATCCCCACTTCTTTCAGCATGGTCCCGCCTTTACCGACAATAATGCCGACCTGGGATTTTCTTTCCACATAGATCACCGCCCAAATATCAAGCAGGCCGCCGTCTTCCCTGGAACTCATCTCCTCGATAACCACGGCCACGGAAAAGGGGATTTCCTGCCTGGTCAGGGCAATTAATTTTTCGCGGATTATCTCCGCCGCTATAAAGCGTTCGGGCTGGTCGGTAACCATGTCCGGTGGATAATACTGAGGCCCTTCCGGGAGGTAAGATACAGCAGAGTCTATCATCGGGCCCAGGTTTCGATGCAGCAAAGCCGATACGGAAAAATGGTCCTGAAAGGGGCCCGCTTTCAGATAGAGTTCCCTGTGGGCGGCCAGCTTCTGCTGTGATACCAGGTCGGCCTTGTTCATAATCAAGAAAATTGGACTGGCGGCATTTTGCAGAAGGTCTGCGATATAACCATCTCCCCTCCCGGGAGGCTGGTTGGCTTCCACAATAAAAAAGATCAGGTCTACTTCGTGCATGGTATTGCGCGCTTTTTGAACCATAGCTGAGCCAAGCTTGTGCTTTGGCTTGTGCAGGCCGGGCGTATCGATAAATATGATTTGTTCTTCAGGCCTGGTTAAAACAGCCCGGATTTGATTTCTTGTGGTTTGAGGGCGCTCGGAAATAATGGCCACTTTTTCGTTGACCAGGGCATTGAGCAGGGTCGACTTCCCGACATTGGGCCGACCGATTAAAGCCACAAAACCTGAACGGTGCATGGTTCAACCTTCCCTCAGATTAAGTCATAGCTTACCGGTCCGGCATAACTGTTTTTAAATCGAGGACCGGTGTTCCATGGGCCAGGTCTGCTCCTCTGACCGTAAGGATATTTTTCTTTCTCTCAACCAGGTCAACCGTGGTTTGGGCAATGGCATTGGGCCTTGAAGGGGCCCGGCAGACAAATACGCCGTAAACCTGGTTGCCTCTGCCCGGACGCTTCCCTTTCAAGGTATAGCTTCCGGCCCGGTGCAAATAAGAAATAATATTAATCCTTTCTTCTTCCTCAATCCGGTACAGGCCTTCTTCAAATTCCGGTGCAATGACTATCCGGGACAAGAGATCTTTATAATTTTTAGGGATTTGATCAGGATCATTAAAGTCATTGGCCACGTAGCCGACCGGATGGAAAGATACCGGCAGCCGCCACCCCTCCTCTGCCTCAAACAGGGCATCGCTTACGGGGTTGTCGGACCATCTATCAGCGCCAAAAGGTTGAGGTAACAGCTCCGGTAAGGATTTGATTATTCTTTCATCTTCTAAGTTCCCCATAATTATTTCAATATGGCCCGCCAGTTCCCACAAAACCTGCCTGCAGGCGCCGCAGGGAGCAGGCGGGGGCGAACAATCAGCGACAATGGCGATCTTTTTGAACCTGCGGTAGCCGGCATGCACTGCCGACATAACGGCCGCCCTTTCTGCGCAAACGGTCATCCCGGGGGAGGCATTTTCAATATTTGCCCCGGTTACAACAGCCCCTTCATCAGTAAGCAGGGCCGCTCCAACGGGAAACCGGGAATAGGGAGCATAAGCTCTGATCCTGGCCGCCCGCGCCGCTGCCAAAAGATTTTCCGTCAGCATAAGTTCACCTCTATGAGGCGGCCTGTTAACTGTTATTATTGATCTCCAGGCCTGTCTATTTTTAAAACAACCACATTGTCCCAACCCTGGGGTGATGCCCTTCTACAAACAGGGCCGGTTAATGTTTAGGGTTGGGTTATATCTCAACATTTCTCAGTTTTTAAAATGGTAAAACAGAGCCGGCTAATGTCCACAGGGGCGGCCCAAGGACGCACAGGCCAACAATGACAGCATATAAAGAAGTGAGCAGGACAGCACCGGCGGCGATATCTTTTGCTTTCTGGGCCAGGTCACTGCGTTCTTTGCTAAAAAGATCGATGGCCTGTTCAAGAGCGCTATTTAACACTTCGGTTACCATTACCACAGTAATAGCAGTTAAGAGAAAAAGCATCCCGGTCAGGTTAATACGCAAAAGAAACGCCGTTGCAACCACGACAACTCCGATCAGGGTATGAATGACCATATTGCGCTGGGTCAAAAAACAGTACTTCAAGCCGGTACATGCATTCTTAAAACTGAGCAGCAATTTCTGCATCTTTAATCCACCGCCTGCTTATAAGTCAATGCTATCAAGGATGTCCCGCTCCTTGCTTTGCATTATTTCCAGATCCTCTTCTTTTTCGTGCTCATACCCAAAAAGATGCAGCAGGCCGTGAACAGCAAGCATGACAATCTCCTTTTCCAGGCTGTGGCCGGCATCTGCCGCCTGCTCACGGGCTCTTTCCGCGGATATGTAAATATCGCCGATGGCAAATTCACCCTCGCCGGGCTTATTTTCATTAAGCGGTTCGAGAAAAGAAAAAGACAGCACATCAGTGGGAGCATCCCTGCCTCTGTACTGCTTGTTAAGAGATCTTATATACTGATCGTCGACCAGGATTAGACCGACTTCTCCTCCATCCAGATCATTGTCGGCCAGGAGACTCTTTACAGTAGTGGCCAGGGTCTCAGTTAAGGCTTTTGAAAATGAAATTTCTTCAACCAGGCAGTTTATGTGAACATTCATGTATAGACAGTGCCCCTTTCGGGTCAGGCCCTTTTTTCAAGTTCTGCTTTGAGGGTTTTTTCCGGATATTCTATCCTCCGGTGATATATGCCCGACATGATGTATATAAATGATTCTGCGATCTGGTCAAGTTCTTTAAGAGTTAAATCGGACTGGTCAAGCTGCCCGTCTTCAAGCTTATCTTTGATCATCCTGCGGGCCATAGATTCCACCCGACTGCTGGAAGGCTTTGAGAGTGAACGGACGCCCGCCTCCACGGCGTCGGCGAGCATAACAATAGCCGCCTCTTTGGATTGCGGTTTCGGCCCTTCGTAGCGGAACTTATCGCTGGACACCTCTTCACGGCATTCGTTTTCCAGGGCCTTCTGGTAAAAGAATGAAACCATGCTGGTCCCGTGATGCTGAACGATAATGTCAAGGATTGGATCCGGCAGGCGGTACTTCCTGCCAATTTCGAGCCCGTCCTTGGGATGGGCGCTGATAATCAGCGAACTTAAATTGGGCGTCAGCCTCGTGTGGGGGTTATCGCCCGACAACTGGTTTTCTGAAAAGAAATAAGGCCTTTTAAGTTTACCTATATCGTGATAATAAGCTCCCACCCTGGTCAACAATGCATCGGCATTGACCGTTTCAGCAGCCGATTCAGCCAGGTTGGAAACCATCATGCTGTGATAGTAAGTGCCCGGGGCTTTCAATAACATTTCCTTGAGCAGAGGGTGGTTGGGATTTGACAGCTCCAGCAAAGTGATGGCCGTAGTTACTCCAAAAAAGTTCTCCAGGTAAGGCAGCAGGCCGATAGCCACTACTGATGAAAATATCCCGTTCCCGATACCGGCCATAATGCTGTAACTAAAATTAAGCAGGGAATCATATTCGAAGCTGACATTGCCGAAGTAGAGGTAGGCGGATGTTATGACCACGGCATTGGTTACAGCCACGAAGAAACCGGCCCGGGCCAGGTCGCTGCGCTGGCTCAACCTGGTTACGGCATAAATGGACACCAGACCCCCGGTCAGGGCCACCGCCATAAATGAAAAATCGCCCCCGCTAATCAAACCCACGGCCAGGATCAGGGCAAAATTTATAATCAGGGCCAGTTTATACCCGAACATTACCGTAGTTAAAATAACCCCGATCGCCACCGGAATCAGGTAACCGGAAAAATAGTTGGCCGCCACGCAAAAGATGAGGGTAATGACAAAAACGATCCCCAGCAGCGAAAGAAGCCGGGGACTGGCAAAAACTTCTTTGGCAAATATCGATATGTAGATGCCCGCCACTACAAATAAAATGACCAGAAACAAGAAAAGGCCGATATAGGCAGAATAATCGGCCCTCTGGCCCCGGATTAAGCCCATATCCTCCAGCTGTGAATACTGGTGTTCGGTAACCAGTTCTCCCTCACTGACGATAAGAGTATTGCGGAGAATGATTACCGGATCGACCTCTTCGCGGGCCGCTTCCCTTTTCGCCTCGGTCGCCTCTTCGTTATAAAACATATTAACCTCAACCAGGGGCTCTACTAAGACTTCGGCCACTCTTTTCAGGTTGGCGCTGGAAGGATAAAGGGCAATTTCGCGGGCCAGCTCTCTTTTGGCTGCTTCTTCCTCATTTTCCCTGATGCCGGCTTCGAAAACTTCCCGGACGGAGTTGTTCAGCCTTTCCTGCAGATCCCTTAAATTATCTTCCGTCGTTAACAAAGATGCCACCGTGTCATCCGACAGCTCTTCGGGAAGAAGACCCTGGATCATCTCGATTTTATCTTCGGTTTCAAGTTCTTCATTCTTGTTTTTTATTTCCACGACTTCATCAAAAAAATAATTAATTTCAGCCAGGGCGCCTTCTAAAACCAGGGGATCATAGTCGTAAACTTCGGATACATTTCGAGCCGCTTCCTCACGCAGCCGTTCAGTGGCATAAGTATCTTCTGCATCGCGGGGGGCATAAATGGTCTGCGGGCTCGGCCGGCCAACGGATACATCCAGCCGGGCCGGCATGCTTACAACAAGCATGATCAGGTAGACAGTCAGGAAAAGAGCTGCTACCAGGACAAGTTTTTGTAACCGGACGTTATCTTTAAAAGCTACCGACCGGTTGAAAATTTCACCGAGCCTTGTTTTCTTTTTCATTAATTACCCTTCCCTTTGAACCTTCGTACGCTTCGTAAGCCTTGATAATGCACTGGACCAGCGGATGGCGGACAACATCTTTTTCCGTCAGATGCACGACGGCTATACCATCTATATTTGATAGGATCCGTGATGCTTCCTCCAGGCCGGAATACCTGCCTCCGGGCAGGTCAACCTGGGTCACGTCCCCGGTGACTACTGCCTTGGAACCAAAACCGAGCCTGGTCAAAAGCATTTTCATCTGCTCTGAAGTAGCGTTCTGCCCTTCATCAAGGATGACAAATGAATCATCCAGGGTCCGCCCGCGCATGTAAGCCAGGGGGGCAATCTCAATGATGCCTTTTTCCCTGTACTTCTGGAATACATCCACCCCTAAAAGATCGTACAATCCGTCATAGATGGGCCGTAAATAGGGGTCCACTTTTTCCTGAAAGTCCCCCGGTAAAAACCCGAGGTGCTCGCCTGCTTCTACCGCCGGACGAGTCAGGATTAATCGCTGAACCTGTTTGCTTTTCAGGGCATCGACCGCCATGGCAAGGGCCAGGTAAGTCTTCCCCGTCCCGGCCGGGCCAATCGACAAAACAATATCATAAGCACGGATCGCTTCCAGGTATTTTTTTTGGCCGATAGTCTTCGGCCT
Source organism: Syntrophomonadaceae bacterium (assembly GCA_003554395.1). Lineage (GTDB taxonomy): Bacteria > Bacillota > Dethiobacteria > DTU022 > DTU022 > B1SED10-74M. The sequence continues at coordinate 20,573 of PWGD01000029.1, forward strand.
GATCTGTTTGCCGCGGGGGGTGACCAAAATCAGATCGCTAAACAGGGAGCGGATTGAACCGACATCTCCCTGCCTGGTTAGTTTAAGGGCGTATTCAAATTCCCGGCCGGTCAGCATATGGCCTTTTCGGATATGGGCCAGCAGTTCCTGGAACATGGCATAAATCGCTTCTACGGCTTCGGCTTCCCCTTCTATAACCAGTTCGTGCCCTTTTGGGATCAGGCGGACATTAAAATTATCTTCAACCAGGCTGAAATGACGGTCCTGTTTGCCAAACAGCTGAACCGCTTCATCTCCACTGGCAATCGTTACCGTCCGGCTTGTAATGTTATCTGCCAATAAGCAGCATGCCCCTTTCTATTCTATTCTATACAGGTATTATTTTATCATTTGTTGTTAATCTAAGATAGTTAGAAAAAAGATTTCTCCCTCTCCGCGGTTTTCTCCCATTTGTAAAACCACTTGATGATGGCTTTTACTGATTTTTATTGGGTCTTAGGGCCGCAAATATTTCGTAGATGATTTTCAAAGCGGCCTTGGAGGTAATATTAGCGCAGTCGATGGGTGGGGCTACTTCGACAAGGTCGATTGCTTTCACCGGAAGGAGGTTAATGGTATCGCGCACTAATTCAATTAGTTCCCTGGTGGAAAGGCCTCCGGCCTGGGGCGTGCCGGTTCCCGGAGCATAAGCGGGATCCAGGATGTCTATATCTATGCTAAGATAAACGGCCTTTAGACGATCCATTCGGGTGGCCATTCGATCAATAATGGCTTTATGCCCCTCCAGGTAATACTGGCGCGCGGTAACCAGGTTAATGTCTCTATTTTCTTTTAAAAAAACAATTTCTTCAGGTTCATATTCCCTGATTCCAACCAGGAACAGGTTGGCGGGCCTGACATTTTCCTGCTCAAGGAAGCGCCTTTGCGGACAGGCATGCGACCAGTGCAATTCTTTATAGCTATCCATCAGGTCACAGTGGGCATCAAGGTGCACCATGCCCACTTGATGGGGATGATAATGGCCGGCAAAGGCTTTGCCCAGCGGAATAGTAACCGAATGGTCACCACCCAAAAACAGGGGAAGCCTGCCGGTCTGCAGCAGGGCGGAAGCCTGCTCTTCAACTTCCCTGTAGTAGTCATTCCAGTCATCTTTTAATAAAACATTGCCCCGGTCGTGGATAACCAGACTGCGCAGATCCCGTCCTTCTTCCGAGAAGGGCGAAGTCCCGGCGGATAGCTCCCTTAAGTGGTCAGGCGCCTGAGCGGCTCCGCATGGCCCGCTCACAGCGCCGTCAAAAGGAATCCCCATGATCAGGATATCGCTATCCTCGGGGGGTCCGGTTTTTATTCCTGCCCAGTACTTTTTCTCCGCCATCTCATTCCCCCTAATTTACCTCTGCCGGCTGAAAACAGTTTTGCTTTTCCTACTCGAGGCAGGAGGAGCTGAAATGGCCTCATGGAAGATAAAGGCTGCTACCAGGGAATTTTTATCGCTTAACAGTTTACGCAGGTTTCTTGAAGCAGAAGCCTCCGGTCCGCTTTTTTTAACCTTTTTTCTTGACTCGAGGATTGTTTCCGGTTGTTTATTCTCAACTTTATCTTCCTCTTCTTGATCATCGTAAGCGTCATAATCTTCCTTCGGCCTGGTGGATCGGAAAAAAGCAGAGTCATCAAAACTGCTTCGTTGCGGCCTTCCGGGCATCGTCCGCTCGGTGCCGATAACACTGCGGCGCTGTGGAGGCTGCTGTTTCCTTTTTGCCGCACCGATGAGCCTGTTCAGCACATTAAAAACGATGATTATCACAATAAAAGTAATAAGCCCTTCCATTGGAAAGCCTCCCGCTTTTTAAAGGTTGTCTTCTTCCTGGTCTTCCTGGCTCATCTTGCCGATGCTATCTCTCATATCGGTATCAGCCATTACATTTTTAAGCTGGTAATAATCCATAACTCCCATATTTCCTTCTCGCAGCGCCTGGGACAGAGCCCGCGGCACTTCTGCTTCAGCTTCGGTCACTTTTGCTCTCATTTCCTGAACTGAAGCAATCATTTCCTGCTCCTTGGCTACAGCCATAGCCCGCCGCTCTTCTGCCTTGGCCTGGGCAATACGCTTGTCCGCCTCGGCCTGGTCTGTCTGAAGCTGGGCCCCGATGTTCTTGCCTACGTCTACATCGGCCACGTCAATCGATAATATCTCATAAGCAGTTCCCGAGTCCAGTCCTTTTGCTAAAACTGTATTGGATATCGTATCGGGGTTTTCCAGAACCACCTTGTGGTTATCAGAAGATCCGATCGTGGTGACAATACCCTCTCCAACCCGGGCAATGATGGTTTCTGCACCGGCTCCGCCGACCAGGCGATCGATATTGGCCCTTACTGTAACCTTGGCCCTGGCTTTGACTTCAATCCCGTCTTTAGCCACTGCGGCCACTACCGGAGTTTCAATTACCTTGGGATTAACGCTCATCTGGACCGCTTCCAGGACATCGCGCCCGGCTAAATCAATAGCGGCAGCCCTCTCAAACTGCAGCGGGATTTCAGCCCTCTGGGCGGCAATCAGGGCATTAACAACCCGGTCCACGTTGCCGCCGGCCAGAAAGTGACCTTCCAGTTTATTAGCGCTCAGGTCCAGTCCGGCCTTGGTGGCTTTAATCAACGGGACTACAATTTTAGCCGGAATGACCCGGCGCAGCCGCATTCCGATCAATGAAAAAATTCCCACCGGCACCCGGGCCGCCAGGGCGGAAATCCAGAGCCCTAAAGGAATAAAACTAAAAATAACAGCCACAAAGATAACCACTACGACTATAAGCGCCAACAATGGAATTATGCCTTCAAGTATGCCTTCAAACACTTAAAAAACCTCCCCTTCAATCTAGATAAAACTTGAGTTATTAGTTTTCATTATTTTCCCCGGCTTTGCGGACGATAACCCGCACACCTTCAACCCTTTCCACCATGACCTTCTCGCCGCCGGCGATATAAGAACCGTCGCTGACCACATCGATTCTTCTACCGTCAATTTCTGCTGCTCCGGAAGGACGCAGGGCAGTAAGGGCTACCCCTACTTTTCCGGTTAGGTTCTTCTGGTCAAGCGGAGCTACGTAGCCCAGATCTGCCGTTTCTGCCTCGGACAGTATGATATGACGGAGCGCTCCCCGGCGGGCAAAAAAGCGGAAGGCCAGAATAGAAAAAACAGCGGCCAGAATAATCGAAATCAACAGCATCAACATACCGGTCTGGACTGAAACCGCCGCCAACACAATAGAAATAATGGTAGCGACCAGGCCGGCAATGCCAAAAACGCCAAAGCCGGGCATTACGGCTTCTACCAACATCAAACCAATACCGAAGGCAAACAGGAGTAAGACCCAGTATTCCGCCATGCCGGCAGCGATATTACCTCCAAAGTAGAGGGCAAAGGCAGCCAGGCTGATCAAGCCGGCCGCCCCAAAACCGGCCGTAATAACCTCCAGGGCCAAACCGCCAAAGCCGATCATCAACAAAATGGTTCCCACCACGGGGTTGGTGGTCAAGCGAACCAGGCTGTCGGCGGTCCGCTGTTCAACCGGGCGCCATTCGGCATTTTCAAGCCCAACAGCTTCCAATAATGCAGCCTGATCATTGACCGTGCCCTCACTGTATCCTACTTCCAATGCTTCGCCGGCGGTCAGGGTCAATAAAACTCCTTCTTCGACCAGGCCTTCGATAGCGATGTCCCTGCGGACCATGGCCGAGGCAATTCGGGGATCCCTTCCTCTGCGTTCAGCCATGCCGGCCATTTCTTTTTCCCAGAAAGAAAGCATTTTCTCATCAACTTCGCCCACCCCGAGGTAGCTGGGTTCGGCAGCGCCAATGGTGCTGCCCGGGGCCATGTAAATTTCATCGGCGGCCAGGGCCAGGTAAGCTCCGGCCGAGATGGCATTGGGGCGGACAAAAGCATATACCGGCCGGTCATATTCATCCATGAACCGTCTGATGTCTTCGGCAGAATTGATAAATCCCCCCGGGGTGTCCAGCTCCAAAACCACCGCTTCAGCGCCCATATTCCGGGCTTCTTCAAAAGCGAAAGCAGTGTAGCTCCTGGTACCCGGATCTATCATCCCGCTGATCTCAATGACCGCTACCACCTGGTTTACGGCTTTCCCGCTCCCAAAGGGCATAAAAATAAGCAGTCCGCAAACCAGACAGGCAAACCAGAGTAGAATTCTTTGTTGTGGCGACACAACCTGCCTCCCCCGATATAAAGGTCCGGCCTTGAAAGCCGGACCTTTAATACAATTTATTGCAGTTTTTCTTCAACCATCCGCCGAACGATGCTTCCGTCGGCCTTACCCTTAACCCTGGGCATCAGCAGACCCATCACTTTACCCATGTCCCGCCTGGTGTCAGCCCCGGTTTCAGCTATCGCTGCCTCGACCATTTTTTCCAATTCTTCCTCGGAAAGCTGTTCGGGCAGATATTTCTTGAGTATTTCTATTTCTCTTTTTAGATCATCAAGCAATTCCTGACGGTTGGCTTTTTGGTAATCGCCCATTGATTCCTGGCGCTTTTTGACTTCTCTGGTCAAGACGGCCAGTTCTTCCTCAGCATCAAGAGGAGCTCTTTTGGCAATGGCGCTGTTCTGCAATTCAGACCTCAGCATACGGATTACAGATAAACGGAAACGATCCCTGGCTCTGGTGGCTTCTTTTTGTTCTTCAAAGAGCTGTTCTGACAAAGATTTTTCTGCCATATAAGTGCCTCCTCAGTCCTTACCGGCGCCTTTTACGGGCAGCATCCGCTTTCTTTTTCCGGCGCACACTCGGCTTTTCATAATGTTCACGCCGGCGGGCTTCAGATAAAACCCCCGCCCGGGCACATTGTTTCTTAAACCTTTTCAAAGCTTTGTCCAAGGTTTCATTTTTGCCTATTTTAACTTCTGCCATAATTCTTCCCCCCTCTCCTTAAACCAATACCCAGGGACTTTACTAGAATGATTTTAAACACCCCTGCCCTTGGCTATGGTCTGCAGCAAAGGTCTTCCTCCCAGGAGGTGGAGGTGAAGATGAAAAACAATTTGTCCAGCATCAGCGCCGCAGTTGATCACAATCCGGTACCCTTTCTTATCGATCTTGAAGGACCTGGCAATTTCATTGGCAACTGTATGTAAATGGCCCATCAGATCTTCGTCGCTTTTTTCCATATCCAGCACGGTAGGAATGTGCTTGCGCGGCACAATCAGGATATGGATGGGGGCCGCCGGGTTAATGTCTTTAAAGGCAACCGCCTTGTCATCTTCGTAAACAATTTCTGCGTCCAGTTCCCGGTTAATGATCTTGCAAAAAATACAGTCTGCTGACATACTGATTCCTCCTGACCGCTATTATAACACAGCCTTTTTGCCTTGAGAAGCAAAGGGCAAACCCTGACAGGCCATGTTAATAATTAGTTCGCTAGCCTACCCTTAATTACCTTTTTACGGAAAAAACTTTTATAATAATGGCCGTGACCATCGCGATCATTTTGCTAATCCCCGTTCTATGCTATTATGTATTTGGATTATAACTTAAGCCATATTCAAAACCGGGCCAGTTCGCAATATACTTGCCAGGCAGGACCAAGGCATTAAAAAGCATTAAATTGAACAACAAAGGGTTATGGCGGGAGAAATTACTATGGAAATTGAGATCCGGGAGGCACTTGAAAAAAATAACATCCTGTTTATCGACGTCCGCTCGCCCGGCGAATACAGGGAAGCCTCGATTCCCGAGGCTGTTAATATCCCTCTTTTTGAGGACCGGGAATATTACCAGCTCAGTATTATTTTTTACCAGATGGGAGAACAGGAAGCCAGGAGAACAGCCCTTGATATGGTTGCTCCCAGGCTCCCGGCTCTGGTCAAAAATATAACGGAGGCCAGCGGCAGTAAAAAGCCTCTCCTTTATTGCAAAAGGGGTGGTATGCGCAGCCTGAGCCTGGACCA
>PWGD01000058.1 GCA_003554395.1 Syntrophomonadaceae bacterium
CCAAGGAAGCAACCGAGGCTATCCTGAGTAGAGGTAAAACCGGGGTGCTCGGCATTTGCGGCAGCAACGATTATCCTTACACCGTGCCCTTAAATTATGCTTACAGGGACAACATGATCTATTTCCACTGCGCAACAGAGGGTCAAAAAATAGACGGGATCAGAAAAAATGAAAAGGTTTCATTTACGGTGATCGACCAAGATGAGATTGCTGAAGAGCTGTTTACAACCCTGTACCTCAGTGTGATCGCCTTCGGCAAAGCAAGAATAGTTACTGATGAAAGCGAGAAAAGAAAGGGCCTGCAGTGGTTAATTGAAAAATATACCCCCAGCCATATCAGGGAAGGGCAGGAAATGATCGAAAATGAGCTCCACAGAACCGGCATCGTTGCCATTGAAATCGAGCATATGACCGGTAAAGCCGGCAAAGAAGTGATTGAACAGGAATAAAAAAGCTTAAAGTCGCCCCAGAAGCCGGCATGCTAAATATAGTGTGCAATTATTTACTCACCCCCATCTAAAAATGGGAATGGACTCATAATGGCTTGTTGATTATGATCTTTGGGTCGTTATCAAGAGCAAAAAGGAGGATTCAAATGATGAGCAGTACTGGTAACCGGGCGGATACTCATGGGGATCATTCTGATGTGATTGTGCTTGGAGTCGGAACCTGCGGGGAAGATCTTTCCTTGCAACTACTTGAGGCCGGGCTTGATGTGGTTGGAATTGAGGCATCTTTAGTGGGCGGCACATGCCCTTTCTATGGGTGCCTTCCTTCAAAAATGATGGTCCGTGCCTCAAACTTATTGAAGGAAGCCGGCCGTGTCGAAAGTATGTCCGGCCAGTCCCGTATTTCTCCCAATTGGCATCAGATAGCCGGGCTGGTTCGTCAACTAACCGGGGGCTGGAACGACGAAGGTGCAGTAAAAAGATTTGAGAAGCGTGGTGGACGTTTAATACATGGAGAGGGTAGGTTGACTGGACCACGTACTGTTACAGTGGGTGACAAAAGCTTTACTGCCCGAAAGGGTGTCGTGATTGCAACCGGAGCGAAGCCTGTAATCCCTCCGATTTCCGGTCTCGAGAAGGTTAATTACTGGACCACTGACGACATCATAAAGGCCGAAAATTTACCTGAGTCAATTGTTATCCTGGGCGGAGGTGCTGCCGGTTGTGAGCTGGGCCAGGTGCTGGCCAGGTTCGGGACCGAGGTTACAATAGTGGAGCTTGGCGATCGATTGTTGGGGTTAGAAGAGCCGGAAGCTTCTGAAACAGTGGAAAGGGCTCTTGCCGATGATGGCATTAAAGTGCATAAAGGAGCGAAGGCAAAGGAAGTAGAGCTCCGTGGCAGTACTACTATTATTAGGTTAGATGATGGAGTAGAACTATCATCTGAGCGCCTCGTCTTAGCCACCGGCAGGAAACCTGATCTGACCAGCCTGGGCCTTGAATCTATCGGGCTTAGTAGTTCAGCAAAATCAATTGAAGTCGATGAGCGGATGCGTGCAGCCGACGGGATCTGGGCTATGGGCGATGTGACAGGCAAGGCGATGTTTACTCACGTAGCCCTGTATCAATCGGCTATTATAGCTGCTGATATTCTTGGCAGAATGCATCCGCCAGCGGAATACCATGCTGTGCCCCTGGTTACTTTTACAGACCCCGAGGTAGGTTCGGTTGGTTTGACCGAGTCCGCAGCCAGGGATGCAGGCTTTGACGTGGTTGCTGTTACCAAGCTGATAGCGGCGACTTTTCGTGGCATTTTGCACGGTGGTAACGGTGGGATTATCAAACTGGTTGCTGATCGCAAAACCGGCACCCTGGTTGGGGCAACCACAGTAGGCCCCCCAGGCGGGGAAATACTCGGTCTGCTTACCCTGGCTGTGCATGCTCGTATTCCATTAACAAAGTTGCGTTCAATGATCTTTGCCTTCCCTACTTTTACCGGGGGAATTGGTGAAGCGATAGGAGCTTACGGACGCGGGGTAACAACAGTCCTCGATCCTGAATATACCGGTTTGAAAGAGCTGGATCAATTAATTGCAGCACTGGAAGATTGACCCCTTTCAAGCCAACCATAATTTAGCCGATGAATTGCCTGTAAAAACGTAGACAGAGCAGCAGTAGTATTATGTACGGATGCTTTACATTGACCTTTAGCTTGAACATCTATAGGAGCCAGCTTTTTCCCTACAGCCATACTTTCGGCGGGTGTAAAGGCTAAATCGCATTTGATATAATACTCACAGCTTTAAAAAGCATTTATTTAGTCCGGAAACTATCCTGACCAGGGCAGACCGCATTGCTTTTCAACTGCCGGGTGCAGACAAGATCCAGACTTTTCAGTGTGATGAACTGAATTTAACTGTAAAAAGGGGTGTTATGAAATAATCGTTTCCGGAACGAAGAGAAAAAATGTTCTGGATATCAACTAAGGATATACCCACAGAGCGGGAAGATTTGCTGAAAACCTCGCTGGGTAATTGGTTGAGGGTTAAAATAATAATTGGAGGACCTGCAATGAACAAAGCCTTGCAGAAAAGTTTATGGATCTTGTTCCTGGCAGTATTACTCCTGGGTGTGCCCAGGCTATCCGGTGCTATTGCCGACCTGTTTAATTTCCAGGCTATTGACCCGGACGGCTCATATGCCTGGATCTCGGTGCACCATATCGCCCAGGCCCTCATTTTCATCTTCATAATAGCTGCCACAGCCAGGTTCAAACCCCTCGATTTTGGTTTTAAGTGGGGCCATAAAGAGGCGGGCAAAAAATATGTGTTATTATTTACCCTGATTTTTAGTGCAGGTTCTTTAGTTAACCATGTGATCACTATTTTTACCGGGGCCTTTCAACCATTCCCATACCCCCTGACTGCAACCAATATCTTCGGGCAAATGGGCTTTCAGCTCTTTTTGTCCGGCCCCTCTGAAGAGCTCATTTTCAGAGCTTTTGCCATTACCATGCTGGCCCTTGTTATCAGAGGAAGATTTTTTAAGGGGAAAATAAGCTACGCCAATCTCATTGCTGCAGTTATTTTTGGTTTGGCCCATGTTGGTATTTCTTTTGACCCTTTTACCCTCAATTATCATCCTTTCCAGGTGATCCTCTCGATTGGCCTGGGAATTGTTTATGGTGATTGCTATGAAAAAACCGGGAGCGTTTATTACCCCATGATCCTGCACAGCATCAGTAATGTTGTGATGGTCGGCCTTACAATCATAGCAACATTCCTCTTGACTTAAGTGGTGGGGTCAGGTCTTGAAATATAACAAAATAAGACGCTGGCACCAGTGTTAAACTGCCTCTTTGTTGACTCCAGAACAGTCGAATGTTAGATTAAAACTTAGCCTGGCTTACTATATTGAAGGTAAGGGGAGCAAGTTGATATGAAACGACTTCACCTTAAAATTTATGGCCTGGTCCAGGGAGTCTATTTTAGATCTACCGCCCGGCAAAAAGCTCGCGAATTAAGGTTGTCCGGCTGGGTAAAAAACAGGCCCGACGGCACGGTGGAAACAGTTGCAGAGGGTGAAGAAGAAAAATTAAATGAGTACAAGAAGTGGTGTAAAATTGGCCCTCCTGAAGCCCGGGTCGAAGAAGTCCAGGAAAAATGGGAAGAACCTACAGGTGAATTTAAAGGGTTTGGCGTTACATAATCCTTTTCCTACTTATCTTATAAATCCCTTTCAGAGTTACTTTTACTTCTGCCCCGGTAATTTTCTTTACTTGCTTTGACACAGATCGCGTGTTCAGCTGAGCCAGGATTTAACTTGATTGCTGCTTGCAGAGTTTTAGAAAATTTGATTCTGGTGGTGAAATAATTGCCGGGTAAGCATAAAGATTAATCATGCTTTCCACCTCGATAATATATTTGCAATTCCCTACCATTTCCTTCCTGCTTGCCTGTATATACTCCTTTATTTTTGGATCAGATCTGATCACCGCTTTTGCCTACCGGTCGTAAACTGTAGGGCCCTGGTTGGTAGCAGCAAGTTTATCCCATCGGCAGCACTTTATTGAGCACCCTGAGGAAATTTTATGGGTAATTTTATAATAATTTCGGGACACAATGAAAATTATTCCCGGACATCGGCTTCTTCCTACTATTCTCAACAATCAAGATCACAAGCTTTATCTTCAAACCATGGCCGAGCTACCTGCGAAACAGGAGTTTCCGAGGGAAATGAATTATTCACATCTGCACTTAAAGTATATTGAGGCTTAGCTTACAGGCTACAAAAGGGGCCCGTAATTATTCTGCAAAAGTGTGTCTCAGATTCTAGGTCCATTATAACCGGTGAGGTAGCCGATTATTGCCGTAAACTTTTTAACGCGATCGCTGCTGAATATGAATTCCAGATCGCTGAGTTGGAAACTATGCTAGATCACATGCATTTATTTATTTCCGCTCATCCTAAACACCGATTTCAAGGTTGGTAATTGGGACAAGCAGCACACCCTTGCTGCTAGCGATGTAACTTTTGTTAATAAACGCATCAACCGGCAGGTGCAGAAAAACAACCCGGTCAAAAAACTCGGCGGGGACCTGAATTACAAGGCCATCATATTAAGGAAGAGCTGCCTGATATTTATCAAAAAGAACTGGTTGATTTGCTGTTTTTAGAATTCTATACCAAAAACTAATACCTGATTGAAGGCCTCGGCGTTAGCAGGCGAACAGCATACACTTATCTGTCAAAGTTAATTGATAGGGGCTTTGTGACATCCTCACGGGGTCAATAGACCCCATGCATCCTGGTAGTTCAGGACAACAGACCGGTATTCGGTCCTTCGGCTCGCTTCAGACACATTAAGAAAGGGAGACGTATATTATGTCTCATGGCCTTTTCTGCTCTTCTATTAAATAATAGTTATCTGTGATCGAAAGTAGTCCTACGGATATGTAAGTGCTGACAATAAGACAAGATTTACGTCCCCCTGTCTTCTATTATTTAACATCTAATTGTATCGGCTACGGATATGACAGCTTAAAAATTTTCATTGTGTCCCGAAATTAATCGTGTCCCGAAATTAATTCGAAATTAATTGCGGGGGTTTCCCTTAAATTTTGCATATTTTAAGTTATACTTGAAATTTGCAAAGATACCTGCTATTATTTAACCATGATTAAGCGAGATATTGAAGCTGAATTAATTAATTTATCAACCCAGTACCCTGTTGTTACGATAACAGGGCCCCGTCAGGCCGGCAAGACTACCCTGGCACAGATGGTTTTTGCTAATTACAATTACTGCAACCTTGAGTCTCCCGATATAAGGCAATTAGCGGTTGAAGATCCCCGGGCATTATTCTCTTCATTTCCGCCTCCGGTAATCATTGATGAAGTACAAAGAGTTCCTGACCTGCTTTCTTATATCCAGGTCATGGCTGATGAGAATGAAAAACCGGGGCAGTTTATACTAACCGGCAGCCATCACTTAAACTTGCACGAAGCGATTACCCAGTCTTTGGCCGGCCGAACAGCGCTACTAACTTTATACCCCCTATCTATAAAGGAGTTATCTCAAGCAGGTTACAATTTAAACCGGGATGAATTTATTTTTACTGGGTTCCTGCCCCGCATCTATAAAGATAAGCTGGAGCCGCATAAAGTTTATCGCAATTACTATCAAACTTATATTGAAAGAGATCTCCGCCGGGTCAGCAATATTCGTAACCTCGATCAATATGAAAAGTTTTTACATCTACTGGCCGGCCGTACCGGTCAACTAATTAATCTTCATGCTTTAAGCGGTGATATTGGTGTATCAAGCACTACCCTGGGTGAATGGTTATCAATTCTGGAAGCTTCTTTTATCATCTTCAGGTTAAAGCCATACCATGCTAATTTTGGCAAACGCATTGTAAAATCACCCAAATTATACTTTACTGATGTCGGGTTGGCGGCGTACTTGCTGGGCATAAATGAAATAGAACAGGTTCCAAGGGACCCTTTGCTGGGAAACTTGTTTGAGAACATGGTTATTATAGAAGCTCTTAAAGCAATGATGAACCAGGGATTGGAATCTGCTCTGCACTTTTACCGCGATGCAAACCAAAAAGAAATCGACCTGTTATACAAAAAAGGCAGAAATCTCTTCCCTGTAGAGATTAAAGCAGCAATGACCTACAATAAATCGCTACATAGTAATGTGAGCTACTTTAACAAAATATCCGGAGGCGATAAAGGATATTTAATTTATGCCGGTGATCTTGAATTTGAAACCAGCAGTCTATCAGTTCTCAACTTCACCAGTACTTATCGCATCTTTGAATAACAATGAATAACAATGGATTTTAAATGATATGATCAAGCAACAAGTTTAATATTTAGACTGGCGAGAGAAGAGGTAAATGATGTTCCGGGAGATGACAAGAAAAAAGCAGTTGCTCTCAAAGGAAGAAACCGAGGCTATCTTGAGTAGAGGCAAAACCGGATAATTTCGGGACACAATGAAAATTATTTGAGTGGGGGCATCGGCGTCTCCCTGCTTTTCTCAACAATCATGATTACAAGCTTTATCTGCAAATTATGGCCGAACTATGAATCATGACCGAGCTATATCCGAAGCAGATGTTCCCGGGGGAAGTGTAGTATTTATATCTGCACATGAAGAAAGATTAGGCCTGGATTTCAAGCCACAAAAGAGAAACCCGAAAAACCCTTGAAACAAAAGTTAGCCTCCTCAAATTTTTTTTAACGTCTGATTGTATTAGCCATGGATTTGGCATCATAAAAATTATCTTGTGTCCTGAGGTGTCCCGAAGAGTAAAAATCATAACCATAGACCAAAACCCATCACATAATGCTTAAGGTTATGGATAGCAGGAGTATTATTTTATATGAAATGGACAGAAAGAAACGTCCTCTTATCCTCAAAACTTTGGTGTTCAGGATACGAAATGTCAGGTTTGGCACTCGGGACAGGTTAAAGTTTTATTGCTGGCTGGGGCCAAAATAGCGGTTTTTTGTTTACACTTGCTGCATTGCGGAGTTTCAATGATGCCAAGCAGGGGGTTATAAATCAGGTAGTGACGATAATAGCTGCTTTTGTGCTGTAGCATGATATTGATAAACAGGACCGGAGTGAGACAGGCAATCAGGTGGTCCAGGCGAATCTCGACTTCTATCTCGTAACGCAAGATTATATCTTCATTCCGACGCTTCCACTCTTCTTGAG
>PWGD01000166.1 GCA_003554395.1 Syntrophomonadaceae bacterium
AAGCAGAAACCGACTCTCTTTCCCGGCGTCCCCACTATTTATGTGGCCATTAACAATGCCCCTAACCTTGATGAATATGATCTTAAGTCAATCCGGATCTGCATTAGCGGCGCCGCCCCCCTGCCTGTAGAAGTCCAGCAGGAGTTTGAAAATAATACCGGCGGCAAGCTGGTAGAAGGTTACGGCCTTTCTGAAACCTCACCGGTTACCCACGCCAACCCGGTTTACGGCAAAAACAAGCCGGGCAGTATCGGCCTGCCTATGCCCGACACCGAATACAAAATTGTCGATGTCGAGACCGGCGAAAAGGAACTGCCCATCGGCGAAGTGGGCGAACTCTGTATCCGCGGACCCCAGGTTATGGAGGGTTATCTGAATATGCCCGAAGAAACAGAGCAGAGCCTGCGTAACGGCTGGTTCTATACCGGTGATATCGCCAGGGCCGATGAAGACGGCTATGCTTATATAGTCGACCGCAAAAAAGACATGGTCATCGCCGGGGGGTTCAATATTTATCCCCGCGACATTGAAGAAGTGCTCTACGCCCATCCGAAAATTATGGAAGCTGCGGTGGCCGGCATCAGGGATCCCTACCGGGGCGAAACCCTCAAGGCTTATATCGTCCTTAAAGAAGACGAGTCAATGACCGAAGATGAAGTGGTTGATTATTGCAAAGAATACCTGGCCCCTTACAAGGTTCCCAAGCTGGTAGAATTCAGGGCTGAACTGCCCAAGACAATGATCGGTAAAGTTCTGCGCCGGATGCTGCGCGAAGAAGAAGAGAAAAAAACGCAGGGCCTAGAATAATTAAACAGGTTCAAACCCCGCCCCTGCCCGCATCTATGCCCATATCTACTTGAAGCGGAGCCTTTGTTTACCAGGCTCCGCTTTTATTGCCTCATTGCCGGGCGCAGGTTATAATTTAGATCAGAACTTGGCTAAAAATAACCCGGAGCGTAAAGCCATGACTACTGCCCCTAAATACAGGAAACAAGAATTAAGGGCCCTGCTGAAAACGATCACCCCCTTTAATTTTTTAAGTGACAACATAATAGAAGAGCTTATTACGGGAGCAAAAATCGCCCACTACCCCGAAGGCAGCTATATTTTCCGGATGGGCGAGCGGTCCAAAGAAACCCTCTTTTTAATCTTGCAGGGCCAGGCCCGGGCCATAGCCGGGCAGAGAAACAGCGAAACTGTAACCACTGTGAGGGACAGAGGGGATTTTTTTGGGGTTACCGGACTGCTTTCTGACGAACCCTACCCGGTTTCTATGGTTGCCGCTCAGGATTTGACCTGCCTGATCATTAAACAGCAGGACTTTCATAAGGCGCTAACCAGCAGCGAGAAATTTGCCGATCACTTCACCAAGGACCTGGCCTCCCGATTAAAGGAACTTTACAAAACCATTAGCTCCGAACAAGACAGCCCTCAGCTGTTTGAAAAAAATACCCTGCGGCAAAAAATAGACCACATAGCTGTTAAACAAGTGGTCACCTGCCTGCCGATGGATAATATTTGTGATGTAGCCAGAAAAATGAATGAGGCCAGGGTCAGCTCCGTAGTTGTTAAAGGTTTTAATAATAAGCCAACCGGCATCATCACGGAAAAAGATATGGTCACCAAGGTCCTCTGCGTGGAAAACCCCACCCTTGAACTTAAAGCTCACCAGGTCATGACATCCGGACTGATCACCGTCCGTCCCGATGATTTCACCTATACGGCGCTTTTATTAATGATGAGACATAAGATCAAGCACATTGTTGTAACCGACGAATACGATGTCCTGCGCGGCATCGTAACCGTCAAGGATTTGATCCAGTCCAGCAAAAGCGGGGCCCTGTCCATTGTTAAGCAGATCGAATACCGGGACACTTTCAGGGGCATCGCCGAAACAATCAATGAAGTTGATCTTTTAAAACAGGCCCTTTTCAATGAAAGAGCCTACGCTTCGGAAATTTGTGCCCTAACCAGCGAATTGTACGACCGGATTACCCGCAAATTAATCCTTTTAGCCGAACAGGAAATGTCTGCCCTGGGCCTGGGCAGGCCCCCGGCAAATTACTGCTTTATTAATATGGGCAGCGCGGGCCGTAAAGAACAATTTGTCCGCACCGACCAGGACAACGGAATAATCTATGCCGATCCGCCGCAAGGCAGTGAAGAAACCGCGGCCTCCTACTTTCTAAACCTGGGCCGGATCATTGTAAGAGAACTGGAGAATTGCGGTTTCCGCCGCTGCAGAGGGGAAGTCATGGCCGATAATCCCCACTGGTGCCGCCCCCTTTCCGGCTGGAAAAATAATCTTGAGCGCTGGGTAAACAATCTCGATCCCGAACATATCCGCAGTATGACCATCTTTCTTGACTTCCGTTATGTTTCCGGTGATGAAAATTTGTCCAGCCGGTTAAAAGATTACACCACCCGTCTTTTCCGGGAAGCAAAACATGCCCTGCTGTTTATGACCGAAGACGACCTTAAACACCGGGCGCCCTTAGATATGTTTGGCCGGTTCATTACTGAGAAAGCAGAATCAGGGCGGCGGGAGATAGATCTGAAAAGAGCGGTAATGGTCCACATGGTAGACGGCCTCCGCCTGCTTGCTTTACGGGAAGGAATCAGGGAAACCAATAGCTTAGAAAGGCTCTTCAGGCTTAAAGAGCGCGGCGTTTTCAAGCCTGATGATGCCGAGTATATTGAAGCAGCTTATGAATCGCTGATGATGTTTCGGATTCGCGCGGCCATGCATAAAATGAGGCTGGGCCAGGAACCGGATAACCATATAAACCTGGACCAGTTGACTAAAAAAGAAAAAAGCCTCCTTAAAGAATCGCTGCTCATGGTAAACAGGCTGCAGTCACTTATATCCCATGCTTTCCATGCCCAAAAAGCCTAAAAGCAGAAAGGAAAATATGAAAAAGAAAACATTTTACGAACCGGATTATCACCTTTTAAACCGGGAAGCCAAAGCACAACAAGCCCCGACCGGCGAGAGACAACCGGGAACCATCATGGATCGCCTGCTGCCCAATAATAATAAACCGGAACCGATTGAAAAGAATCCGGGGCTGTTTCGGGAACTCTCCGGGCTGACAAAAGAAATCAAAGAGCAGGTTGACTGGGAACAGGATTTAATGAAAACCTCGTACGTGGTTTTTGACACCGAAACAACGGGTCTTCGGCCCTTCAGGGGAGATGAAATTATCTCTCTGGGCGCGGTAATCCTGGAACACGGCCAGATCCTTAAGCAGCCTGTCTTTTACCGTCTCGTCAACCCGAGGCGGCCCGTTTCGGCCAAATCAGAAAAAATAACGGGAATCAACGACGAAATGCTGCAGGATAAGCCGCAGATTTTGCCGGTTATCCTGGACTTCCTGAAATTTTGCGGTCCGCGCATCCTGGTCGCCCATAACGCTCCTTTTGACATCGCTTTTATAAACCTCAAACTGGGCCAGGCTACCGGAGACCGGATCGTAAACCCGGTTCTAGACACAGTTTTGCTCACTTCCGCCCTCTACTATCACCTGGAGGACTACTCCCTGGAAAATCTTTCTTCCCGCTTTGGTTTCAGTTTGGAAGGCAGGCACAATGCCCTCTCCGATGCCCGCATTACAGCCTCCCTGTTTCTGAAACTGCTGAAGGAACTAAAGGCCAGGGAAATAACCACGCTGCCCCGGTTGGCCCACCTGTTTTCCGAGCTGGATCTGACCAGGGCCTACCCCCTTATTTTTTAATCATAACCGAAAGGACCGGGCATAAAAGAGCAGACATAAACCGGGGCACGCTTAATCGTGCCCCGGAAAACTCGTGGTGTCTTCATGAAAGTATCGGGTATTAAAAACTCTGCTGTCAAATTTTCCTTAAAAGCGCTTATTTCAAAACTTTCCAGGCCAGCTCGAGCTGGGACTTGACCGCTGATGGAGCGGTCCCACCCCGGCTGCGGCGGGCTTCAACCACTTTGACCGGATCCAGCAAAGGTGAAATTTCTCCGGCCAGGGCGGAGTGAAACCGGCCCCGGGTGTCAGGATCAAGCTCCCGCAAGCGCTTCTCTTCTTTCCGGCAGTAGGCAATGAGGCCGCCCACCACATGGTGGGCCTCCCTGAAACTCAACCCGTTTTTGACCAAAAAATCGGCCAGGTCAGTAGCGCACAAATAATCGTCATCTACGGCTTCATTCAGGCAGGAATGATTCACAGTTATTGTATCGAGCATCTCGGCCAGCAGGGGCAAAAGACCTTTTAAAGTGTCCATGGTATCAAAAAGACCTTCCTTATCTTCCTGCATATCCTTGTTATAGGCCAGGGGCAGGCCCTTCATAACCGTGAGGATCGCAAACAGGCTTCCATAAACCCTTCCCGTCTTGCCCCGGGCCAGCTCGGCCAGATCGGGGTTTTTTTTCTGCGGCATCATACTGCTTCCAGTCGTGTAGGCATCGTCCAATTCGATAAACCCAAATTCCGCCGAAGACCAGTTAATCAATTCTTCGCACAAACGGCTGAGGTGCATCATTAAGATTGCGGAAAAGGAAAGAAATTCGATAATATAGTCCCGGTCGCTTACCGCATCGACACTATTTTCGTACAGGCTGGAAAAACCCAGTTGATCGGCTACCTGGAGGCGGTCGATGTCAAAACCAGTCCCGGCGATAGCCCCGGCGCCCAGGGGCATCAGGTCGGTGCGCTTCAAAACCCCTTCCAGCCTTTCCCGGTCCCGCTGCAGCATCCAGAAGTAGGCCAGGAGGTGATGAGAAAGCAGAATCGGCTGGGCCCTCTGCAGATGGGTATAACCGGGCATCAGTATTCCCTGGAAACGCTCAGCCAGGTTGAGAATGGTTTCCTGCAGCCGCCTTAATAAATTATCGATTACCATGATTTCATCTTTCATGTAGAGGTGGGGATCTAAGGCCACCTGGTCATTGCGGCTGCGGCCGGTATGCAGTTTGCCGCCGACAGGACCGATTTTTTCAGTGAGCCTCTTTTCAATATTCATATGAATATCTTCAAAATCAAGGTCGTAAGGGAATAGATCTTTTTCTACTTCTTCCCTGATTTCTTCCAGCCCGCCCCTGATTGTTTCCGCCTCTTCGTGAGCAAGTATACTTCGGTCGGCCAGCATCTTAACGTGGGCGATACTGCCTCTGAGGTCCACCAGGGCCAGGCGCCGGTCAAAGGGCAGCGAGGCAGTAAAATGCAGCACCGCTGTTGCGGTGTCTTTGTCAAAACGTCCCTGCCATGGTTTTTTCAGCTTTTAGCCACCTCCCGGGAACTGATCTTGATCTGCTTTTTTTTGTCCATCAAACCTTTGATCGTCAGCGGCAGGCCATAGAGGTTAATAAAGCCCTGGGCATCCTTTTGATTAAAGAGCTCGTCTTCTTCAAATGTAGCCATGTCCGGATTGTACAATGTATACGGAGAGGTCCTGCCTTTGACTATAATATTACCCTTGTAGAGTTTCATGTCAATAGTGCCCGTTACGGTTTCCTGGGTGGTGCGGATAAAACCGTCCAGCGCTTCCCGGAGCGGAGTAAACCATAACCCGTAATAGATCAGCTCGGCATACTTTAAAGCGATATTCTCTTTGTAATGGTAAGTTTCCCGATCTAAAGTATACTGCTCCAGTTCCCGGTGGGCAAAGCAGAGGATGGTGCCGCCGGGTGTTTCATAGATCCCGCGCGACTTCATGCCCAGGAGTCTGTTTTCCACCAGGTCGACCCGCCCGATCCCGTGCCGGCCCGCAATACGGTTCAATTCCAGGACCAGTTCCAGGGGCCCGTATTTTTCACCGTTTAAAGCATAAGGAATCCCCTTGTCAAAGCTAATGGAAAGCGATTCCGGCTCATCGGGAGCTTCCTGGGGATCGCAGGTCAGGCGGAACATGTCCCGGTTAGGCTCCCGGGCCGGATCTTCTAAAATGCCTCCTTCAAAACTGATATGCCAAAGGTTGCGGTCGATACTGTAGGGCTTTTCCGCCGTGACCGGGATGGGAATATTTTTTTCGCAGGCATAATTGATACAGTCGCTTCTGGATTTAAATTCCCATTCCCGCCAGGGGGCAATGATCTTCAGGTGCGGGTTAAGGGCCTTAATGGCAAACTCGAAGCGCACCTGATCGTTACCTTTGCCGGTAGCGCCATGGGCAATAGCCGACGCTCCCACCTGTTCGGCTATTTCCACCAGTTTTTTGCCGATCACCGGCCGGGCAATGGCCGTCCCCAGCAGGTACTTTCCCTCATAAACAGCCCCGGACTGGACCATGGGGAAAATATAATCGGTAACCAGTTCCTCCCGGATGTCTTCAATAAAAATTTCCGAAGCTCCGGTTTTGATCGCTTTTTCTTCGAGGCCCTCCAGCTCACTATCGCCCTGGCCAACATCTCCGGTTACGGCCACAATCTCGTAACCGTATTTTTCCTGGAGCCATTTAACGATAACCGAAGTGTCAAGCCCCCCGGAATAGGCCAGTACTACTTTTTCACTCGTCATAAACAACTTCCTCCTTTAAGTTCAATCAACCCGTTGATTTACAGATGCTCTTCAGCATGGATCTCCTTCAAAACCGCTTCGACAATTTTTAAACCCTCTTCAAGCTCCTCTGCTTTAATATTTAAAGGTGGCAGGAACCGGATCAGATCATCGCCGATGGCATTGATCAGGAGGCCTTTTTCGGTACAGCGCCCCTGGATCTTTTTTGCCTCCGTCTTATTTAGCTGCAGACCCCGGATCAGGCCCATCCCCCTGGCCTCTTTGACCAGTTCGGGATAATCTGCAGCCATCTTAAACAGCCTTTCTTCTAAAGCCAGGCCTCTCTCCCGGACTGCCTCCAAAAACATTTCCTCCCGGACCTGGTTTAATACCGCCAGGGCGGCGCTGCAGGTGACCGGGTTGCCGCCAAAAGTGGAAGCATGGTCTCCCGGCTGCAGAATTTCGCCGCATGCTTGATTCGCCACCAGGGCGCCGATGGGCAGGCCGCCACCCAGGCCCTTGGCCGTAGTCAACAGGTCGGGTTTAACAGCCCAGTGTTCACAAGCCCATAATTTTCCAGTCCGCCCCAGACCGCACTGCACTTCATCGAAGATCAGCAAAATACCCTCCCGGTTGCACAGCTCTCTCAAACCTTTTAGGAATGACTGTTCGGCCACATGAATCCCGCCTTCGCCCTGGATCGGTTC
>PWGD01000189.1 GCA_003554395.1 Syntrophomonadaceae bacterium
CCGGCTTATGCCAGAGAATATGGACAGGGTCTGTCGATTAAAACGTCTGTCGATTTAAGCTTGGGTTTTAACCCGTTTAATACAACCGGTCCGTTACCACAGCAATTGAAGCTGCTGCCGGGGCAAAATCGCTTTAAACATTTCAGTAGAAGCGTCCCTCTGTCATATCCCTGTATCATGTCTGAGGCAGTCTGGGAAAGACCGCTTTAAACTATATCAACAGAACCGTCCCCTTGACATACCGTCCAGCTGTCATGCCCCTGTCATGTTTTGGTTGGCAGCAAGGCTGGTGCTGTCCCGGGCCGGCCTCGGATAGCCAATTAAAAGCAGGTCCCGGTCAAACTGCTTCATTTCAATGTCTTCAATCGCCCAGGCCTTGCTCAAAGATTTTATCCCGGCCCCGGCGAAGGCGGTGGGGCTTTTGGCCCCGCCGATGATCAGGGGGGCGATAAAGATAAATAATTTGTCGACAAGGTCCTGATCGAGGAGGCTGTAATTAAGGGTGCCCCCTCCTTCCACCAGCACCGTCGTTATCTCCCGCTCAGCCAGTTTTTTCATCAGGGCGGTTAAATCAACCCTTCCTTCCACAGCCGGCAGAGTGATTATTTTCACCCCTTTTTCTGCCAGGATCCGGCATTTGTCCGGAGGGGCCTGGTCGGTAACAGCCAGGATCGTCCCGGCCGCAGAGCTGCTTTCAACTACTTTAGCGTCAAGCGGCAGGCGGGCGGTGCTGTCAACTATGACCCTGACCGGATCTTTTCCTTCTCCGCTTTCTACCCGGGTTGTCAGGCGGGGATTGTCTTTTAATACAGTTTCAATGCCGACCATGATGGCATCTGTCTGGTCCCGGAGGCGGTGAACAAATTGACGCGATTTTTCCCCGGTAATCCAGTATGATTCTCCGGTCATGGTCCCGATTTTGCCGTCCAGGCTCATAGCCACTTTTATTCCCACAAAAGGCAGGCGCGTGGTTATGTATTTAATGAATGCTTCGTTCAACCGGCGGGCTTTCTGCTCCAGGACTCCTTCTTTAACCTTGATCCCGGCTTCCCTCAGGCGTTCCAACCCCCGGCCGGAAACAATCGGATTCGGATCCTGCATCGCTGCTACAACCCTGCCGATACCGGCCTTAATGATTGCCTCTGTACAGGGCCCGGTGCGGCCGTGATGTGAACATGGTTCCATGTTCACATAGAGGGTGGCTCCTTCGGCTTTTTCTCCAGCTTTCCTGAGGGCAACTATCTCGGCGTGAGGAGATCCGGCCGCCTGATGATAACCGGTTCCTACAACTTCCGTATCCTGGACCACGACTGCGCCAACCATTGGGTTGGGGCTGGTCCTCCCGCGACCCTGGCGGGCCAGGTCGAGGGCCATCCACATAAATCGATCGTCGGCATCCAACTAAGCTCACCTCTCGATGATATAATAAAACCCTGAGCATGCTTAAGCTTCAGGGTCTTTTCGGCAAACCAGTTTCCTGTTGTGCCGTTTCTTCTCCCTTCCAGACTATACTGTCGGCCCCGGATTCTCACCGGGTCAGCCTTTACAGCTCGCGGGCTTAGTTTCCCTTTTCCAGGGCAACATCACCGCCGGTTCGGAATTGAAGGAGCAGGCTCCTTCTCACCAGACCCTGAAGATAACGGTACCTGGATTATACCACATCCCTGATTATTTTCAAGCAGTCCGCAGGCGGCTTTGCCACAGGCCATCATTGGCCGTGGCCGGCCACTTCCCTGATCAGGGCCATTCCGTTTTCCGCTTTGAAAACAGCTGATCCGGCCACCAGGATAGTAGCCCCGGCATCAATTATATCCCGGGCATTATCCCGGTTGATCCCACCGTCTACTTCCAGCTCAGTTGAAAGGCCCCGGGAACGAATTTGCTCTGAAACTGCCTTGATTTTTGGCATCACGGCGGGAATAAACTCCTGGCCGCCGGCGCCGGGATTAACGCTCATTACCAGGACCAAATCCAGCAGGGGCCAGACATACTCCAGCACATCAGGTGAGGTGGCCGGGTTAAGAGCTGCACCCGCTTTAATCCCGTGGTCCTTAATTTTCCTTAAGGTTCGGTCCAGATGAACTGTCGTTTCAGCCTGGACGGTCAGCAAATCAATCCCGGCTTCCACGAAGGAGCCGATCTGGTTTTCCGGTTCGCTGACCATCAGGTGAGCATCCATGAAAAGCCCGGTATGGGGCCTTAAAGCCTTGACCACCAGGGGGCCGATGGTAATGGCAGGAACAAAATGGCCGTCCATGATATCGAGGTGGACCCATTCGGCGCCGTGTTCTTCGATCAGTTTTACTTCATCCCTCAGCTTGCTAAAATCTGCAGATAAAAGCGACGGTGCCACTTTAGCGGCCATCTGCAAACAGCTCCCTTTATTGTTGATTTAGTTCCTCGATGAAATACTTATAATGTTCGTAACGCATAGAATTAACTGTTTTTCCCAGTTCCTCCGTGACAGCGCAGTTCGGTTCATGCAGATGCAGGCAGTCCCGAAATCTGCACCGACCGCGCAGGGCTTCCAGTTCGGGAAAATAATCGGCCAGCTGTTTCGGTTCCAGGCTTTTAAAATCCAAACGGTTAAAACCGGGGGTATCGACAACAGAACCCCCGCTATCGAGAGGTAATAGCGCGGCCTGACGGGTGGTATGCTTGCCCCTGCCAATTTTTTCGCTTACCTGACCGGTCTGCAAACAGAGGCCGGGTTGGACCAGGTTCAGCAGGGTCGACTTCCCCACCCCCGAAGGTCCGGCCAGAGCCGAGCAAGAACCGGCCAACCGATCCTTCAGCTCACTGGTTCCCCGTCCGCTCAAAGCGCTGGTAAATATGACCGGGTAAGGGAATGGATCAAGACGGCTGTCAAGTTCACTTAATTGATCCCGGGAAATTAAATCAGTTTTATTAAGGCACACCACTACGGGCAGATTCTCTTTTTCGGCCAGCACCGCCATCCGGCTGATTATCTGCCAGTCACAACCGGGGTTTTTCAGGGACATCACCACGATAACCTGGTCAACATTGGCTACCGGCGGTCGGGGCAGGAAATTTCTGCGGGGCAGCACTTCTTCCACAACGCCTTCCCCGCGGGAATCGTCCGTGGTCTCTTGCAGAGGCTTAAACATAACCTCATCGCCGACGATAAGGTTTCCTTTGTTTTTTTTCAGAGAACCCCTGGCCCGGCACTGGTATTCGCTACCCCTTTGATCAAGGACAGCAAAAAAACCTCCCGCCGCTCTAATTACTTTACCCTGGCGCAAGCATAACCTCCCTATCGACCGACATACAGATCAACAAATTGATTCGGTAAGACTTCTTCTCCCGGTTCCGGTTTTTGGTCAACTACGTGCCCCGAGGATCCGACTGCAAATGTGTACCGTATGCGGGGCTTAAGGTCGTTGCTTTCAAGGTAATCAACCGCTCCCTGTTCCGAATAGCCAACCAGGTCGGCCAGTCGGAAGGGCCCGCGGCCCTGACTGACATAAACTACCACTTCCTCGCCGCGTGAAGCGGGGAAAGATTCTCCGGGGACCTGGCGAAAGATCCTGTCTTTTTCAATATCTTCATTGTACTCCCTGACCACTCTCATGCTTAATTCAAGTTCTCTCAGGATAATTTCCGCTTCCATTTCCGTCCGACCGGAAAGATCGGGGATGACAATATATTCGGGTCCCTGGCTGACATAAATGTCAACCACCCTCTCCTCCCGGACCATCCTACCCTGGGGAGGGTCGGTTTTAACCACATTTCCAACCTGGATTTCATCATCATAAATGTAGATCACTTCAGAACTGGGAACCAGGCCTTCTTCCCTGAGGATCATGGCTGCATCGCTCTGGCTCAGGCCCCGGACATCGGGAACAGCTACTTCGGGTGGTGAAACAAAATTGCTGAACATGTAAGCTCCACCGCCAAAAATACCCCCTACTAAAACGAAGAAGATCACTAATTTCAGGATGGTCTTCCATCTTCTGGCCAGGAAAGAAGTGTTTTTTTCGGCCAGGCTGTTATCTATAGGCCGCAGGATTTTATCGTCTTCCTCTTCACTCTCTTCGCCATAACTGCTGTTGCCGGGATTCCTGGCCGAAGCTGTCCCGGGCAGTCCTTTTTCTCCGGCGTAATAAAGGTCTTCGAGAAATTCACCTGCATTGCTGTAGCGATCGGCCATATCTTTTTGGACTGCTTTAAGAATAACCAGTTCCAGGGCTTCGGGGATATCGGGCGCCAGGCGGCGGGGCGGGACGATCTGTTCCTGGATATGTTTCATGGCCAGCGCTACCGGATTTTCGCCGCTGAAAGGCACCTTGCCGGTTACCATCTCATATAGGACAATGCCCAGGGAATAAAGGTCGGACTGCTTACAGGCAATCTCGCCCCGGGCCTGTTCCGGGGAAATATACTGGACAGACCCGATGATTTCATCTCCTACGGTTACGGTCATTCCATCCCCGGCGATAGCAATGCCAAAGTCCGTAACCTTTACTTTGCCACTGGGGGAGAAAAGGATGTTCTGGGGTTTGATGTCGCGGTGCACCATACCGGCAGTGTGAGCCTGTTCCAGGGCTTCGGCGATCTGCCTGGCAATCTGAATCGCTTCCTGGGCCGGCAAACGTCCCTTCTGCCTGATGTAGGCTTTCAGGTTGTCCCCTTCCACATACTCCATAACCATGAAGTAGGTGCCGTCCTGTTCACCGACATCGTAAATATTGACAATATGGGAATGGGAGAGGGCGGCTGCAGACTGGGCTTCCCGCTCGAAACGGCGGATAAAGGCCGCATCGCCGGTCATTTGATCTTTAAGGACCTTGACCGCTACTGTCCGCTTTAAGACCAGGTCCCGGGCCCGGTATACCCGGGCCATGCCCCCCTCGGCAATTTTTTCAAGCAGCTCATAACGTTCCGCTAATATTTTACCAACCATTAAACTTGCTGACCCCCAATACCGGTGGCTATGACCACGGTAATGTTATCATGCCCGCCTCTGTCATTGGCCAATCCAATCAAAAATTTGGCCATTTTTTGCGGGTCCTGATGTTCCAGGCATGCGGTCTTTATTTCATCATCGGCAACATGGTTTGTAAGACCGTCGGTACAGAAAAGCAGGACCGACCCCGGTTCAATCTCTCTTTCATAAATATCCACCTCGAGATGATTGTCTATGCCAACTGCCCGGGTAAGGATGTGGCGCTGGGGATGATTATGGGCATCCTCCGGCCTAACCTGCCCGGAATCTATCAACTGCTCCAGCAGGGAATGGTCCTTGGTAATCAGTTCGATACTGTCATTCTTGATCTGGTAGGCCCTGCTGTCGCCGACATGGCCGACAGCCAGGTGGCTGCCGTGCAGCAGGCCGGCTGTAAGGGTAGTTCCCATGCCTCTTTTGGAAGGGTTTTGGGCCGCTTCTAAAACAACCGCTTTATTGGCATCAAGGACTAGATGCTCCAGGGACCGGCGGACTTCTGCGGAAGATAAGGAAGGCTCCCGGCTTAGATTTTCCCAAAAATTCCTGACCGTATCTACAGCCAGGGCGCTGGCAATATTTCCGGCCTGGTGGCCGCCCATTCCGTCGGCTACCACCAGCAGGGCGTAATCGGCCTTGGCATTGGCAAAACAGCTGTCTTCATTGCGGGGTCGCTCCAGACCCCGGTTGCTCATACAGGCTAACTGCAAATGAACATATCCTCCCCGGCCCTTTTTGCTGGCTTAATATCATGTTCAGTATAGCAAATAGACAGAATTGAGGCAAGACAGCCAGGAGCATTATAGCAACCGGGCCGGTCAGGCCTTTAAAGCAACAGTTTAATAATTTTAGCTTTTTCAACCCTGGTTTTTACTTTTTACGCCACATAGCCATGAAAAAGCCGTCCAGGCTATGCCTGTGGGGCCAAAGAACTACTTTATCCGGGTCATCCTGGGCTGCCCGCAGAAGCGGCGGCAGTAAAAGCTGTAGGGGCTCCAGTTCAAAACCGGTCCAGCGGTTGTTGAACTTTTCCACTACCGCTACTGTTTCTTCAGGTTCAGTGGTGCAGACCGCATAAAGCAGTTTGCCACCGACCGGCAGGAGGCGGGCTGCTGCTGCCAGCAATTCCAGCTGCAGCTCCTGAAAAGTAACCAGTTCTTCTTCTTTGCGGCGCCATTTAATTTCAGGCAGCCGTCTGATCACTCCCAGTCCCGAACAGGGAGCATCGACCAAAACCGCATCGGGAGTCGTAATCTTGCCGCTGTCAATATTTCTGCCGTCTGCCAGGACAGGCCTGATGCTGCGCAGACCCAGCCTCCGGGCCGCCTTTTCGACCAGGCGGAGGCGATTATGGTGCACTTCAACGGCATAAATCAGGCCGCGATCTTCAGTCAGCTCGGCCAAATGGGTGCTTTTGCCCCCCGGAGCGCTGCAGAGATCGACTACCGTATCTCCGGGCGAAAGGCCTAACAGGGGCGCCACCAGGGCCGAGCTCTCGCCCTGAATGGTAAAAAGGCCGTTCTTAAATGCTCTCGCCGCCGCCGGCGAAGCGGGGCCTTTAACCCGGAGCACGCCGGGAACCCAGGGGCTTTCAACTGTCTCATACCCTTCCAGCTTCAAATCACCGGCCAGTTTTTCAACCGTGGTGCGCAAACAGTTGGGACGGATCGAGGCCATGGGCTGTTCGTTGTTGGCCTGACACCACTTTTCGGCAATATAGCTTCCAAAACGATTTAGAGCCCGCGAGACCATCCACTGGGGGTGGCTGTGCCTTAGAGAGAGATATTCCAGGGGCTGGCGGTTGCGATCGGGCCAGGGCAGGCAGCCTGAATTTTGGGCCAGGCGCCTCAGGACGGCGTTAACCATTCCGGCCACTCCGCGGTGGCCAAATCGGCGGGCCAGTTTTACGGACTGATCTACCACGGCATAATCGGGAATCCGGTCCAGGTATAAAATTTGGTACGCTCCCAGGCGGAGCAGGTTGCGGATCCAGGAGGTCAAACTATTAACGGGGCGGTGGCAATACAGATTCAGAGCCCAGTCCAGGGTATTTAGACGCTGCACTGTTCCCTTGGCCAGTCGGACGGCCAGGGCCTTTTCTGCAGCAGGGAGCGCCTGGAGGAGCGAGGGCAGGGCCAGGTTCAGGTAGGCTCCGTCCTGCTCAACCCTGACCAGGGCCCG
>PWGD01000037.1 GCA_003554395.1 Syntrophomonadaceae bacterium
TAGCGCTCCTGGGTCGGGTAATCCACGTAAAGCAGGCCAAAGCGCTTGCTGTAGCCAAAAGACCATGCAAAGTTATCCCTCAGGGTCCAGACAAAGTAACCTTTAAGGGGGATGCCTTCTTGAACCGCCTTCCAGGCCTCCCTGATCTAGTGCTGCAGGTAACTGATCCTGGATTATTGTTTGATTAATTCTTCATGACAGGCCTGTTTCCTGCATCGGGATAGGGAGCGGCCATGCCGGGCGCACTATGATAGAGCAGGGAAACCACTCACGTGGCTTCCCCCTCATCAAACCGGACGGGCCCTATTGCGGATGCGGTTGCCCGTCGCACAAACGCGCCCCCGTGAGCCAGGGGGCGCGTGGTTTGCTTTTAAATAAACTTAACTGGACTGCTTCTATTTAAACGCAGCAGCCCTTTTTAAAGGCGCTGATCACAGAGCGCTTGCTTAAGGTTTCGCTGAGGCACTGACAGCCGTGATAACCGGTGGCGCAGCAAACCGCGGCGTGCTCACTGCTTGCGGGCAGCGCTTCCGGCTTGTAATCGACGGCGGCAAAGAGTCCCTTGCCCCGGCTGAAGCTGTCTTCATGCAGGAATCTGGTGCCCGGGTGATCTTCATCCGGACAGGGCCACTGCAGACCCTGTTCGGCCAGGCGGTAATAGGAAATCCCGCTGTATTCGGGGGTAAGGGAGGCTATTTCATCGAATATTTCCTCCGGCCCGGTATAGTCCCATTCAAAGCCGAACCATTCGGCCAGTTCTACCAGGACGGCCCAGTCGGGGAAGACTTCTCCCGGGGGCTCCAGGGCGGTCTGGCTGAGCTGAACCCTGCGCTCAACATTGGTATAGGTCCCCAGCTTTTCGGCAAAGGCCGAAGCCGGAAGGACAACATCGGCCAGGGAAGCCGTTTCAGTCATGAAGATGTCCTGGACCACCAGGAAATCGAGGTTCTCGAGATTCTCGGCTACTTTTAAGCGGTCTCCGCCGCAGGCCACCGGGTTTTCGCCCATGATGTACATGGCCTTGATGCTGGAGTTTTTCCTGCCTTCAAATGCTTCCGCGGCCGTCATGCCGGGGGTTTCACTGATTTCAACACCCCAGGACTTGGAAAACTTGTCGCGAACTTTTTGATCCTGAAGGTGCTGGTAACCGGTTATGACGTTGGGCAGCACACCCATATCGGCCATACCCTGAAGGTTGTTTTCCCCGTAGGGCAGGTAAACGCCGGTTGACTCTTTGCCCACATTGCCGGTCAACAGGGCCAGGTTGGTCAGGGCCCTGACAAAAGCAGCGCCGCCGGTTTCTTCTCTTACCCCTGCATCTGAGACGATGACCGCTTTTTCAGCGGAAGCGTAGGCCCGGGCGGCAGAGCGGACCGCTTCTGCTTCCAGCCCGGTAATCCCGGCTACATGTTCCGGGGTATATTTTTCTACAGCTTTTTTGAGCTCTTCAAAGCCCTCGGTTCTTTTGTCGACAAAGTCCTGATCATGGAGGCCTTCACTGATAATGACATTGGCCATTCCGTTCAGCAGGGCCAACTCGGTGCCCGCCTCAAGGGGCAGGTAAGCCGTCGATACGTCGACCAGCCCGATCATTTCGGGAACGGCGACAACGAGTTTGGCTCCCTTCTGGGCCGCCTCGCGGACCCGGTAATCCAGGATGGGATGGCTTTCGGCCGGATTGGCGCCGATGACCAGGATGGCATCGGTTGCCGCCACTTCATCAATAGTGTTGGTGGTAGCGGCATTACCAAAAGCGTCCATCATGCCGTCCACTGCAGAAACATGGCAGTGCCTGGTATAACTGTCAACGTTGTTGGTGCCCAGGGAACGGATCAATTTTTGGAACAGGTAGCTGTCTTCGTTACTCGATTTGGGCGAACCAAGCCCCATCAGGGCATCGGCCCCGTAACGGGACTGGATGTCTTTAATATTATCGATGATATAATCGAGGGCTTCTTCCCAGCTCACTTCAACAAAGACCCCGTTGCTTCTGACCAGCGGGGCGGTAACCCTGTCGCGGCTGTGGACGAAATCCCAGCCGAATTTACCCTGCACACAGAGATGGCCGCGGTTAACCGGGCTTTCCTGATCAGGGCTGACCCCAATCACTTCGTTATCCTTGATATGCAGGTTGATATTGCAGCCCAGGCTGCAGTAGGGGCAGACGGAAGGAACACTTTCAGTCTGCCAGGGGCGTCCTTTGCCGGTCACATACTTGGGAATCAGGGCCCCCACCGGGCAGTTGTCGATACACATCCCGCAGAATACACAGGAAGATTCTTCGATAGGATCTTCAAAACCGGGGCTGACATTGGTGCCGAAACCGCGCTTGGTAAA
Source organism: Syntrophomonadaceae bacterium (assembly GCA_003554395.1). Classification (GTDB taxonomy): domain Bacteria; phylum Bacillota; class Dethiobacteria; order DTU022; family DTU022; genus B1SED10-74M. The sequence continues at coordinate 2,338 of PWGD01000037.1, forward strand.
GTCGATCGCCCCGGCTCCAACCACCTGCTGGCACTTGCCGACGCAAATACCGCAGAGGATGCACTTGTTCATATCACGCAGGAAGAAAGCATTGGTATCGTCATAGGGCAGGTCCTTGACCGCTCCAAAAAATTCAGTGGAAGCAACCCCATACCGGTAGCAGTAGTCCTGGAGCTTGCATTCACCGGTCTTTTCACAGGTGATGCAGTCCAGGGGATGATTGGCCAGCATCAGGCTTAAGTTATTCTTGCGGGCATTGATGACCCGCTCCGACTCGGTATGAACCACCATGTCCGGGCCGACTGGAGCGACACAGGAAGCCACCAGGGCCCTGGCCTTCTCCACTTCAACCACGCAGATCCGGCAGGCCCCGTTGGGGGGCAGTTCCGGATCCTCACAAAAAGTCGGAATATCGATACCCAGCTGCCGCGCGGCTTCAAGAATGGTCGTACCGGGAGCCACCTCGATTTCTTGTCCGTCTATGGTTAATTTAATTGCCGACATCAGCTTCACTCCCTACACGAGTAATCATTATGCAATCAAAGCGGCATTTTTCAATACAGCTGCCGCAGCGGGTGCAAAGTTCCTGGTCTATTTCATGGGGCTCTTTCTTTTCGCCCTCGATTGCGTCCACCGGGCAGACCCTGACGCAGGCCCGGCAGCCGTTGCAGTTCTCCTGATCGATCACGTACTGGAACAGGGGCTTGCAAATGCCGGAGCGGCAGTAATTTTCGTTGATGTGTTCTTCATACTCATGCCGGAAGTAGCGGATGGTAGTTAAAACCGGGTTCGGGCAGGTCTGGCCCAGGCCGCAGAGGGAGCTGTCCTTGATACTGTGGGCCAGGCTGTCCAGGGTGTCCAGGTCCTCCGGTATCCCTTCTCCTTCGGAAATCCGCTCTAAAATTTCAAGCATCCGCTTGGTTCCTTCCCGGCAGGGGGTGCACTTGCCGCAGGATTCTTTCTGGGTAAAACTCAAGAAATACTTGGCCAGGTCGACCATGCAGGTCCGGTCGTCCATAACGACGAGACCGCCGGAACCCATGATCGCTCCCGCCTTGGTCAGCGAGTCATAGTCAATGGGCAGGTTAATCAGGTCTTGCGGAATACATCCGCCCGAAGGACCGCCGGCCTGGACGGCTTTGAACTCGCGGCCGCCCTGGATCCCTCCGCCCACATCGAAAATGATCTCCTCGATGGTGATGCCCATGGGCCCCTCGACCAGGCCGGTATTGCGGACCTTCCCGGCCAGGGCAAAAACCTTGGTCCCTTTGCTGCCTTCAGTCCCGACCTTCTTAAATTCCTCCGCTCCCCCTTCCCTGACAATGAGGGGAATATTGGCCAGGGTTTCCACGTTGTTGATGGTAGTCGGTTTGCCGAAAACTCCTACCTGGGCGGGAAACGGCGGCCGGGGCCGGGGCATGCCTCTTTTACCTTCAATGGAAGCCAGAAGCGCCGTCTCTTCACCGCAGACAAAAGCTCCCGCTCCCTCTTTGATATTCATTTTGAAATTAAAGCCGGAATCCAGAATATTAGTGCCGAGCAGGCCGTACTCTTCAGCCTGCTGGATGGCGGTTTTCAACCTCCTGATGGCCAGGGGATACTCAGCCCGGCAGTAAATGTAGCCTTCATCGGCCCCGCAGGCTCTGCCGGCAATGAGCATGCCCTCTAAAATGGCATGGGGATCGCCTTCCAGGATACTGCGGTCCATGAAGGCCCCGGGGTCGCCTTCGTCGGCGTTGCAGACGATATACTTTTTGTCGCCGGGGGCTTTGTTGGTGAACCCCCATTTTAATCCCGTGGGGAAACCGGCCCCCCCGCGGCCACGCAGGCCGGCATCCTTGACTTCATCGCATATGGCCTGGGGATCCATCTGCAGGGCGCGCTTTAAGGCCCGGTATCCTCCCCGCATGATATACTCATCGATGCTTTCCGGGTCGATAATACCGCTGTTGCGTAGAACATTGAACTTCTGCTTGGAATAAAAGGGGATAGTATCGTAAAAACGGGCCGGAGCTTCCACATCCGGGCCCTTGTATAACAGCCTTTCGACAATTTCTCCGCCGATGAGGTGTTGTTCCACCAGCTCGGCCATATCTTTTGTCTTCAGGCGGCAGTAAAAAACCTCGTCCGGGTAGATCACGATAATCGGCCCGACCTCGCAGAAACCGGGACAACCGCCCATAACCAGGCGGTATTTATCTTTAATGCCCTGTTTTTCCAGTTCTTCTTTCAAAGCCTCTGCGATTTGATTTGAGCCCGACGAAAGGCAGCCGGTGGCTCCACAAATCATGATGTGCTTCTCATACAATATCTTCTTACCTCCCTTTCCCTGGTTAAATCATTTAAGAGATCACAAAATTTTCGTCCAGGGCTACTTTCTCAGTTATATTTTTGCGTTTCTGGGCGCATTCCTGGTTTTCATGGCAGATGGGACCTTCCAAACAGCACTCCACAAAATCTTTACAAGGCGTATCCTTGGTATGGGTACATTTTTCGCAGCATGGATCGATAAACTTCTCCATTGGGCCACCTCCTAGTGTTTATTCATAACTATCCAGAATAGCGTTGACCTTGTCCGGCGTTAACCGTCCATGCGGATCGTCGTTAACCATAATCACCGGTGCCAGCGCGCAGCAACCGATACAGGCCACCTCTTCCAGGGTAAATTTTAAATCGTCGGTGGTTTCGCCACTTTCTACATCCAGAATTTCTTCAATCCTTTCAGCAATTTTGGGGCTGCCCTGGATATGGCAGGCCGTCCCTTTACAAACCCTGATAATGTTGCGTCCACGGGGTTTCAGTTTAAACTGGGCATAAAAAGTAGTAACGCCGTAAAGGCGGCTGAGGGGGATGTGCATCCGGTAGGAGATATGTTCCATTACCGGGCGGGGCAGGTAGCCGAAATGTTCCTGCACTTTCTGCAAAATTGGGATGACCATTTCCTTCTTCCCCAGGTATGGTGCAATAATTGAATCGACCTGGTCCAGATCGATGTCCTGGTTGAGCTCTGCTACAGCCTCGTTGCTCAAATTACTAACCTCCTTATAGTTTCTTATCTAAGTCTAAAACTTAGTTTTTACCTGCCTTATTTTATTCTCTTTATCACAGATAAATCCTGCTCATAAATGGAGAATTTGAGAAAAATAGAACATAATCATCATTCTAGACCAATCGCACCGGCGAAAAGTCATTACCGTCGGCGGCCACAAAGCGGTATTCCACCCCGTTTTTAAGGCCCTGGAAGATAAAGTCCCTGCCCTCGTCATGGATATGACCGAACACACAGATCCGGACCCTGTACTCCTCCAGGAGCTCGGTAAAGGCGCTGGACTGGCCCCGGCGGTTGAAAGGCGGGAAATGCAGGGCCGCTATAAAATCCTGAAAGGAATCTTTAAAGGCGCCGTCGAGGGAAAGCCGCAGGCGCTGGACTTCGCGCAGGTATATTTTTTGATCCTGTTCATTGTCAAAACCTTCATCGCCGGGACAGATCCAGCCCCTGGTCCCGCAAATGGCCCAGCCCTGCCAGGCAAAGTAATCGTTCTGGAGGGCATAAACAGAAGGCGGCAGTTGAGCCCTGACCTTGCCGATGGAAGACCACCAGTAATCGTGGTTGCCCCGGACCAGGAGTTTGGTCCCTTTCAATCCTGACAGCCACTGCAAATCAGGGATAGCCTCCGGCAGGCGCATAGCCCAGGAAATATCTCCGGGCACTATAACCAGATCTTCATCGCCGACCAGGCGGTTCCAGTTTTTTTTGATCTTTTCGGCATGGTTTTCCCAACCGGGACCAAAGATGTCCATCGGTTTATTTTGATCATGGGAAAGATGCAAATCGCCGAGCGCGTATACAGCCATATTTGGTCTCCCGCTTGATGTCCTGACCCTTTAATATTACTAAATCAAAGAGTAAAAAGCAAAAGTAGCTTTTTTCTGCCCATTAAAACTTTTTCTACTTAAAAATAAGCTTTGCAAATATTTTTTATAAATGATAAAATATCATTGCGTTTTGTAATGCTATTCTCACAAGATGAAGGAGGTTACCCAAACCGTGGATAAAAAGACTCGGAGACCACGTCGTTACCTGCGCAGCCGCATCACTCGAAAACTAATCCTGGACACCGCTTTAGAGGTTTTTCTGAATGAAGGTTACGCCAAGACTACCATTGCCAAAATCAGCGAACAGGCCAAAGTAGGTTACGGCACCGTCTACAGCCACTTTAAAGGCAAAGACGACATCCTCAACAAGGTCGTCGACAATGTGCTGATTGATTTTTTTAACCTGCTTGAATACCCCTTTGCGCCAAAAACATTACGGGAAGCCCGTGACGCCTATTATGAACTAGTTTTAACTTCTTTCCGGCTTGCGGAGCAGCACCGTCCGATCATGAAAGTATACCAGGAAGCCCTGGGCCAGTCGGAGTCGATATTCGGGCACTGGCGCGATATAAAGGAGCAGTTCATTGCAAGCACGGCCCGATCATTTAAATATGCCCAGGAACAGGGCCTGGCCAAAAAGTTTGACGTTCAACTCGGGGCAAAAGCTTACATTTTGCTGGTGGATCGTTTTATCTGGGAAGTAGTTAATGAACAGGAAAAAGACCTGGAACATATCGCCAATATAATTATGGATATGTTTTTTAACGGCTTTTTTCACAGTTCAAAACAGAAAAAATAGCAGCGGTTATATCCTGCTCCGGCCTTGAACCGGGCCCAAATTGTTATAAGCAGGGCCTGTGACCTCAAAAACAGCACGGTCCGGTCCGTTCATACGGCTGCGGGCGAAGATCAGGTAATAACTCTTTTTTCCGTTATAATAATGTCGACTTTCCTGTCCCACTGATCGAGGGGGATGTGGGGGAGGATCTGCATTTCAAAAGCGATGGCCACCAGGGGGACCCCGGGTTTAAGGCGTTCGAAAAAGCGGTCGTAATAACCTCCTCCATATCCCAGCCGCCCTCCTCCCGGATCAAAACCGACCCCCGGCACGATCAGCAGGTCGATGATTTTAGGATCCCGGGGGCGCAGGGTTTCGGAGCGCGGCTCGGGGATGTTGTAGGCTCCGGGGGCCAGGTCGCGCTCCCAGTCAATAATTTGAGCAGGGATCAAGTCACGGTTTTCAGGTACAGCTTTAGGGGCAAGCGCCAGCTTGCCCCGTCTTATGGTTTCTTCAATCATGGGCCGGGTATCAACTTCACTGCCGAAAGTTATGAAGAACATCACCGCTCCGGCGCTGCTGTAAGCGGGAAGGGTGTATAAATTCTCGGCAATCCGGGCGCTTTTAACGGCAATCTCTGCGGCAGTCAATTGATCCCGCTTTCCAATGATCCTTTTGCGAAGTTCCTTCTTCTTTTGCTTCATCTTTATTTAGTAGGCCCGGGCATAGTAAACAGCATGCTCCGCTTTTTTATCGCAAACCAGGCAGGTTTCATGTTCTGCTTTTTTGTCAAATGGAATACAGCGGATGGTGGCCTTGGTGTCATCTTTGATTTTTTCCTCGCACTCGGCCTCTCCGCACCAGGAAGTCAGATATAAACCGCGTTCTGTGGCCATGATTGCTTTGAAATCTTCATAGTCCGACCCGCTGCGGGTATTTGCTTCCCTGAATTCAAGGGCATTTTTTAACATACTGTCCTGAATCTCATCCATCAGGCCGGGCAGGTAAGCAGGCAGTTCCTGGCGGGATAAACTAACTTTTTCCCCGCTGTCGCGGCGGACCACCACCACTTTGTCCTGCTCCAGTTCTTTGGGGCCGACTTCGATGCGGACCGGGACTCCCCGCATTTCCCAATCGTTATATTTCCAGCCGGGCGAATACTCTTCCCGGTCATCCAGCTTAACCCTGATCACGTCTTTGAGCTGGTCGGCCAGCTCCCGGACGGAAGTTAAAACTTTTTCCCGATCTTTCTTGGTCAGGATCGGCACAATGACGGCCTGGTAGGTTGAAATGCGGGGCGGGATCTTCAGGCCGCGGTCGTCGCCGTGGACCATGATCAGGGCCCCGATCAACCTGGTCGAGACTCCCCAGGAAGTCTGCCAGACATATTTAAGCTGATCGTCCTGGTCAAGGAATTTTATATCAAAAACCCTGGCAAAATGCTGGCCCAGGTTATGGGAGGTTCCGGCCTGCAGGGCCCTGCCGTCACTCATCAAGGCTTCAACGGTATAGGTGCGGAGGGCGCCGGCAAACTTTTCGCGTTCCGTTTTTTGCCCTATAACGGCCGGGATAGCCAGCTCCGTTTCAATGCATTCCCGGTAGACCTCGAGCATCTTAAGGGCTTCTTCTTCGGCTTCTTCCTCGGTTCGGTGACAGGTATGGCCTTCCTGCCATAAAAATTCAGAGGTGCGCAGGAACGGCCGGGTCGACTTTTCCCAGCGGACCACGTTGCACCACTGGTTAATCAAAACCGGCAGATCCCGCCAGGATTGGACCCAGCGTGAATAAAAATCACAAATAATGGCTTCTGATGTGGGCCGGACTACCAGCGGTTCGCTTAAGATTTCATCCCCGCCTTTAGTTACCCAGGCCACTTCGGGGGCGAAGCCTTCGACATGCTCGGCTTCCTTTTCCAAAAGCTCCTGGGGGATAAACAGGGGGAAGTAGGCGTTTTCATGACCGGTTTCCTTGAAGCGGCGGTCAAATTGCTCCATGATTTTTTCCCAGATCGCGTAGCCCGCCGGCCGGATGGCCATGAAACCTTTCACGGGGGCATAATCCATCAATTCTGCTTTCAGGATAACATCGATATACCACTGGGAAAAATCTACTGACCTGGGGGTAATGGCTTTGACAAATTCTTTTTGCTGATTATTCTTCTCCTGCCCGGCTTTTTGCTTCAATTTGGTCACCCTCTCTACAGCGTAAATGATAGGATAAATACCCGTTTATTTTATCACAGTTTTCAGCGGAGGGCCAACTCCCGCCGCGTTTCCAGCAGTTTCTGCCACTTTTCATCGCTCAGAGGGCGGTTAAAGCTGCGGAAATTGGCCAGCTTGAAACCGTGTTCGCCGGCCCAGTACCTGGTTTGTAAAATTGTCTCCAGGTTGACACCGGAAGAACCGAGGCTGTAATGTTTATAACGCTGTTCCAGGGCCAGCATCATTGTTTCAGCCATGCAGGCATAGGCGAGTCCTTCTTCAAAGCCAAAATTCCAGCCGAAGGAAGGCAAACCGGGCACTTCAATAACCCCGCCGTCGATAACCAGGACATCGGGGCGGGCTTCGTCAACTTCTTCGCTGACGTTGGCGGGCCGGGAAATATCACAGACTACCGCCCCTTCTTTGAGGTTGCCGGCATGAATGACCTTGCCGGTAGTGCTGGTGGCGCTGATCACAACATCGGCCCTGGACAAAACGGTATCGATATCGGTAGAAAATTCGATCAGCCCTTTTTTGCGCCCTTCTCCATCGGCAAAAGCTTCGAATGCCTCCATGGGCGCTTCCGGGGAAGGCAAAGCGGGGCATTCTGCCAGCAGGTGACCCATACTGCCCGGCTTCAGGGGTCGGCCCTGCTGCAGCAGCGCCGACTGGTAACGGTAAATTTCCGCGGCCACCAAGTGCAGCCTTTCGCTGGAAGTCTTGTTATTCGGATTGCCGATCAGGACCAGGCGGGGAACAGTCTCTGATAAGAGCAGGGAAATCCCCCTGCCGATCGACCCTGCCGCCCCTACTATGCCGGCTGTAATCCGGGACCGATCCATCTGCAGCCTTTCGGTGGCCGTATTGATGGCATCGACAGCGGCAACCACGGTATAGCTGTTGCCGGTGGTAATCGGCACTCCTTCGTTTTTCAGATAGAGGCCGCCCATCGAGGCCACAGCTGTAAAGGCCCCCAGCCCCACGACGCGGGCTCCCCGTTCCCGGGCCATGGCTACGGCTTCTTTCAGCTCTTCCATAGCCTGTTTGCGGGGCATTTGAACAAATTCGTCCGTCGTCCTGGGCAAAGCGATAAATTCACCGTAAGCGGTTCGGCCGGCCTCGGAATGAATCCTGGTTTTTCCGGCCACGAAAGGACCGACCATGTCGCCAAACCTGCCGGTTAAATCGGCCAATTCTTCTTCGCTGTAAGCCAGGAGGCTGTTGTCAAACTGGTGGTAACTTTCCAAATCGAGGGCATGGATCAGGAAGGCAAAGCGGCCTTCTTCGGGATCGCCCGACGGTTCAACTTTATTTTCGGGATAAGGTGAAAATCTGGGAAAATCATCTCCAACCTGCGGCTTGATCAGGTAAGCCAGAAAGCGGGCCGTATTGCCCTCCGCCAGCACTTCCAACATCGAGTTCAGTTTCTGCAGCGCCTCCCGGCACTGCGCTTCGCTGATCGTCAAGGGCGGTTCGATGCGGATTACTTCATTGCCGTTCAGGGTCGGAGCTACTCTGACCTTCTCTACGTTTAAAAGGTAGGAAGATATGGCCGGGGTCAGCAGTTCCTGTTCGGCCATTACTCCCAGCAGGCTGCCGGGAAATTGCCCGCGATCCATGTTAAATTCAAGGCCCAGCATCAAACCCCGGCCCCGCACCGCTTTAATCAGGTCGGGGTGTTTATCCCGCAATTCCAGGAGGCCGTTTTTAAGCAGTCGTCCCATCTTTTTAACATGCTTAAGCGCGGCAGAATCTTTTTCGGTCAGCATATCAAGGACCTTTAGGCCGACCCGGCAGGCCAGTGAATTGCCGGCAAAAGTAGAGGAATGCTTCATTCCAAAGTCTTCGTTATATACCTTATCCGAGCTCAGGCAGGCCCCGATCGGCATCATTCCCCCGCCCAGGGCCTTGGCCAGGACCAGGAGATCGGGAGACACTTTTTCTGCTTCACAGGCAAAAAGACGCCCGGTCCGGCCCAGGCCGGTCTGGATTTCATCTAAGACCAGCAAAACCTGGTGGCGGGCGCAAATTTCTTTGGCCGCAGCCAGGTATCCGGCCGGAGGCTCGACAATACCTCCTTCGCCCTGGATCGGTTCTACCATGAAAGCGGCGTAATAACCGGGGTTGGCACTTAATTCCTGCTCCAGGGCTTCGGCATTTCCGAACATAATATGCCTGAAATGTTCAGCCGGGGCCGCGAAATCTTCCTGGTAGCTGCTGTTGCCGGTGGCGGAAAGGGCCCCGTAAGTTTTGCCGTGAAAGCTGTTTTCCGTGGCCAGGATGCCCGGGCGGCCGGTTGCGGAACGGCACAGCTTGATGGCCGCTTCAACAGCTTCGGCTCCGCTGTTGGCAAAAGTGACAAACTCGAGCCCTTCCGGGGCCAGTTGGACCAGGCGCCGGCCCAGTTCGCCGGCGGCATCGAGGGCCGAAGGTTGGACAAAGTTAGGTTCAGCCGAATCGCGGTAGCTGTTGATTGCTTCCCAGATCGGTTCCGGATTGTGGCCAAAAGGCAGGGCTCCGTAGGCGGCGATGCAGTCAAGGTAGCGGTTGCCTTCTTCGTCGAAAAGATAACTGCCTTCCCCGCGCACATATTTTTGATCGAGTTTGATATTTTCAAGCATTTCACCGAGGTGGGGATTAACATACCGGGTAAAGTTATTCATGTTCAGTCCTCCTGCTGCGTTGTGCACATTAATGTGCACATCAATAGTGCCATTTTAACCCGAAGCAGGCCAAAGATCAATAGCCTCTTTTATGATTTTGCTTTTATTCTTCTTTGGGCGGTGCGATAAGCGAAAGGGCGTGGTAGGCGGGATCGAGGTTTTCCTCTAATACCCCCAGGGCCTCCTCCCTCTTTACCGCCTGCAGGATGGAGGGCAGATCAAACAGTTCGGCGTCCTTGAAGCGGTAGGCCAGGAAGTTGTTGGCGATAAATTCTAAAGAATTAAAGCGCCTGATATAACCGCCCAGGATTTTGCGGCGGGGCCGTTCAAACTGTTCGGCCCTTATGCCCTGTTTTTTTAAGTCCTCTACCGCTTCCATGATCCGGCCGTAGAGCTGGTCGGGATCCCCGGTTTCTCCCCCGATCATGGCGTAACCGTAATTGAGTTCGGCGGTATATTCTGCTCCAAAATTTTCGTCGATCAGGTTGTTGCGGTAGAGTTCATTATAAAGTTGTTCGCTCGAGCCAAAAAGGATATCTAAAACCAGCTCCATCAGTATTTCCCGGCGCATTAAATCCCGGCTTTGCAATTTCCCCACCTTGTTGTCTTTAAAGCCGATAAACAGAATCGGGTCTGAAACAATTAGCTCCTGGACCGTTTTCGCCTGGTAAATATCAGCCGGTTCCTCTGGAAAGAGGCGCACTATTTCCCCCATCGGGCCGTATTCGCGGCCGGCCAGGTTTTCCTGCACCTGCCGACCGACCGGTTCCGGATCCAGATCACCGACTACAAATACGGCCATATTGCTGGGATGATAAAAAGTATGGTAACAGCGGTACAGCAAGTCCGGGGTAATCCTGGCAATGCTTTCAGCAGTGCCGGCAATATCATTGCGGACCGGATGTTTTTGGTAGAGCCCGGCCAGGAGGTTAAAGAAAACCCGCCAGTGGGGATGATCTTCATACATCTTTATTTCCTGGCCAATAATACCCTGTTCTTTCTGGACCGTTTTTTCAGTGAAATAGGGCTCCTGGACAAAATTGAGGAGGTGATCCAGGCTTTGCTCAAAACTGGCGGTGCAGGAAAACAGGTACGAGGTCTGGTTGAAGGAGGTAAAAGCATTGGGGGAGGCTCCCAGGGCGGCAAAGCGGTCAAAAACATTGCCCCGTTCGTCTTCAAACAGTTTATGTTCAAGAAAGTGGGCCACGCCATCGGGCAGTTCCGTAACTTCCTGCTCGGGTTCGACCCGGAAGCGGTTATCGATGGAACCGAAGCGGGTGGAAAAAACAGCATACTTTTTCTGATAGTCCCTGCGGGGCAGGACATATAAATCGAGTCCCGGCCAGAACCGGTAGTGGTAGAGGGTTTCATGCAGTTCCCTGTTTTCAATCAACCTGAAGTTTTCTCTCATTATTTTAACTGCCTCCTTCCTGGGGCCGCAGGACATATACGGTATCGAGTTTTATTTTTTCTGCCACGGCCCGGATTTCCTGCCTGTTAACCGCCTCGATGCCTTCGATCAGCTCTTCGGCACTGTAGGTTCTGCCTCCGATAGAGCCGTCCAGGTGCGCGCTGATCAGCTGGTTGGGGCTGTCCTGCTGGGAACGGAGTCGGTTAACCAAACCCCGCTTGGTATTGTCCAGCTCTGCGGGGCTGATTTTACCGTTAACCATGTCTTCCAGCTGCCGGTCGATTATTTCCCGCGCTTCTTTATAATCGTTATAGTTAATGCCGGCGGAAATAACCATCAGGCCCTTGTGCCTTTCGAGGCGGGAATGCACATAATAGGCCAGGCCGGCTTCTTCACGGACTTTCATAAACAGCTTGGAATGAGGAAATGCCCCCAAAATACCGTTGTAAACCAGAAGAGGGCAATAGCGGGCATCGCCGTGAGCGGTGTAGGTGCGAAAACCGAGCACCAGCTTGGACTGGTTAACCGTCATTTCCTCCTCATGGTAGCGCACTTCCAGCACCGACCGGTTAATATCTGTCGGGGGCAGGTGGCCCTGTTCTGCCCGGCGGGAAAAGTTAAAAGCCTTACCGGCTGCCCGCAGGACCTCTTTTTCCGACAGGTCGCCGATCAAATATAAATCAAGGGGGTTAGTGGAAAACAACCGGCAATAATGGCGGTAGAGCGCTGCTTCATCAATGGCCTCGTAATCTTCAATGCGGCCCAGCTTATAGGTGCCGAACCTTTCGCCGTCACACATCAAGGCCATACAGCGTTCATAAGCATAGGTGGCCTTGTCATTGAGCATGGCCCTGATATCTTTGATTAGCTGGTTCTTTTCCTGCTTAACATAGTCCTTTTTGAAACCGCCGTTCTCAAGGAGCGGATCACCGGTAATGGAGCCAAGGACGGACAGGCCCTTTTCAAGCAGGGAACCGTTTTCACCGAGATACTTATCATGGGCCAATTCACAGCTGAAGGCTATCACGTGCCGTTCCCCGCTTTTCAGGATATCAGCTGTCAGATCGGCTCCGTAAAGGTTTTCCAACCTGCGCTGCAGGCTCAGCTTGTCGGGATACTGCCTGCTGCCCTGCTCCAGGGTCGCCGGCAGCAGGGCATTCAAGGCCGCCACATCCGGGTTTAATTCCTGGTGCAGGAAGAGGGCCATAGAGATAGTTTTAAATTTGTCGGTGGGCATAAACAGCACCCTGATTCCGTTCGGCAGGTAGTGCTCTGAATAGTTGGTTAACAAAGTCAATCCTCCCCGGTTAAAAGTCCATGGCTTAAGAAAGGGACGGCTCAGGCCGGCGCCAACCGGTCGGCCTTGGACAGCCGGTTCCACTTTTTTTATTGCCGGTTCCATTCTGTTAAGCTCTAGTTCCATACCAACCGGTTTTTTTCCTGCAAAACTTGTTTCCGGAAATGATCCGAGGGCTTTGATGGGTTATAACAGGGGTAGGCAGACAATATCTTACATTAAAGGCCTTGAAATTGCTCTGCCAAAAGCAATGACGCATAAAAAGACAGGGCCGGGCGGTCCCTGTCCACTAAATAGGAGATGCGCTTTTAGAAGCCGGCTGCGGCCAGGATGTCGGGGACGACTTCTTCCCGGTTGATGGCCATGATATGAACCCCGTCGCAGACCGCTTCTTTCTTTAAAGTTTCAATCATGCGGCCGGCGATCTCTATGCCTGTTTGCAAAGCCCTGCCCTTCGGGGCGCTGCCTAATTCATCAATAAGATCCCCGGGGACAAAAATGCCGGGCACGTTTTCTGTCATATACCTGGCCATTCTGGCCGATGTAAGCAGGACGATCCCGGCCAAAATTTTTACCGGGAACTGCCGAGCATAATCCATAAACCGGGCAAAGTTGTCCAGATCATAAATGGCCTGGGTTTGGAAAAATTCAGCTCCCGCATCGACTTTCTTCTCAAATTTAATATACTGCGGTTCCCAGGGATCTGCTTCCGGGGTAACTATCGCCCCCTTGCAATAGGTAACTGCTCCACCCAGGTCGTTACCGCCCAGGTCTTTACTTTCTTCCAGCCGGTCAATGGCCCGCAATAACTGGACCGAATCCAGCTCAAAGATACCCCGGGCCTGTTTGTGATCCCCAACCGTCATGGCGTCGCCGGTAAGGCACAACACATTCTCGATACCCCTGCTGTAGGCCAGGAGGAGGTCTGATTGCAGGGCGATCTGGTTGCGGTCGCGGCAGGTCATCTGTAAAATCGGTTCCCCGCCCCGCTCTTTGATGGCCAGGCACCCCCCCAGGGAAGGGAAACGCATGACCGAACTCTGGTGATCGGTTACATTCAGGGCGTCAACCTTATCTTTAAGCAATTCAATGTGGTGATACATTTGCTCCAAATCTGTGCCTTTTGGAGGAGCAATTTCTGCCGTCACCACAAACTTGCCGGAGTCCAGAATTTGCTTAAATTTCATACCCATTGTTCTATCTCCTTTTTGTCCAGTATTTTAACCCTGGGCCTGGGCAGCACCTGGGCATCCCTGGGAGGATAGTAATGTTTCATTAAATCGAGCCGGTCCTGTTCTTTGAGCCGGTTGTAGATCAGGGTAAAGGCACAGTCTCTTTCCTGGTCCACCTCACATTTGCCCTTGTTGGTCCCGCCGCAGGGCCCGTTCAATAAACCTTTATGGCAGGCGGTAACCGGGCATACCCCGGCCGTATAGCCCAGGATGCACTGCCCGCATTGGGCGCAGGCCTCCATAAAATATCCCGGGTGTTCTTCCAACCCGATAAACAGGGTATCAAGAGCCGGCAAAACAGGTTTGTCCAGGTACATGTTTAAGCGCTGCACGCCCAGAGCGCAGGCCATGACCAGGATCCCGTTTGCCCCCTGGATCTCGGACTCATGGTCCCTGGCCGTGGCGGCGGTCATCTCGTCACAGGCGGTGGGGATCACCGTCCAACCGGTTACCAGAAAGCCCGATTCCTGCAGCTTCTCCTTTATTTCCAGCACCTGCTCTATTCCGCCGGTCTGCAGCACCGTAGCACATGTTCCACAACCCACAAGAAAGACCCGGCTGCCGGACTCCAGCTGCTGCAGTATTTCTTCATAAGGCTTTTGGCTGGTTATTGTTTTCATGCCACTACCTCCCTTATTGTTCCAGATCGCATCTGAGGCATCGTTTAGATTCTTGCACAGCTTCTGCTTCAACATAACAAAGCTCGGTTTCCTTAAAGCTGTGCTTCCTCTCTTCCGTAGGGAGCCGCGGTATCTCCGGCCGGTACTGCGGTTTCCAGATTTCTTCATCCAGTTCCTCCTCTACCGGCTCCGGCTCTTCCTCCTCTTTTCCTGCTTCCGGGATTAAAAGGTCCTGGCGTTGGTCATATATTAAGACCCTGGTCGGATCAGCCTTAAAAAATTTATCTATGGCCAGAGCGCCCCTTCTTCCGGCTGAGACAGCCTCGATAACCATGCCCGGGCCGGAGACAAAATCACCTCCGGCAAAGACCCCGGCAAGATTGGTTGAAAGCCTGTTTTCATCCACCACCAGGGTCTCCAGGCGGGTTCTTTCCAGGGCGCTGTCCGGAGGCAGGAAGGATAGATCAGGAGCCTGGCCTACCGATGCAAATACGGTATCTGCTTCGGCAAAAAAGTCGGTCCCGGCCACGGGAATGGGGCGGCGCCGGCCATCCTTGCCGGGCTCGCCCAGCTCCATCCTGATGCACTGCAACCCGGTCACCTTCCAATTGCTGCTGACGATACGGGTAGGGCTGACCAGGAAATTTGCTTTCACTCCTTCGGCCCTTGCTTCTTCATACTCCATTTCCGAAACAGGCATTTCTTCCCTGGTCCGGCGGTAGAAAATTTCTACCTCTTCAGCCCCCAGGCGGACGGCCGTGCGGGCGGTATCCAGGGCCACGTTGCCTCCGCCGATCACAATTACTTTCTTTCCTATTTTGACCGGCCGCCCGATCTTGACATCTCTGAGGAAGCGCAGACCGTAATAGAATCCTTCCAGGTCTTCCAGCTCACCGGGTATGCCCATCTGCTGGCTTTTTTGAGCCCCGGCTGCAATAAAGACTGCATTGTAACCGCTTTTTTTAAGGTCATCAATGGTGAAGTTAATATTAACGGGGCTGTTATATCTTATTTCCACGCCGCTTTTTTCGATATAAGCAATTTCTTTCCGGATCACTTCATCGGGCAACCGGAACTGCGGAATAGCCACAGAGAGCATCCCGCCGCCCACCGGCAGAGCCTCAAAAACGGTCACGCTGTAGCCCATCTGGGCCAGGAAGTAGGCACAGGCCAGGCCGCAGGGGCCTGCTCCCACTACCGCCACTTTTTGCGGGTTCGTCCTGGCAAAAGGTTCGGGAGAGAGGATCTGATCAATATTTTCAAAATACCAGTCGGCAACAAAACGCTTCAGGGCCCTGATAGCCAGGGAGTCATCCAACTCGCCCCGGCGGCAGCGCAGTTCACAGGGATGATGACAGATGCGGCCGCAAATGGCGGGGAAGGGGTTGCGTTCCCTGATTATTTCGACCGATTCCAGGTATGCTCCCCGCGAGATTGCTTCCAGGTAGCGGGGAACGTCAATACCCACCGGGCAGGTATGCTGGCAGGGTGAGATCATCAGGGCATCGCATACAGCGGCCGGGCATTTCTTTTCCCTGATATGGGCCTCATATTCCTCCCTGAAATATTGAAGGGGGGTCAAAACCGGATTGGGACAGGTCTGCCCCAGGCCGCACAGGGAACCCTCTTTAACCGTTTTGGCGATATTGAGCAGGGTGTCGAGATCGCTGTCCTTGCCCCGGCCCTGGGTAATACGGGTTAAAATCTCCAGCATCTGCCTGGTACCCAGCCGGCAGGGAGTGCATTTACCGCAGGATTCAGACTGGGTAAAGCTAAGAAAATAGCGGGCAATTTCCACCATACAGGTACTTTCATCCATGACCACCATACCGCCTGAGCCCATGATCGAGCCCAGTTGGGCCAGGTTTTCGTATTCTACCGGGGTATCCATATAGGGGGCGGGAATACATCCACCTGAAGGCCCTCCGGTCTGGACCGCTTTAAATTTCTTTCCCCGGGGGATGCCTCCGCCGATATCAAAGACAATGGTCGAAAGCAGAGTCCCGGCCGGCACTTCCACCAGCCCGCTGTTGGCAACTTTTCCGGTCAGGGCAAAAACTACGGTGCCCTTGCTTTTTTCGGTGCCGATCGAAGCAAACCACTCTGCTCCGCGGTTGATAATAGCCGATACGGCGGCCAAACTTTTAACATTGTTAATTACCGTTGGCCTGCCGTCCAACCCGGACTGGGCCGGGAACGGAGGCCGCGGCCGGGGCATGCCGCGGCGGCTTTCTATGGAAGCAATCAGGGCCGTTTCTTCGCCGCAAACAAATGAACCGGCTCCTTCCTTAATATTGATGGAGAAATTAAAACCTGAACCAAGGATGTTTTGGCCCAGGAAGCCTTTTTCCCGGGCCTGCTTCAGGGCTGTGCGCAGGCGGCTCACCGCCAGGGGGTACTCGGCCCGGACATATACATAACCTTCGTCGGCGCCGACGGCGTATCCGGCCAGGGCCAACCCCTCGATTACGGCATGAGGATCGGCTTCCAGGATGGAACGATCCATAAAAGCGCCGGGATCGCCTTCATCGGCATTACAAATGACGTACTTTTTGCTTCCGGGAGCCCTGGCACAAAATTCCCATTTGAGGGCCGTGGGAAAACCGGCGCCCCCCCGTCCGCGCAGCCCGGCCGCTTTAAGCTCTTCGATTACCTGCTCGGGAGTCATTTCCACCAGCGCTTTTTCCAATGCTTTATATCTGCCTTTTTCCAGGGATTGTTCAATTTCTTCCGGGTTAATATGTCCGCAGTTTTGCAGGATAATGCGCTGCTGCTTCTTATAAAAATTGACATCCTGGTAACAGGGGATCGCTTCCCCACTGACGGGGTCGCGGTAAAAGAGGCGCTCAACCGGCACTCCGTTTTTAAGGTGCGCTTCGGCAATCTCAGGCCCATCCTCGGCCTGGACATGGGTGTAAAAAATACCCTGGGGTTCGACAATAACAATCGGCCCCTGTTCGCAAAATCCATGGCAACCGGTAAAATCAACCTTTAGGTCGGGGATCTTCAGCCTTTCCACTTCGGAGCATAACGATTCATATACGGCCCGGGAACCGCTGGACAAACATCCCGTTCCCTGGCAGACAAAAACAGTGCGCCGGCTCATGAGCAGGTTCCCTCCTCCCTTTTGAAGATTTCTTTAATTTTTTTGGGATTCATATGGCCATAGACCTGGTTGTTAATAACCATGGTCGGGGATAAAGCGCAAACCCCTAAACAGGCAACTGTCTCCAGGGTATATTCCAGGTCTTCAGAAGTCTCATTTTCTTCCAGTCCCAGCTGCCGTTTGACCAGTTTGAGAATAGTCTTGCCCCCGCGGACATGACAGGCCGTGCCCCGGCAGACCCTGACAATGTTTCTTCCCCGGGGCTCGGTATAAAGCTGCTCATAGAAAGAAACTACTCCCTGGACTTCGCTGGGAAACAGTTTTAACTTTTCTGCAATTATCGGCACGGCCGCAGGAGGGATGAAGCCAAACTCGGCCTGAATTTCCTGGACCAAAGGAATCAATGACCACTTCTGCTGCCCGTATCCGCTCACTATTTCGCCCAGGCGCTCCATATTTATTTCAGGAGGCGCTATCAGCTTATCCATTGGGATTCACCCTTTCTAATTTAACGTAACAGGCTTCCGGCGGAGGCGTTTCTCCCTTGCCCGGCAGGGCAGCGCCAAACAGCTGCTCCACATTCGGGAAAGAAGCTGGGAGCGATACTGTTCCCGGGGGGACGACTTCAGAAACCTCCACGGCAGCTGCCAGCCGGGAGGTCGGTGATACGATGCTTACTTGATCCCCACCGCTGAGGGATAGTTTATCGGCATCGCCGGGTGAGATTTTTAATACTTCCGGAGGATAATAGCTCTTCAAACGCCAGGCCTTTCCGCTCCTGGTGCCTGATCCAAAATAAGCGATACTGGCCTCCAGGAGCAGATAGAAGGGATATTGGCCCGGTTCAGTCTCCGGCCCGGGCAGAACATCGGGACTGGAAAAGCCTGGAAAGCCATCCAAAGACTGCAGGGCCCGGTGGCGCCTTTCTTCCCAGTAGGACCATTTATCTCCCAGACGCTCTTCGGGGTGATAATAACCTTCATATAGCGGCACATATTCTTCAATTTCATTTATAACCTGCTGCAGCGAAGAATAGGGCAGGGGATCTCCCATTTCCCGGGCCAGGCGTAAAATGATCTCCCAGTCGGGGAGGCTTTCACCCAAAGGGGGAAATGCCTGCTGCAACCACCCGATTTTACCTTCAAAATTGGTAAATGAACCTTCTTTTTCAGCAAAACTGGCCGCCGGAAAAACCACATCGGCATATTGGGCCGTTTCAGTTAAAAATAAGTCCTGGGCAATCATAAAATCAAGGCTGGAAAGAGCTTCTGCGTTATGGTTCGGCCCCTTAAAATTGGCAATCAGGTTTTCTCCGATCACGTAAAGCGCTTTTAAGGGGGTATCCCTGCCCCGGCTGACCGCTTCCAGAACAGGAATTCCGGGCTCCGCAGGCAGCTTTTTCTTCCAGAAAAGCTCAAAGCTTTGCCTTACTTCCGGATCGGCCACCGGCTGATAACCAGGCAGATAGCCGGGCAGCGAACCCATTTCGCAGGCGCCCTGGGCATTATTTTCTTTTTGGACCGGGTAAAGGCCACAACCGCTGCCCCAGACATTTTCTGTCATCAGGGCCAGGTTGGCCAGCGCCTTGATGCTTTCGGTGCCGTTGACTGCGCCGGTCAGGCCGGAGCCGAAAACTATAACCGCTTTATTGGCCAGGGCATAAAGGCGGGCGGCCTTGCGGACCTCTCCTGCCGGAACACCCGTCAGGTCGGCGGTAACTTCGGGCCTAAAGCTTTCCAGCGCTTCCGACAGGTCATAAAAACCTTCGGTCTGGGTATTCACATATTCAGCCTGGTATAAATGTTCATCTATGACGGTTCGGGCCATGCTGTTCAGCAGGGCCGGATCGCGGAGCGGCCTGGGGCGAAGCCATTGATAGGCAAAATTAGTGAGTTTTGTCCGGCGGGGCTCGATCAGGATTAGTTTTGCCTGCCGGAACTTAACCGCGCGTTTGATGGCATAACCGAGCCGGGGAGCGGTTACCGGAGGGTCGGCTCCTACCACCAGGATCAAATCCGCCTGCTCCAAAGCTTCCAGCAAATTGGTTGTGCTTAAAAGTCCCGTAGCTTTATCGAGCCCGACCCGGGTGGCAAAATTATAAAGACTGCTGCCGTTATCGATGTTATTGGTCCCTAAAACCGTCCTGGCAAATTTCTGGAGAAGATAATTTTCTTCATTGGTGCATTTGGATGAGCCATAGACCCCCAGGGCCTCCGGACCATAGCGCTCTTTTACTGCTTTCAAACCGGCACCGGCCACTGCTAAGGCTTCTTCCCAGGAAACTTCCTTAAAACTGCCGTTTTCCTTCAGAAGCGGCCTGGTCAACCTGTCCCGGCTGTGGATATAGTCATAACCGTAACTACCCCGGACACAAAGCGCTCCCTGGCGGGGGAGATCCAATTCTCCAGGGAGGGCCCGGACTATTTGGTTGTCTTTAATTTCTAAAGTAAGGGGGCACCCGCAGCCGCAATAAGAGCAGGTGCTCTGGACGGAAAACCTGGTCGTTCCCTGGTATGGTTTTTCCTTTTCCATTAAAGCCCCCGTGGGACACATGGCCACGCACAGTCCGCAGAAGGTGCATTCTGATTGCTCCAAGGGGGCATCATTAAAAGTAGCCGGCTTGGTTGCAAACCCACGCCGGTAATAATTGATGGCGCCTTCCACAACAATCTCCTGGCAGGCCCGGATGCATTTGCCGCACAAAACGCATTTTGCCGCGTCCCTGGTAATAAAAGCATTCAATTCCTCTACCGCGGCTGTATGGGGTATTTTTTCCAGCTCGTTGAATCCGATCCCCAGGTCAGTGGCGATCTGCTGCAGGCGGCAGCGATTTCCTTTATCACAAATCAGGCAGGCATCGGGGTGGCTGGCCAGCAGCAGTTTAACTATGTTTTTTCGATGTTCCACCACCCGGGATGAATTGGTGTTGATAACCATGCCCGGCGCCACGCTGGTAACACAGGAAGCCAGCAAAGCGCCGGTTGCTTCATTTTCTACTAAACAAAGCCGGCAGGCCCCAACGGGCTCCAGGTTGGGATCATGGCAGAGAGTGGGAATATCAAGGCCTGATTCCCGGGCTATTTCTAAAATTGTCATGCCGGCATGACCGCTAACCACTCGTTGATCGAGAGTAATTGTTACCGGTTGCAATCAACATCCTCCTTTCCCTGTAAACATCAATGTAAACCGGGCTCTAGTTTGGAGTCTGACTGCCTTACAGGTTCTTTATGCCCTTAATTGGCATAACTCTGCTCGCCGCCGGATTGGGCTCCCCGGCCGGCAGTCCTGACTGCTTCCAGTAACTGCGCACTGACGCTTTTCTTGGAAATAAAACCAACCGCTCCTGCTTCACTGCCGGCTGCCATATTCTGTTCATCATCGTACTGGCTGAGCATCAAAATCCTGATTCCTTCCCGGCAGCGTTTACAAATTTGCCGGGTTGCTTCAATACCGTCTATTTCAGGCATTACTATATCCATCAATACGACATCGGGCAAAAGCTCAAGAGCCTTATCCACCGCTTCAGCGCCATTGGTAGCTTCACCCACAATAAGCATATCCTTTTGCAGGTTAAGCAGAGTGCGGATGCCTTCTCTGACCATGGCATGGTCATCAGCGATCAGAACCTTGATTTCTGCTTTTCCAATATCCATCTGTTTCCAGATTGCACTGGCCAGAATGGCCGGCTTGAGCGGTTTGCAGTAATATTCCGCCGCTTCGATCCGCATTCCCTCATCCCTGCGCCACCCCCGGGTCAAATGGTTTTCAGGACATGCATCAAGCACGATCTGGGGGATTTCTTTTAAAATCGGATTGCCTTTCATCCATTGATGGAGCTTGAAAGCAGCTCCCCGCGGCATAATAGTTCCCAGCAGCACCAAATCAGGCCGTTGGGAAATCGCCAGGTGCCGGGCCTGATCCAGGTTAGTGGCTACCAGGACTTCACAGCCAATATCCTGTAATTCATCATGCAGGCAATTGCAAAATTCGCTTTCATCGTCAACCACCAGGACCAATCTTTTAGGTTCCATTTTTAATCCTCCTTTCCCGGTTACAAAAAACCGGCTTTTCTTAATATTAAGACATATTGGATCTTTTGTCTTGAGGTGTTCCCCTCAATCTTCCCTGAGGGGAACACCCCTTTTTTTACAGTGATTGTCCCCTGTTTTTAGCGCTATATTCATAGCGGCCTTAAAAAATCCAAACAAAAAAACCACCGCAGTGGTTTTTAGCCGGCCCGGACAGGATCCGGACTATCAATTAAAAGAATAAATGGTTAGAGCTTGACAATACCCTTACGCATGGCGTATTTGACCAGTTCGACGCGGTTTCGCAGCTCCAGCTTGGCCATAAGCCTTGTCTTGTGGCCTTCCACGGTTTTCGGACTCAAAACAAGGAGGTCCGCTATCTCACGGATGGTACATCCATCCGCCAGCAGCTTAAAAATTTCCCGCTCCCGGTCGGTCAGCTGGGAGTAGGGATCTCGC
Source organism: Syntrophomonadaceae bacterium (assembly GCA_003554395.1). Lineage (GTDB taxonomy): Bacteria > Bacillota > Dethiobacteria > DTU022 > DTU022 > B1SED10-74M. Next base: position 24,009 of record PWGD01000037.1, read on the forward strand.
TTTCGCCTTTCCGGGTATTCATGGCGAAAATCATCTACCAGGTACCTGGCCACCTGGGGCGACAAAAACGATTCACCGCGATGCACGGCCCGAATACCCCTGACCAGTTCTGAAGAAACGGTAGTTTTATCAATAAAACCGACTGCTCCCGCTTCGATTATTTGAAAGACGTGTTCCCGGTCATCATACTGAGTCAATACCAGCACTTTAACCCGGGGAAAGTCTTTGCAAATGGACCTGGTCGCTTCCAGGCCGTCCATAACAGGCATAACAATATCCATTAAGACCAAATCAGGATTCAGTTTTTTTACCAGCTCCAGCGCTTCCTTACCGTTGGCAGCTTCACCCAGGACCACAGTTTCCGGGGAAAGTTCCAGCAGGGCACAGATCCCTTCACGGACTATGGCATGATCATCGACCACCAGTAATTTTATTTTATCCACTGCTGACCCACCGTTTCTTAGCCACCTTTACAGCAACCTATCAAGCGCTGTGCCGGCAGGGCTGGAGTATTGTGTCCCTTAAGCCTGATCTTTTTCAAGGGCTGCTTTTCCTGACAGCGGAAGCACTGCCCTGACCGTGGTCCCTTCTCCGGGCTGGCTTTGCACGGAACAGCTGGCCCCGATCAGGATCATCCTTTCCTTCAGGTTTAAAAGCCCGTATCCCCTTCCGACCTCTCTCATTTCTGCAAGCCTGTCAATCTCAAACCCTTTGCCGTCATCTATTATACTTAAGACCAGGTTATTGTCCTGCTGTTTCAAAATGATGGAAACATTTTCTGCCTCAGAGTGTTGGATAATATTCCCCACCGCCCCCTGAACCAGGCGGAACAGGCTTAATTCTTCCTCGGGCAACAGGTACTTCTCAATCGCTTCCATGTCAAAATTAACTTTCATCCCCCTTGAAACCACCATGGAGTTAACATACTGCCTGATAGCGGCAACCAGGCCCAGGGTGTCCAGCTGGGTCGGCCTGAGATCGGCGATAATTCTGCTTACTTCGGAGTGAATCTGGACGGTAGAGGCGTGGCTTTTCTTAAGAATCTCCAAAAATTGTTGGTCTCGAATATCCTTATGATCGGCCATTTCAATCAGCGCCTGCAGGTTAAGGGCTAATCCGGCCAGGATTTGACTGGTCTCATCGTGCAAATCGCGGGCAATTTTTTTCCGTTCTTTCTCCTGGGCAACGATAATCCGGCGGGCCAGCTGCCGATACCTTTCCCTGCCCCGGCGCAGTCGTTCATGGAGCATGTTTTGCTCAACAGCGGTGGCCATTTGATCTCCAATCGATCTGCAGAGGTAAATATCGCTTTGGGAAAACTTGCGGGGTTTTTGACTGGCTATATTCATTACCCCCAAAACTTTTTCCCTGGCTTTTAAAGGCACGCTAATAAACGCCTTCAGCCCTTCTAAGTTAATCAAGTCAGGGCGGGCGGCATCAGGTTCAAGCGAAATATCATCAACCAGGATCGCCTTGCCGCTCTGAGCAACCTTTCCAGCAATGCCCTGGCCCAATTTCATGTACATCTCTTCAGAATAACGATCGGAGAGGCCCCTGGAGACCCGATAATAAAGCAAGCCGCTTTCCTCGTCCAGAAGCATGATCCCCCCCACATCACCATCCATAAACTGAAAAGCGGTATCCAGGCCAATTTTTAAAATGGCATCAAGTTTTCCCAGTCCGCTTATGGCTGCCGAAACACGGCTAATAGCTATTAGCAGGTTATCGTGCTCCTCTTCTTGCTCGTTACGGCTGTAAGGTGAGGTCTTCTGCCCTTTATCAGCAGCGGTTTCGAAAGTATTTTTCTCATTCTCCCGCACCATGTCTATCAATCCTTTCATCCGGCAGGATGGTTAAAAATAAACTTCCAATATAAATTTCCTTTGGCGGACTGCTGGCAGGACCGGTTTGTTTAATGATAGGAACCTTTAGCCTTGGTGGTATTTAAAAAAGGAGAGTGGAAACCAATTTTTGGGTGCAATTGATTAATTTTTTCGCTAACAGCCTGCCAGCATTTGATGTAATTATAGCAATTTTCTGCCATCAATGTCAACATATTGTTTGATTTGTCCCAGGCTATGTGTTATCATATCAATGTGCAAAATTGTTCAGGCGCCCGTGGTGAAAGGGATATCACGCAGGCCTCCGGAGCCTGAAGTCGGGGTTCGAATCCCTGCGGGCGCACCATTCATTCAGGAGCAACCTGCTAAGGTTGCTTTTCTTTTTACCTAAATTATTTGATCCCGCCACCAATTTATAAAAGGAGTGTCTCCCTTATGCCAAAGATAACTTTCATTCCCCAGAA
>PWGD01000007.1 GCA_003554395.1 Syntrophomonadaceae bacterium
AGTCCGAAGTTATCATCCCCGTACAGGTTTGATACTTTGGCCGGAAAAAGGCAAAACAGCCCCCCGTGGCAAAACCCCAACAAAGAGGAAAACAGAACCAGGGAATAGATTGAACCTATAAACAGCAGGCCGAGCAGGGAGACAATCTTAGCAGCGTATAACAGAAGGCTGGTTTTGAATAAACCGATTTTTGAAGATATCAGGCCAAAGATGATCCTGCCAATGGCGTTAAAAAGAGAAAAAGAAGATACCACCATAAAGCCTTTCGTAAAATCAAACTGCTCGAGAGCAATATTGTCAAGGTGGGCAATCAGGGTCATCCCCACCCCGGTTGTTAAAAAGAACAACAGCCACAGCAGGTAAATGTTGCTCTTCTTAAAAATCATTTTAACCTGGGGCCCATCTTGTTCAAGCTGGTCCTCTTCGTTGTAGAAAAGATTGGCAGGCGGGTTTTCAATAAAGCGGACCAAAATAAGGCCAATTACCAGCAGGATCAATCCGACCGCTAAAAAGGTGTTTTTTAGTCCTATCGCAAGGATAAGGTAGTAGAGCAAAGGGGCCATTACAAATGCAGATGATCCCATCCCAAAAACTACCACCCCGGCAATTAAGGCTTTTTTCTCCGGCGGAAACCATTTAATTGCAGCGGGGGTTAAAGAGGCAAAAATGCCGCCCAGGCCCAACCCCCACAGAACACCCCAGGCTATAATAATCCCGGCCGGGGTCAGCAAAAATGAGCTCATCAGCGTTGATAAACTAATTATTATAATACCCGCCGTAACAACAATCCGCGGGCCGAGTTTGTCCTGGGCCCTGCCGGCAATCAACATCGAAGGCGCATAACAGAATAAGAAGATTGAATAGGGCAGAGCGGCCTGGGGAGGCGCCCAGGAAAAATCTCTAATCAGGGCGGTCGAAATGATACTCCACGAAGTAATGACCCCTGTAAGAAGATTTATGGTTAAACCAGCGATTGCTACCTGCCAACCTTTATACAAGCTACGGCCCACCTGTCTATTTATCATATTCATCCATATGGAAGTTTGAACCTTAAAACGGTTTTGCCCATTTTCATTATTTAACGGCCTTTACGGACTGCCGCCGCATAATTAAACTGATAAAAATAATTTTGCCACTGCCAACCGGGCCCGGCGGGCGGCCCTCAGTCCTGAACATTATCAAGGCTGCAGCTGCAGGCATCACCACAGCACTGGCTTTTAATATTGAACATGTCCATCAATATGGCGAAAGCACAGCCCACTCCCGGGCGGACAGTGATGGCGCCGGGTGCGCAGTTTTGGGCGCAGGCTCCACACTCCAGGCAGGCATCGCGGTCGGTGATCAAGCTTACCTTTCCGTTAAGAGTGTATACCGCCTGCGGGCATACCTCCACGCAGAGTCCGCAGCCGCTGCATTTATCCTGGTCCAGTTTCAGGGTAACCACATTGTTCAGGTATCTAAATTTCATGATCTAAAACCTCCCTCTGGTAAGTTGGTTTCAGTGCAATCTTTTTAAACAAAATAAGCGGCGACCAGGGCAATCAGCCCCAGGGCTGCCGCGGTAATGATCAGGGGAAGGGCGAACTTCATCTCTTTGACCACGCCCGAGAGCGAAGTGTAGGTGGATGAACCGGTAAAGTTCATGCCCAGGAAGGCTGCAATGGCCGGAATGAGTAGAAAATAGGAAGCTGTTTGCAGCCAGCCGGCCGCTGGATCGAAAAGCCCCCTGTAGGTGGCAGCCCAGATCAACCCCAGCAGCAGGCCCTTCCAGGAGAACGCCCGCCCTGGTATATAGGGCAGCAAAGCCGGAACAAAGACGGCCCCGATCAGCATGGCGACCAGGAAAGGAAAAAGGTCGGATAAGGTTTGGCCGATGAGTGGAGCGGGACTTACAGGGCCCCCGGAAACCAGCAGGGAAAAAAGGTTAAGCAGGAACAAAAACAGGGTAAAAACAGCCAGCGGTTTGGCCAGGGCCGACAGCTCAACCGGGGTCAGGACCAGCCGATCCAGGAGGCCAAAATGTGTCCTGCGCATGGCCGGCTCCGCCCTGTTTCCGGCCTTCAGGAAAGCGGGAAGATCGGCTGCCCTGACCGGCCCGAATATGACCTTGAAACCACAGCGGTTCCGGACCTTAAAAGCTGAAACCCCGGGGGCTGAGAGCTGGGGCAGAATCAGGAGGCGGTGCGACACCAGTTCCGGCAGCCGGGTGGCCTTGACCATCCTGACTACCTCTTCTGTACCGAAGGTGCGCTTTCCCGCGGCGCACCAGACATTGACCCCTTTAGTATCAAGAACCAGAACCCAGAGATCGAGGCCGGACAGCTCCCGCCTGAGGCTGTCGAAGCTCAGCTTGTAGTTTGCCGACACCAGCACCGGCGATGAGTGGTCGGGGTTGCCCACTCCGTAGAGTCCGGGAGGGATGGTATAGCTCATTCTGCCTAGACCCCAGCGCGTCTTGATTGAACCAAGCCTGTCCCTGCCTCCCAGAGTGGTTGCAATGCGGTGTACAGGGCCGGCGACAGTTTCGATTTGACCAACGACCCAGCCTGCTTCCGAGGCCTGCCCGTATTTATGGGCGCTTTCTTCGCCGGCGCAGCAGGAAACGGGCTGGTGATCCTCAACCATGGGCAGGTTGAACTCTTTTTTACTCATGCATTTGACTCCTTTGCTGATCTACATTTGATTATAGCATCATAATAATGTAAAGTGGTGAATTTAAATAGCAGGGGCAGTACAAGAAGCTTGATCTCAGGGATACTTTAAGAAATAAATTATTATTATTAAAAAAGCGGCTCTATCAGGCTGAATGTTTTCTCCCATGCAGCAGCAAATTAACTGGTCATGGAGGCCCTGAGCTTTATAGGATAAGCTGAGTCCCGTCTCAGCAAAAGCTCTTTTTTTTGTTTAGCATATCTGCCAATAATCCTATATATCATGATCATATTTGATTTAATTCATCTTTAAAAAACACTTCAGCCAAAGCCGTTTCGCCTCGATTGACATCCATTGCAGGATATTGTTATACTTGCCCCGGGCAAAAGCAGAAAACATCGGAGCGGTGCGATATTTAAGCCTGAAGTGATCGGATTGATGAAAGGAAGCGGTGATCGAGCACAATGAAAACCACAAATGATAAACGCTATCAAGCCCTTCTGGTTGACCTGGACGGCACCCTGCTTGATCTGGATCATGAAAACTTTCTGAGGGCTTATATCGAAGCCCTGGCGGGCAAGTTCAGCGCTTATTTAAGTACAGACAACTTTATCAGGCACCTGTTCGAAGCCATAAATGTGATGCTTGAAAATCATGATCCTCAAAAAAATAACGAAACCGTTTTTTATGAAGAATTCTGCCGGCGCATCGGGCAGTCCCGCCGGCAAATCCAACCCCTTGTAGATGATTTTTACAGGCATGATTTTCCGAAGCTTAACTCCTGGGGCAGTGAACACCCTTATGCCAGCCGGGTTATCAAAAAGGCCAAAAATAAAAACTTGATCTGCGTGCTGGCCACAGATCCCGTTTTCCCGGCGGCGGCGACATTGCAACGCCTGTCCTGGAGCGGATTGTCACCTGCAGACTTTCAGCTGATCACCACCATGGAAAACATGCATTTTTGCAAGCCGAACCCGGCATATTATTTGGAAATTGCAGAAGCCATAAACTGCCCTCCGCATCAATGTCTGATGGCGGGAAATGACACCCTGGAAGACCTCATTTCTTCTGAAGCCGGAATGGACACCTTCCTGGTCGAAGATTTAATCTTTGACCGCGGCAACGAAGAACCGACCTTCACATACCGGGGCAAGTTGCAGGATCTGGCCCGGTTTATTGACGGTCTGCCCGAATCTTCTTGAGGTCCCCTTCAATTAAGTGGTAACACTCACAGTGATTAATCAACCCATCTCCAGTCTGAGCTGTGAGGCAAAGATAAAGATACCAGAAGGAGTTTGATGCTGAATGAAAATAATCGTGGATGCCGATGCCTGCCCGAAAGCGGCGCTGCAAGCCTGCATGCGGTTGGGCCGAAAATACGGCATACCGGTGTGGACAGTGGCAAGTTTCAACCACAACATTCAGTCGGATCATCACGTGACGGTCGGCAGCAGTTCACAGGAGGCTGACCTGAAGGTAGTTAATCTTGCCGAAAAAGGTGATATCGCCGTTACCCAGGACTGGGGCCTGGCAGCGATGCTGATCGGCAGCAGGCAGGTCAGGTGCATCAACCCGGCCGGGCGTGAATACCTCCCGGAAAACATTGACTTTATGCTGGAAGAACGTGAACTGAAGGCAAAATACCGTCGCGGCGGCGGAAGAACCAGGGGGCCGAAGAAACGCACCGTCGCAGACGATGCCGACTTCGCCGCCGGGCTTGAAGTAATGCTGTCAAGGGGACGGGCTGTTGATAATTAAGCGATTTATAATTGACCCCCGAAAAGAGACAGGAAGCAGCTGAAAAATATGCCTAACAAATGGCTGCTCAAGATGTGCGCAATTCATGATATTGATCTTTGCCGTCTGCGCTCTCAAAGAGAAAAGGCGATCATCGCTTACCTGACCGATCCAGCCTTCCTCAAAAATACGGAGCAAAATTTCACCATAACCGGCAGGTTGAGATTGCTACTATTCCCGTCGACCTGAGGCCTTTGCTGGAGAAAATACTTGATCTGTGATCAGCCATATAGGATTATCCCTAAACAAATTGATTCGACATATTAAGCAATGTTTGGTATAGCTTTAAACAAGCACAGCTGTTTTTAAAAGCCTTTTTTTATGGTTTTGAAAGGAGTGGGACTGGATGAATTTACAAATACATGAAAAAGAGATTAAACAATATAAAAAACTTAAAATAATAGGTGATCTTGCCCCTATTAAAGAGCATATTAAGCTTTTTGAAAAAAAATACGGGCTCCCTTTTCATGAATTCGAAAAGCAAGTTAGCGAAGGAACTGAGGACTTCGAAAGATGGGATGACTATATTGAATGGAAAGCTTATCAAAAAAAACTGTAACTGCTTAGGCATAAGCATCTATACGAATCTTTGATCTTTGAAAACCGAAAATGATCAGACTAAACCTCCGGCATGAAAGGGTTTCCTTGGCACGCAGACCTGATCGCATTGAAGACGGACACTGAATTCTTTCTGGCCGTAGATATGTAGCTGCGAATCCGGCAGCTCGTCAACCCTTTCTTTAATCTCAAACAGTAAATCGATCATTTGTTGTGGCTACGTTTGCCCGGTCAATTCAAGAATAGCAGTCAACTCCCTGATATTATGGGCATTACAAAGGCTATGAGCGCAAGAATACTTGTAATAAGGCTTCCAGAAGTCGTGAACGATAAGGCCATTATATTGCGGCAGGATGCCGATCTCATCTGTGGCTTTGTTGCCGCGTTTGGGGTGCCAGCGGTAGTGGGTCAACTTCTCATTGGAAGCTACATGCACCCACTGCCGTTTTGCTTCAATCCGCATCCCGGTTTCATCAACATTTAAAACATCTGAGTCCAGCAGCGCTTCAATAATCGCGTTCACCACAGGTCCCAATTCTTCATCAACAGCAGCCATAGCGTTGTAAACAGTTGCTTCGCTGATTTTTACCCCGTAGAGCTCTTCAAAGTACTCTACGATGCGGTTGTAGGGGATGAACTGATACTGGTTTAAGTATACGATTATGGAAATAAAGTTGTCTCCATACTGGACGGGCTGGTTAACTCCATCGGGAAATTCCGCCTTGTTCAGCACTCCGCAACAGGGACAGGTCGTAATTTCAGAGATGTGTTCGGTTACCTCCATTGCTGGTTCCGGGATGTCATGAACCTGGCGCTTCTCAACGCTTTCTGCAGCTTGGTTTTCCAAGCCGCAACCGCAGTTCACGCATTTATTGTTCCGATGCACATCAATCCTGTCCGGATTGCTGCTCATCTCTAAAGTGTAACCCGGGTGCCCTTTCTGGCCACCTGTCTTTTTACCGCTTTTTATACGCTGACTCTTGGTTTTAACAAACTCTTCTGTTGAAGGCGGTTTGTTGCTGTTGCGGCTGTTTTTATTAAGCTGTGCCTTTAGTTCCTGGTTTTCTTCCTGCAAAACGCTGACCTGAGTCTTCAAGTCTTCTACCTGGCTATTTAAATTCTCCACCTGAGCCATCAATTCAGCAACGGTCTTGCCCATAGCGGTAACCAGCTTAAATACTTCTTCCGGGTTGGTCCGGCAAAGCGCAAGGAACTGCACTTTGTTCACCTAAACTCACTTCCCGGAATTGTGTTGCCGCAAGAGGCTTTTTGGGTCTTTAATGCTCGATTTTTACGATGATTTTCCATGGTTTTAGCGTACCATGGAACCACTGAAATGTCTAGGGAATATATGGTAATTTGGGTGTTTTTTTAGTCTTTTTTTTCGGTTTTCAAAGAGCTTTTTTAGGGCCGGTTGCTAAGGCCTGTGCAGTTACTCTTTTTTTTGTACATAGCTTAAAAGTTTGCCACTCTATTGTCCAGGTTGGACCTCTAAAGCAATCCCTCCCGGTAGACTAAAGAATCATGGTCAGGGCTGAATGCCCCCATTCAGGGATAACTAATAAATATAAGCAAACTCACAGCAGCGGTGGGGCGTATCCTTATCTGGGGCTTGCCCGTTATTTTGCTATTACACCAGTTATTATAAACGAGATAGCACGACCATCCAACCGACATCGCCCGGTACCGGATAAGGTGGCCCGGCAGTCAGGGCTATACCCGGGGAATGAATAAACCAGCCTGTCATGAAGCAGTTAACGCCTGATCAAACCAGCAACGAACAAGACAACAACTGCACCCGTGGTTGCTACAAGTATCGAGGTCAGATTTATACCTGTGACATCGTAAGGGAGACCCAGTATTGAGGTGGAAAGCCAGCCACCGACCAATGCGCCAATAACCCCAATTATTATGCTGCCGATCAAGCCGCCACTGCCTCCAATAATCAGGTTCGCCAGCCATCCTGCAATTACTCCAACTATAATCCAAGCAAGGATACCCATTTTAATAACCTCCTAAAAATAATAGAAAGATATTTAAATCCTTCTCTGCCAATTA
>PWGD01000016.1 GCA_003554395.1 Syntrophomonadaceae bacterium
TCGGTGGACAGGTAGCCTGTAATACGGCGGATATGCCTGATCTCGGGGCTGCCGCACTGGGGACAGGATCCGTTGAAAACTCCGCTGTAAGAGCAGATCCGGCACTCATCCAGCGGATAGTTGATGCCGCCGTAACCGACATCGGAGTCCGCCATCTGGCGGATAATCCGATCGACTGCTTCCAGGTTGTGAAGCGGCGGGGCTTCCAGTTCGGTATAAGTAATATGGCCGGCATTACAGTAGCCGTGGAAACGGCCTTCGGCCTTAATTTTTTCTAACATGGACATGGCGTAATAAACCGGGATGTGGAAGGAGTTGCTGTAATAGTTTTTATCGGTTACGCCCGGGATGGTTCCGTACCGTTCCCGGTCCATGGCCACAAATCTTCCGGCCAGCCCTTCAGCCGGGGTTGCCACCAGGACAAAGTTTAAATCGAATTCATCAGCATAGCTGTCGATCCGCTTTCTAATATGCTTCACTATATCCAGGGCTAAACCCAGGGCTTCCTGATCTTCCCCGTGGTGCCTGCCCACCAGGATGTTCAGCGTTTCGGCCAGCCCGATAAAGCCCAGGGCCAGGGTCCCGTGCTTGATCACTTCCCGGATAGTATCCTCGGGTCCCAGCTTGTCGGAATCCAGGTAAAGCTGCTGGCCCATCAAGAAGGGCAAATCACAGGCTTTGAGCCGGGCCAGGACTTCAAAGCGGTGCAGCAGCTGACGGGCCGCCAGGCGCAGCACCCGATCGAGCTGGACAAAGAAGAGATCCTGCCGGCCGCGGCATTCCAGGGCAATCCGGGGCAGGTTAAGCGTCACCGGGGCAATATTGCCCCGTCCGGCCGACACCTCGGGGCCGTGCCGGTTGGCAATAACCCTGGTCCGGCAGCCCATGTAGGAAACTTCATCGCCGAAAGATCGGTTGAAAGAGCTGTCCATGAAGCTGAAAGTCGGGTTCATGCGGCGGCCGGCAACTTCCAGGGCCAGGCGGTAAAGATCGTAGTTGGGATCTTCAGGGTTAAAGTTCACTCCTGTTTTGACCCTGAAAACCAGGTTGGGAAAAATCGGGCTTTCCCCGTGGCCCAGGCCGCGTTTGAAAGATTCCAGGACAGCGCGGGAAACCGTGCGCCCTTCGGGGGTGGTATCGGTGCCGAAGTTGATCGAACTGAAAGGCACCTGGGCTCCGGCCCGGCTGTGCATAGTATTCAGGTTATAGACCAGGCCTTCCATAGCCTGGTAAATTTCATCATAGTCGGGCTGTTTATTCAACCCCCGGATCAGTTCGCCCATACTGCGGTCAAAATGGGGAAAGCTCTGTCCGCCAAACATATCATTCTGGTTACTCTGCAGGATAATTGCGGCCTGGGCGGCCGCAGAGGCAATCCGTTTCGGAGGACGGATATAGCCGTACCCGGTGTTAAAACCTTCCCGGAGGAGGCGGGACAGATCGATCTGCAGGCAGTTCAATGTTTTGCTGTAGTAGTCGAGATCGTGGATATGAAAACTGCCTTCATCGTGAGCGCGGGCAAATTCTTCCGGAAGCAGGTTGCTTAAATAGTACTGTTTGCTGGCGGCCATGGCGATCTGCAGCATCTTAGCGGAAGGCGAGTTGCTGACATTGGCATTCTCCCGGCTGGTTTCGACCAGGATTTCTTTGACCACGTCCATCAGCTCCGACTTTCCTTCCCGGATCCGGGTCCGGCGGTCGCGGTAGAGGATATATGCTTTTGCCGTCCGGGCATGGCCATTTTCAATCAGGACTACTTCAACTTGATCCTGGACCTCTTCAACGGTGGGAGTTACACCGTTTTGAACTTTTTTTTGCAGGCTCTCAATAACCTGCCTGGTCAGGTTTTCAGCGATATCGCGATCGCTTCCGCCAACCGCTTTTGCCGCTTTGAAAATGGCGTCGGTGATTTTATCCCGGTCAAAGGGGACCACCCGCCCGTCACGTTTACGTATTTCTTTAAAAGTTTTTTCTGCTGCGGGTTTTTTTTCGACTTCAACCGGTGCTGTGCCGTCGTTCATCATTACAGCCTCCCCTGCTTTTTTAATGCTTCTTTTTCGCGGAGCATCTCTTCCAGCTCGACCTTGAAAGCCTCAACATCGGGAAATTTACGGAAAACAGAGGCGAAGCGCACATAGGCTACCTCATCGATACTGCGCAGCTTTTTCAGGATTATATCGCCGATCCGGTCGGCCGAAATTTCTTTGACATAGCTGCTGCGCAGTTCCTGTTCTAAGTTTTCAACCAGTTCTTCCCACTGGGAGAGGGGGATGTTGCGCTTGCGACCGGCCAGCAGCAGACCCCTGATGATTTTACCGGGATCGAAAAGTTCCCGGCGGCCGTCCCTTTTTATGACCACCAGCGGCTCTTCCTCGGCTTTCTCCATGGTGGTGAAACGATTGGAGCAGTTGGCGCACTGCCGCCGCCGCCTGATTGCAGAAGCATCCTGGGTGGAACGGGAATCTAAGACCCTGGTCTCAATTTCGCCGCAGTAGGGACACTTCATATCAAGCTCTCCCCTCAATATCTTGCGTTTTACCTATTATAGACCACAATATATTGTGTGTAAAGAGGTTTTTTTATTTTTTACCACAAGCGAAAATATAAATCCCCTCATACCCCCGGCCGGCTGCCATCTGCCGGCAGCCAGGCCCGCTCTAAAAATGCCTGCGCTCAGTTTTAAACTGTATTTAAAGATGATTTTTCCGGATTAACTTTTTGTTGCCTTACCCCTTTTCTTGTCGTAAAGATAGTCTTCATAAATGTAGATCAGCTCTTTGTCAAAAAGAGAACGCTTTAAGTCCACGGTCATTTTTCTGACAGCATCCCGCAGGTCGGCAGCTTCTTGATCGGATAGATCAATTCCATATTCGACAAATTTCATTTTTATGGCCTTTGACCCGGAATATTTGCCAATCACGATCTGCCTTTCCATACCAACCTCCTCGGGACTGAATATTTCATAGGTTGAGGGGTGTTTAAGGACTCCGTCGGCATGGATGCCCGATTCATGGGCAAAAGTATTGGAACCGACGATCGGTTTGGCCGGGTTAAGCTGCCGACCGGAGGCCCGGGCTACATATTCACACAAAGTCCGAAAATCCCTGGTATCGACATCAAGGGTGACCCCGAACAGGTGCTTCAAGGCCATGGCTACTTCCTCCAGGGCGGCATTGCCGGCTCTCTCCCCCAGGCCGTTTACAGTCACCCCCACAAACCTGGCCCCCGCCTTTACACCGGCCAGGGCGTTAGCTGTGGCCATGCCAAAATCATTATGAGTATGCATTTCAATATCCATAGCGGTTTTATCAAGCAAAGAACTGATTAGATCGTAGGTTTTGAGCGGCTCGAGAACTCCGATCGTATCACAGTAGCGGAGCCGATCGGCCCCGGCGGCTTTGGCTTCAAGGGCAAATTTAACCAAAAAATCCATCTCGGTCCGGGAAGCATCTTCGGCATTGACGGAAATATAGAGGTCGTGCTTTTTGGCAAACTCGACGGCCCTGGTCATATTCTCAAGGACCCATTCCCGGGAGGTCCTTAATTTATGCTTAATATGAGTATCCGAGGTGGAAACGGAAATCGCTACGGCATCAACACCGCAGTCGATGGAATGTTTGATGTCTTCAATATTAACCCGGTTCCAGGCCATAATGCTCGACTGCAGTTTATAGGAGACCAGTTCCCGGATGATCTCTTTTTCATTCCCGCCCATTACCGGCACGCCGGCCTCAATCTGGTGCACACCGAGATTGTTAAGCATTTTACCGATCCGCAGCTTCTCCTGGTTGGAAAACACCACCCCTGCGGTTTGCTCCCCGTCACGGAGAGTGGTGTCGACGAGTATCGGTAAATCACCTTTCAATGCTTCCTGAAAAAGCTTCATAGTTGTAAGATCTCCTTTCAAATATAAAAGTGCTATCCTTACTGGCCGGGGCCGGCATAATTAAGCATGCCCCCCGCCTTAATGATTTCGGCCTGCCTGGGCGTTAAATGGTGGTGGGCTGCTATCCGGGCGCCATCACCAACCCTTTCCAGGTAAACCGTTTCTTCTTCCAGCTGTTCGCCGGCCTTTTCAAGCACCAGCTCATCTCCCGGGCTTAGTTTTTCATAATCACCGGGATCGCAAAAAACCAGGGGCAGGATACCAAAATTGACCAGGTTGGCCCGGTGGATGCGGGCAAAAGAACGGGCCAGGACTATTTTTATCCCTAAAAACATCGGTACCAGGGCGGCATGCTCACGGCTGGATCCCTGGCCGTAATTGTCGCCGGCTACTATTAAACCGGACCGGTATTGACGGGCCCGTTCGGCAAAACCTGAGTCCAGGGCAGAAAAAACATATTCGCTCAGGGCTTCCACATTTGAACGCAGGGGAAGAACCCTGGATCCGCCGGGAAGGATGTGGTCGGTGGTGATATTGTCTCCAACAATAATTACCACCCCCGCCTTAATTGTCTCCGCAAGCGGTTCATTAAGCTTTAAAGGTTTAATATTGGGCCCGCGCATAATTTCTACCTTGCTGCCGTCGGCAGGGGGTTCAATAAGCATCCTGTCATCAATCACAGGCCTCTCCCGGTCTGTGATCCGGGGAAAATCGCCCAGCTCGCGGGGATCGGTCAGGACCCCTTTCCAGGCCGTTGCAGCCGCTGCGGCCGGGCCAGTCAGGTAAACTTGCGCGTCTGCCGTGCCGCTGCGGCCGGCAAAATTGCGGTTAAAAGTGCGCACAGAAACCCCTCCGCTCGGCGGGGCCTGGCCCATACCGATACAGGGGCCGCAGGCCGATTCGAGCAGCCTGGCCCCGGAAGCAAGCAGGTTCTCCAAAACACTTTCTCCGGCCAGAGTGATGCCGACCTGGCGGGAACCGGGAGCCACAACCAGGCTCACCTGCGGATGAACGACCTTTCCCTTCAGGATTTCAGCCACCAGCTTCAAGTCCCGGTAGGAACCGTTGGTGCAGCTTCCAACGGCAACCTGGTCGACCTTAAGGGACGGGATCTCCCGGATCGGTTTTACGGCATCGGGACTGTGCGGCATCGCCGCCAGCGGTTCAAGCTTATTTAGTTCGACGGTAATCTCCTGATCATATCCGGCGCCGCGATCCGCCTCCAGGGGCCTCCAGGCATCGGCCCTGCCCTGGGCCTCCAGGAACCTTTTTGTTACCTCATCGCTGGGGAAAATTGAACTCGTGGCCCCCAGTTCGGCTCCCATGTTGGTAATAGTGGCCCTTTCTGGCACAGAAAGGTCTTTTATTCCCGGCCCCCCATACTCAATGATTTTGCCCACTCCGCCTTTTACCGACAGCCTCCGCAGCACCTCCAGGATAAGATCCTTTGCGCCCACCCAGGGCGCTAAACTCCCCCTCAGGTTGACTTTCAAGACTTCCGGCATGGTCATGTAAAAGGGGCTGCCGGCCATGGCTACAGCCACATCAAGCCCGCCCGCACCGATTCCCAGCATGCCCAGCCCTCCGGCGGTAGGAGTGTGACTGTCCGCACCCAGCAGGGTTTTGCCCGGGGCCCCGAAGCGCTCCAGGTGCACCTGGTGGCAAATGCCGTTGCCGGGCCTTGAAAACCATACCCCGTATTTGGCCGCAGCCGCTTGAAGATAGCGGTGATCATCGGCGTTTTCAAAACCGGTCTGCAGGGTATTATGGTCCACATAACTGACCGATAGTTCTGTTTTCACCTTTGCTATGCCCAGCGCTTCAAATTGCAAATAAGCCATGGTCCCGGTAGCATCCTGGGTCAGGGTTTGATTGATAAGCAAACCTATCTCGGACCCTTCTTCAAGTTCTCCTTCAACCAGGTGTTCTTTAATGATTTTGTAACTCAGGCTGTCTGCCATATCGAAAGCTCCTTTCTTTTTACCGGATCTTCTAAGCCTGCTGCGGCAGGCGGCTTTTACTTGCTGCCTGGGGAAAGTGTAAACAATCCGGCACTCTGCAAAAGCCGGAGTGCCGGATTGTTTTATGCTTGATTTAAAGCTGACTGCTATGATATCCTACTTTCTATTCATTGACAATCTTATCGCGCTGCTGTTCTTCTTTTTGCTGCCAGCGCGACCAGGCCGGGGCATCCATGTTTTCTCCCCGGGCATAGGCGCTTTTGCCGACAGCGGCCAGGGTGGGCCTGAAACCCGGCTTATTTTGCTGCTGCCGGGAAGTGTTAAAGCCAGTGGCGATAACCGTCACTCTGACATTATCCTGGCAGTTTTCATCGATCACCGCCCCAAATATTATGTTTGCATCGGGATCGGCATGTCCGGCTACAATCTCGGCTGCCTCGTTGACCTCGTAAAGTCCTAAATCAGAACCGCCGGTGACATTGATTAAAATGCCCCTGGCTCCCTCAATGGAAGTTTCCAGCAGGGGGCTGTTGGTGGCGGCTTTTGCCGCTTCCACGGTCCGATTGTCGCCGCTGCCCTGCCCGACACCCATCAGGGCGGGGCCGGTTTCGGCCATTATTGTCCGCACATCGGCAAAATCGAGATTGATCAGGCCGGGTATGGCTATCAGGTCGGAAATACCCTGCACACCCTGCCTGAGCACGTCATCGGCAATCCGAAACGCTTCCAGGATCGGTGTTTTCTTTCCAACGACCTGGAGCAGGCGGTCGTTGGGAATGGTGATCAGGGTATCGACCTTGTCCCGTAGCCATTCAATTCCTTCTTCAGCCTGCTGCTTGCGTTTTTTACCTTCAAAAGTGAACGGTTTGGTAACCACACCAACCGTCAGGGGGCCCAGCTTCTGGGCTATCTCGGCAATAACCGGTGCAGCCCCGGTTCCGGTTCCGCCGCCCATTCCGGCGGTGATGAAGACCATGTCGGCTCCCTTGAGCATGGCTTCTACTTCATCGCTGCTTTCTTCGGCGGCCTTGCGGCCGATTTCAGGATTGGCCCCGGCCCCCAAACCCTTGGTTAACTGCTCGCCAATCTGCAGCTTCGTCCCGGCATTGGCCAGGTACAGAGCCTGGGCATCAGTATTGACTGCACAGAAATCAA
>PWGD01000061.1 GCA_003554395.1 Syntrophomonadaceae bacterium
AAAGACACTAATACGGCTTTCGGCAGTTCAGCTTTGAGCATCCCTGTGATCCTTTTATTCCAGTACCAGCAGCTGGCGTGGGTCCTGTTTGGATTGGCACTGGCCGCAATTATCATAGTCAAGCATGGGCCAGATTATCGGGCTTACCGGGAAGGCCGCCGGAAACTCGTTTAATATTACTTCAAATCGGGAACTTCTTGCATGTTTATATCTTGAAATTACTATAAAGCTGCCCAAAATTAATCCCGGCGACAACCTGATTATTGTAGCGATTGTAAAGCTGGCGGTTTCCTTCTACCAGGTGGGATGATTTGATGCCGTGAGAAATTGAAAGAAATGTTTCTATGTAGGCCGCCAGCTGATCGCAGGCTTTGATTAGCTCCCCGTCCAGGGGAGAATATTGATCATGGTTGAAGTCCCGGCTTATTTCTTCAGAGCTTATAAACCTGATCCGGTTGTTTTCAATTATCTTGCAGGCAAATTCATTTTCAGTAAAGTATCGTAACTCATCGTGCCACTCTGCAGGAAGCAGGGGAAATATTCTTTCTTCAAGCTGCCTGTGTTCAATATCCTTGATTATTTTTTCAAGCCCGGCCACGGATCTTTTTACCGGAGAGACAATGTCCCTGGTCAGCACTTCAGGCAAATCATGGAAAAGGGCCGCAAAATAATTATTGTAAAGCCTTTTTGGGCAGGCTCTAATTTCAAGAGAACAGAAATAGCTCATCATGGCTACGATCAACATGTGTCCCATGACCGATGTTTTTGGCACCCGCGGGGACTGAGCCCAACGCTGTTGAAAACGGAGCTGGCCGACCAGATCTAGAAAATTGCTTGTTTTTTTACCCAAAGCTAATTTTTGTACTCCGGCCAGATCATAATGTTCTTCGATCTGATTGGCAATGGCCGCTTTTGTTTCCTCCAAACCGTATAGGCCTTCATTAAGACGGTATATGAGCTTGAATTCCCAGTTGGTGGCCAGATAGTGGGCTGCCTGCAGGATCCTCTTTTCTAAATTGGCCCTTCCCGAAAGCCTGAAATACTGATCCATCTTTTCAAGGATATCTGTCTGCAGGTCACGGAGGCCGGGAATTTTGCTTTCAAGTTTCTCCAGCACCCAACTGTTCAGCTGCTCGCCTTTCTCAGCCATCAACCTGTAATACACCGGAGGCTTGATATCGGTCAGCACAATACGGTGCAGGAATTCAAATAGCCCCCCTTCGATCAGGCGCTGCCATTCAAACTTTATCCCATGATCCGCTTCTTCAATTTTTGCCAGGACATAGGCGTAAACCATTTTATGGGCCTGTTTGTCAAGCTCTGTAAAGTGATCCGGCCTGATATGATCGTTCCAACGCTGAATGCTGGCCGCTTCAAACAATAATTCAAGCAGTTCTTTCCTTAGCACGAGAAATCAACCTTTCCTCCCCAGTTTCGATTCCGTTCCTTTTAAAAGGCGCCCAATGTTTTCGTGATGGCGGATTACAACCAGCAAGGCTGCTGCCAGGCCAAATACTAAATAAGGCGGGTCAAATCCTAATAACAAAAAGATAAGGGGCAAAAGTAGCATCGAAGTAATAGAACCCAGGGAAACATAACGGGTTAAAAAAACAATTAGTAGGAAGCAGGTCAGCACGATCAGGGTAACCCAACCGGAAAGGGCAGCCAGAACCCCGATCGAAGTGGCTACCGCTTTCCCTCCCCTAAACCTGAGATAGATGGGAAAGCTATGGCCGAACATGGCTAAAAACCCGGCGCTAAGATAAACGGCGGGTATATCACTGACGGCCCTGGCTAACAAAACGGGTAAAAGTCCCTTGCCTAGATCGAGAATAAATACAGGCAGGGCTGATTGCCAGCCGTAAACCCTGAGGACATTGGTGGCTCCAATATTACCGCTGCCAAAATCTCTTATGTCCGTTTTATGAAACAGTTTAGTCATGATATAACCGAAGGGGAGCGAACCTACCAGGTACGCTGCAAGTACGATTAGATAAGCCATGATTTAATCGCCTCTCCTCTCTCTTTTTCTAAATATTATCTTTAGAGGGGTTCCTTTAAAACTAAAAGCTTCACGCAGGCGGTTTTCCAGGTAGCGGCGATATGAAAAATGGATTAATTCCGGTTCATTGGCAAAGAAAATAAATTTTGGAGGTTTGACCTCCGGCTGGGTAGCGTAAAATATTTTGATTCTTTTACCCTTTACCGGCGGAGGTGGGTTAACGGCAAGAGCATCTTCCAAAAGCTCGTTCAAAAGAGCGGTAGGCACTCTCTTGTGTTGTTCCTGCCACGTTTGCATGACCAATGGAAATAATTTATTCAATCGCCAGCCGCTGAGGGCTGAAACAAAAAGATATGGCGCATATGAGGCAAAAATGAATTTTCGTTCCAGGTCGGCTGTGAATATTCGGCGGGCATTTTCCCGGTCCAGGACCAAATCCCATTTGTTTACAACAATAACCAGGCCTTTTCCGGCTTCATCTACATAACCGGCCAGTTTTTGATCCTGTTCAGTTATGCCGCTTTTCCCATCAATTAGAAGCAGGGCTATGTCCGCCCGCTGGACAGCTTTCAATGAGCGGAGGACACTGTAATATTCCACTGATTCCTTAATCTTGCTTTTGCGCCTTATCCCAGCGGTATCGATTAAAAGGCATGGTTGATCTTTATAAGTTAGAAAGGTATCCACGGCGTCTCTGGTTGTGCCGGGCTGCTGGCTGACCACAACCCGCTCTTTACCTAAAAAAGAATTGATCAGGGATGATTTGCCCACATTGGGTCTTCCGATAACCGCAATTTTTAAGAGCTCTTCCAAATCGGACCTTTCTTGATCAGGGACCGGGGGCAGCTTCTCGTAAACTAAATCTAGAAGATCGCCAATTCCCCGTCCATGCGATGCCGATAGGGCTAACGGTTCGCCAAACCCAAGCCTGTAAAAATCATAACGATCCTTTTCTTTGGAGAGGGTATCAAGCTTATTGATGACCGGGAGAACAATTTTTTCACTACGCCTTAGCATATCAGCTATTTCTTCGTCAAGGGCGGTTAAGCCCTCTTTTCCGTCCATCAAGAAAATAATAATGTGTGCTTCTTCGATGGCCAGACTGACCTGCCTCTGGACCTGGGTGGTTATTTGGTCCTCTCTCCCAAAGGTAATGCCTCCGGTGTCAATCACGACCATGTCCCTTCCCCTCCAGTCAAATAAACCGTAGAGGCGATCCCTGGTAACACCCGGCATTTTTTCTTCAATAGCAGTCCTGGCAGCTGTAAGCCGGTTAAAAAGGGTAGATTTCCCCACATTGGGACGCCCTACGATGGCAATTATACTGTCGCTCAACTGCCTGCCCTCCTTTTTAATTGATTTTTCCTTCCGCCTGCCATTTCTACTATTAAGTCTAATAATTCCCGGGGACCGCTTACCTTCCGGACCGGAACCTGCAGGCTCTTTTCCAGATCGCAAAGCTTTAAGTCATCTAGAAACATGGTGCTGTTTTCCTTCAGTAATATATCAGGTACAATTACCACATCACCGGCCTCTTTTCCTTCCAGGGTTGATAACAGATCGCTTCCTGTCAGCAAGCCGCTCACTGTTACCTGCTCACCAAAAAATAGGTTTTTGGCGAAAACAGTCTTTATTGTCAAATTACCGATCCTCTTAAAAACATCGTTCATTTTTAGCAGCTGGGGTTTTGCAGCTAAACCCGAAACTATGGTGACAGATAAAGGACGGGACAATTGAGTTATTCCACTGCCAGTAACTTCTTTTAATTGTTCCAAAAATTGCCTTGCCAGCCCAACTCCGTTTTCTAATTGCGGATAACCTTCATACTCGTAATCCTCGGGCAGGGGTAGATGGGCCAGATTATAAAATTCATCAGCCAGGAATACAAAACGACTGCCTCGTTTTTCTAAAAAATATTTTTGCAGTGCTGAGATTTGCTTGATCAGCTTTTCCGCTGAGGCAGCATTAAATCTTTTAAGTTGAGCAAGCCCATGGCGGTAGCGGGTCAACCCGACCGGGACGAGGGCTATGCTAAGGATTCCCTTTCCCAAACCGTCCAGGTCCCTGATCGTACGCTTCATTTCTTCTCCGGTATTATACCCCGGGCAGAGCACTATCTGGGCATGAATACCTATTCCGGCCGCAGCAAGTTTCTTTAGGTTTTCAAGCCCCCTTCCGGCTCGTTTTGAATTGAACATAACCTCTCTTAAATCCGGGTTTGTGGTATGGACCGAAACATAAAGCGGACTAAGCTGAAGCCTTTTTACTCTTTCAATCTCTTCATCGGTCATCCGGTTTAAAGTAATAAAATTGCCATAGAGGAAAGAAAGGCGATAATCATCATCTTTAACATAAAGCGCTTTTCTTAAACCGGACGGATTTTGCTCAACAAAGCAAAAAATGCACCTGTTTTGGCAGTGCTGAAGGCTGGAAATAGTGGGCGGATCAAAACGCATTCCCAGGGGGGCAGAGGCAGGCTTGTGGATTTTTATTCTGCGCAGGTATCCTTCTTCCGTCATCATAAGAAGACGGAGGCTGGTATCAGATTCAATGATCCTGTAATCGATGATATCACCGATATCCTGGTTGTCAATTTTTAGCAGCCTCCAGCCTGTTTTGATACCGGCTTTTTCCGCCGGAGAACCGCTTGCAATATAATCCACTAAATGGCCCTTGTATCCGGTCATAACCATCCTCTTTTCAGCCCCGATCAGTTCCAGAATGATCAAAGCTTGAATCTAAATAATGAAGTAAAAAGGACGAACGAATAGTCCGTCCTTTTTACTTTTTTCTTCTATATGTATATGTTTATTATATTAGATTCACGATAAATAAGTTACTCCGCTTTCCGTTCAACTTCCTCTTGTTCCGGGCCTTGATCATCTGACTCAGCTTCCGCAGCCTCATCCCGCTCTTCCAAGCTTTCTTCAACATCAACTGCTGCTTTAGCGTCTTCTTCGTTTATATCCTGTCCTTTAGCATCGAGATCGGTTTGGCCTTCCTTCTCATCGGTTGTCGATTCGGCTGGGATTTTTTCAGCTTCACTTGCTTCAGATGATGCTTCATCGGTTATTTCTGCTAATCTTTCTGCTTCGCTTTCTTCGTTAGCTAATTCCGAATTCTCCTGATCAAAGAGATCGCCAAAAACATCACCCAGGGTAACGCTGCCGTCTTCTGTTTCATCAGTTTCAGTTTGCCCTGAAACCACGGATGTTCCTCCTGCTTCTTTGACACTGAGGCTAATCCGTTTTGCTTTTGGTTTGACTTCGATGATTTTAACATCTACCTCTTGACCTTCACTGATAATCTCTGAAGGATGGTTGACATGATAATCCGCCAGTTGAGAAATATGAGCCAGGCCTTCCACGCCAGGTTTTATTTCAACGAAAGCACCAAAATTAACAAGGCGGGTAACTTTACCGGTAATAATCTGGCCGCTTTCCAGCTCTTCGACAGCCCGGGTCCAGGGGTCGGGCTGGGTTTTCCTGATACTTAAGCTGATTCTTTCTTTATCGGGGATTACTTCGAGCACTTTTACTGTAACCTGCTCCCCGTTGCTTAAAACTTCACTTGGATGGCCAACTCTTTCCCAGGCCAGTTCGGAAATATGGACTAATCCGTCAATATTTCCCACATCTACAAAAGCGCCAAAATTAGTAAGCCGCTTAACAGTCCCGGTAATGGTGGAGCCTACTTCCAATGAATTAAGGGTTTCTTCTTTCTTCTTAGATACTTCCTCCTCAAGGATTTTTTTACGGCTTAGGATAATTTTACCTTTTTCATGGTTAAATTCCAGCACTTTAAATTTAAGAGTTTGCTCTTTAAATTCATTAAAATCAGGGATATACCTGATATCAACCAGTGAGCCGGGCATAAAGCCTTCGATGCCTGATCCTAGATCAATAACCAGGCCTGCTGAAACAACCTGCTTGACTTTTCCTTCCAGGGCAATATCTTCATTATGAGCCTCTTCGATCTCTTTTAAGCGTTTATCCCTGGCCAGTCTTTTATGAGAGACGATGACTTTGCCCTCCTGTTCATCTGTTTCCAGGACGGTTACCTCGATATCATCTTCGGGGGCAAAAACATCCGCTAATCCCTTTCCCTGGTCAAGATAAACTTCTGCAATAGGAAGTACAGCCTCGGTTTTAGCGCCGATATCAACGAAAACCTCTTCCTCGGTAACCCTTGCTACCTTTCCGGTAACCTGTTCTCCAACCTGGGCTACCTTGACTTCAACATCGAAGTCAAATTGTTCCTCGTTTCTTACATCCAAATTCTCGTTTTCCATTCTCTCCACGACCTCCTTAATCGTCCACGGGGGAGTTGACGCTCCGGTTGTAACGCCGAATATTTCATACTGACTTAGAAATGATTGTGACAACTCCCGAGCATTATTAATCCGGCAGGATGGTTTTAACTGCCGGCAGCAATCATAAAGGGCCTTTGTATTGGCGCTGGATTCGCTGCCAACTACTACCAGCGCATCGACCCTTTGTGCCAAGTTTATGATTTCTCCCTGCCTGAGTCTTGTTTCCGGGCAAAGCGTATTATAGACCTGCCCGGCTGGGTTTTTTTCTTTAAAAATCTTTTTTACATTTTTATATAATTCCGGGTCACTGGTGGTTTGAGCAATCAAACCGGCGGGTGGCTCAATAACCAGGTTTTCAAGCTCATCCAGAGAAGATACGACCCGGGCCTCACCACCGGCCCAGCCGATTAGCCCTTTTACCTCGGGATGTTCGGCATTGCCGAAAATAATAATTTTATAACCATGCTGGCGCAGCTCGGCAGCCTTCTTCTGGACACGCTTAACCCGGGGGCAGGTTAAATCAATGATGGCAATGTTACTCATATTATAAAGCTTCTGTAGCATTTCCGGAGTTACTCCGTGAGTCCGGATTGCTAAAAATGAACCTTTTGCATCACCCGGATCGTCCACCGATATGATCGAACGTTGTTTCAAGTAGTCGACTACATCTTCATTGTGGACCAGGGGGCCAAGGGTTGAACCGCTGCCATAAAGAGCAGCTTGATCCAAAAGATGGTTGATTGCTCTGTTGACCCCGGAACAAAATCCGGCTTTCTCTGCCAATATAACCTGCACATGATCACTCCAACCTGAGAAACAGCAGCTGCTATTTTTTTAATATACTAATCAATTGGCTTCATAGGCAGGAAGTAAATTCCTGATGTGCCCCATGATATGGTAACTCATTGCTTCCAGCTGAGCCTTTTTATCCTCTTTATGGTTGTAATTTAGAGGAGGCAAAACAAAGGGCGGTCCTATATAAACATTTAGCGGCTTAAAAAGGCGATATGGCCCGGCTATGGCAATCGGCAAAATTGGCACGCCGCTGCGAACGGCGATCAGGGCGGCTCCGTTATAAGGCTTTTGTAGCTTTCCACTTTTACTTCGCGAACCTTCAGGGAATAGCCCCAATACCTCTCCGTCGTTTAAAAGCTGATAAGCTTTTTTAAAAGCAGCATGATCGGCATCTTTCCGGTTTAAAGGAAAAGCGCCCACATTACGCAGCAGGTAAGCAAATATGAAATTATTGAAAAGTTCTTTTTTGGCCATAAAATGCACTCTGTACGAAGCGGGAATCGAAATTCCTATCACGACGGGATCCCACATACTCAAATGATTCGAACAAATAATAAATGGTTTGCGCCCGGGGATATTCTCTCTGCCGTGTACTTTCGTCCGGTATGTAAATTTCATTACAATAAGATAAAACATACGGACAATATGATATAGCATAATTTTCACCTGGCTTTTTCAAGACGCTTTACTTTGGACTATGTTTACAATTTTATCTACAACCTCATCGAAAGACATATCGGTGGTGTCTATGACTATGGCATCGGGCACCCTGATCAGCGGAGAATCTGCTCTCCCGGAGTCAATGACATCCCTGTTTTTTATTTCTGCCAAGACTTCATCTTCTGCCAGGACATTACCTTTCTCCAGCTGTTCTTGTCGGCGCCGCCGGGCCCTTTCGGCAAGAGATGCATCAAGATAAAACTTAAAATCGGCATCGGGCATTACCCTGGAAGCAATGTCCCTACCTTCCATGACAATCCCTCTTGATTCTTCTGCGATTTCCCTTTGCATATCTACCAACCATCGGCGCACTATGGAAATAGCAGAAACAGGAGAAACCAGCTTGTTTACTTCGGCGATGCGAATGTCATTGGTAACTTCTTTGCCGTCAAGAAAAACTCCCTGCTTATCGCTAAGTTTGATCACGGTCCGGTTTAAAACTGCTTCGATACTTTTAAGATCTGATATATCGATATCTTCATAAATGAATTTCAAAGTAATAGCCCTGTACATAGCGCCTGTATCAAGGTATTTCAAATCCAGGCGGCGCGACACCTCTCTGGTAACTGTGCTTTTCCCGGCTCCGGCCGGTCCATCTATGGCGACTTTTGGATAACCATTATTTTTCTGCTTTTTCATAAATTAGTTTTCCCGCAACTTAATTGTTTCTTTCAGATAAATATGCTTGATATGCTCCTGTTTACGGCTTGTATTCACTAACATCATAATACGGATGCATTTATCCAGTGAATCCGGCACGTCAATTTCAACCTGGCAAAATAGGGGAACTTTCCACCAACCCATCTCCCGGGCAGCTTTGGCCGGAAAAGCGCTGTTTAAATCAGGCGTAGCGGAGAAAAAAATGGCTGCTATATCCCCGGTATCAATATAATTTTCATTAATTATTTTTTCCAGCACATCCCGGGTCGCGGAAATAATCTCTTCGGCGCTGTTGTTTTCAACTATTGTTGCGCCCCTTATACCCCGGGTTTGCTTTACTGGATCGGTCACTTAATTTCTCCCTGGAGATCAAAATTTTTGATCACGCGGTTCTTCAATAAAAGCATAACCATTCTCTCATTAAAGCTCATAATTTGCAAGGTTAACGGAGTATTTAGAGTTTTACCAGGCGATAGAGTTCTTTAATTTCCTGGTCTGTGAGAAAGCGGTATTCTCCCACTGGCAAGCTGGCGCATTTTAGAGTCGCAAATTCTGTTCTGTGCAATCTTACCACAGGATGGTTTATAGCTTTGCACATTTTCTTAACCTGCCTTTTTTTTCCTTCTATGATGGTTATTTCTAGATCAGCATAGTTCTTTTTGCCAGAGCTATTCACCACCTTAACTACGGCCGGGGCCGTCACTGTGCCATTTATAAGTAGACCTGTTCTCAAATTCTCCAGGGCTTTTGGGCCAGGTATACCCGAAACGCGGGCCAGGTATTTTTTTTTAATTTCATAACTGGGATGGGTCAAGCGATGAGACAAGTCTCCGTCGTTAGTCATGATCAACACTCCGCTGGTATCGGCATCGAGCCTGCCAACCGGATACAACCGTGTATCTAAGTCTTTAACCAGATCCAAAACTGTAGGGCGATTATGGGTATCTTGGACTGTAGAAATGTATCCGGGAGGCTTATGCAGCAGGATGTAAATTTTTTGCTCAGGTCCGTTTAATATTTTACCATTTACTGTTATGGTATCATTGTTTTCTACATCAGCCTGGGGCACATTGACAGTTAAACCATTCACCCTAACCCGGCCCTCCCTGATCATTTCTTCAGCCCGGCGCCGCGAAGCGACCCCGGCCCTGGCCAGGTATTTTGCCAGCCTCATATTAAAACAACCACCTTAATACATCAGCTTAACTGGTCATCTGAGCAATCCGCAGGGGGATTATTGCCTTCTTTTACGGAGAAAACTTATTCTCATCAAATTCATTAGCTCCCTGTTCTTCTTCCGCATTTTCTTCTGTTATTTCCAGTTCTGGAAGATCTCCCAGATCTTTCAAACCAAAATATTTTAGAAAATCAGCGCTGGTAACATATAAAATAGGCCGTCCGGGCCCTTCTTTACGGCCGCTGATTCTAATAAGCTTCCGCTTTAACAAATTGTCCAGAACATGTTCGCACCTAACACCACGAATTGATTCAATATCAATTCGGGTCACCGGTTGCTTATAAGCAATTATGGCCAAAACTTCCAGGGCAGCATTGGAGAGGTTACTGGAAACCTCTTCGCTGAAAGCCTTTTCCAGGAGAGGGGCGAGTTCGGGACGGGTTCCCATCCGGTAACCTGCCGCAGTTTCAAAAACCTGCAGGCCGCGACCTTCAGAAAAAAGTTCTTCCTCCAGCTCAAGAACCCTTTTATAAGCCTCCTCGGGCGTAGTTGAAAGGACTTTGGCTATCTTGTCAGTCTTGACTGGTTCCTCGCTTAAAAAAAGCAGGGCTTCAACCACCCTCTTCTGCTGTTCCTTTTCCAATTTCCCACTCCTTCGGAAATTCCTTTTTTAGCGAAACCAGGATTGAACCAAAAGGCTGATCCTGTAAAAGGTTGATTTTTCTTTGTCTTGACATTTCAAGCAGGGCTATAAAAGTGATTATAATTTCCCATAAACCTGAACCTGTCACGAATTCTTTCATTGGGAGGGCCTTTTGAGATTTTTCAAGAACAGAATAGATATAATCAGTCTTCCTGGCGATAACATAGTCTTCTACTGCGCTAAAAGCCGGCACGTATTCTTTTTGCGCCGCAATCTTGGCAAACCGGTGCATAATATCACTGAGATGATGGGCTCCTTCCCAAATGGTATAAACCGATTCCTGCCGGGTAAAAACCATTACTTTCTGTCCGCCGGTAGATCTCAGAAAAACCTTTTTCTGATCCTCTTCGATCTGCTGCAAATGATGTGCGGCTTTCTTAAAAGTGCGGTACTCTTCCAGGCGCATAAAAAGTTCTTCGGCGGTGTTGATTTCAAAAAGCTCGTCGTCTTCCTGATCCACCACAGGGGGGCGGGGCAGTAAAAGTTTTGATTTTAAGCGCAGCAGTGTTGCGGCCATGACCAGGAACTCACTGGCAATTTCCAGGTTTAATTCTTTCATTGACTGGAGGTAAGCCAGGTATTGTTCAGTGATCTCCGCAATTGAAATAGCCCAGATATCGACTTCCGCTTTTTTGATTAAATGAAATAGGAGGTCAAAAGGACCTTCAAAAACAGGAAGCTTAATTTTATATCCTGTCTGTTCTTCCATCGTAACCCCTTATCCTGGAATTATACGGCCGGTAAATTGATAGGGAAACCGTTTGAGGATCATTACTTAAGTCCCAGGTGTTCCGAAACCTGGCGCATCTTACTTTCTGCCTGTTCCCCGGCTTTAATGGCCCCTCTTTCCAGCATACCATCAAGATATCCCTCTTCACCGGTCAATTCACGGTAACGTCTCTGCAGTGGGCGCAGGCTTTCAATCACCACTTCAGCTACCTGTTCTTTCAGGTCTTTATAAGACTTGCCGGTAAAATGATTTTCGATCTCTTCCTTGCCCTGGTCTGTTAAAAGCTGGTAGATAGTAAGAAGGTTGTAAATACCGGGGCGGTTTTCATCGAACCTGATATCCCGCAGTGAATCAGTGGTGGCTTTTTTAACTTTCTTCATGATTTCTTCGGGAGTGTCGAGCAGGAAAATCGAGTCCTCCTTTTTTTCTTCACTTTTGCTCATTTTTTTCTCCGGGTTGGAAAGCCCCATTACCCGGCCCCCTACCGGCGGTATATGAGCCTCAGGAAGGACAAATACTTCACCATAGCGATAATTAAAACGCTGAGCAATATCCCGGCAGAGCTCAACGTGTTGTTTCTGGTCTTCTCCCACCGGGACCATGTGGGTGTCATATAATAGAATATCAGCCGCCTGCAGGACAGGATAATCAAAAAGTCCAACGCTTACTTCTTCTTTTTGTTTTTCCGATTTTTCTTTGAACTGGGTCATGCGGTGCAGCCATCCCATCGGGGTAATGCAGTTCAAAATCCAGGCCAATTCAGAATGAGCTTTAACATCCGATTGGATAAAAACTACGGAATTATCGGCCTCGATCCCCGCAGCAAATAATAGTCCTGCCACTTCCCGGATTTTAGCCCTCAGCGTGGAGGGATCCTGGGGAACGGTTATGGTGTGCAGATCAACTACGCAAAAATAGTTATTGTAGTCATATTGCATTGCCGCCCAGTTGCGGATTGCCCCCAGATAATTCCCCAGGTGCAGGGATCCGGAAGCTTGAATACCTGAAAATACAGTCATTTTTTTCATCTACTAGTGTCCTCCCTGTAGAAGTGTACCCTGGTTACAAACCCGGTATGTATTGAATTATTGTTTCGTATATTAGCAGCACAAACCTGGCCAGGGGAAAGATAATTGTTCCAAGCACCCCCGTTACAATCAGGCCTATCAGGATCAGCGGCGCATACCGTTCCAGCTGGCGATAGATACCAAGATGAGTATCAGAAAGAAATGACATCAGGATCTTAGAGCCATCCAGGGGCGGGATCGGCAGCAGGTTAAACAGGGCCAGGTAAACGTTAATCAAGATCAATTGCTGAAAGAAATCAACGATCAGGTAAGAAGAATTTGTGCCGCCAAATGTGATCAGGCCTGCGCTTAACAAAACCCTGAAAAGCAAAAGGCTGATAAAGCCAAAGACCAGGTTGCTCATCGGGCCGGCAAATGATACCCAGCGCAGCCCCGAACGGTAGTTGTTGAAATTCAGCGGATTGATTGGGACCGGTTTAGCCCACCCAAAACCGACCAGGAGGATCATCAATGAGCCAATAGGATCAAGGTGATTTATGGGATTAAGGTTCATCCTGCCCTGCCTCTCCGCTGTGGCATCACCAAAATGGTACGCCATGCGGGCATGAGCAAATTCATGAACCGTGATCACGATCAGTAAAACAGGTATCCGCAAT
Source organism: Syntrophomonadaceae bacterium (assembly GCA_003554395.1). GTDB lineage: Bacteria > Bacillota > Dethiobacteria > DTU022 > DTU022 > B1SED10-74M. Next base: position 12,784 of record PWGD01000061.1, read on the forward strand.
GCAATAGTTACAGGATCTAAACCTAGCAATTTTCTAGTTCCCCTTTCTTTTTTCAACTTCCAGGTAATTATTCACAAAATCAAGCTCTTCCTGGGGGGTTCGGACTTCCCCGTCTAAAACTGCTTCTTTCAGGCTGTCAATGATTTTTTGATAGTGCGCCCCGGGTTCAAGCCCCATTTTTTTCAAATCGCCGCCTTTTAATCTGGGTTGGATGTACTTAAGCGCTTCCATATATACTTTCAGGTGATCCCTGCTTGTTTTAGTGTCAGCCAAAGCATAAGCCAGTAAAATAGTTTCCACTGAAAGCGATTCCAGGCAGCTAACTACAGCGCTCGGGTTTAGAGCTTCCCGGTTTAACTCCTTCAAAACTGCGGGAACTTCCCGGCAGGCATTTAAAACTATCGATGCCCTTTCTCTTGATAAATGCAGTTTCCTTATTATAGCAAACCTATCGACAGATTCCAAACCGAACATCAGCCCGCCGAGATAGACAAGCTCTTGATCAGGCTTTTTCTTCCAGTCCCGCTCTCCGGCCCACTGAAGGATTTCTTCAATCCTGGACAACAGCTGCCATGTTTCTTGATTGAGCCTGGCCCGGGGGTAAAGAAAGGGTAATAATTTGAGCTGATCTAAGCGTTTTAATACTTTTAGCGGAGAAGGTTCTTTATAAATCAATCTCAATTCCTGGTTTAAACGTTGACGGCTTACTTTCTCAAGCAATTTTCCTTCCACGGCATTATGAATCAAATCCAGTGTTTCAGGTTCTATCCTAAAGTCATAACGCTGTTCGAAACGTATAGCCCGCAATATCCGGAGTGGGTCGTCAACAAAACTGAGATTATAAAGAACGCGAATGACTTTATCTTTTAAATCTTTGCGTCCGTTATAATAATCATATAAACATCCGAAATCATCAGCTCCCAGAGAACAGGCCATGGTATTTATTGTAAAATCACGCCGAAATAAGTCGTTTTTTAAACTCGAGCTCTGGACCTGGGGCAGGGCTGCAGGAGAGGGGTAATATTCTTTTCGGGCTGTTACCAGGTCCAGCCTCAGACCGTCTTCAAGGTAAAGGGATGCCGTCCCGAATTGTTCAAAATGCCTTACTTTACCGCCCAGCAGTTTCTGCAGTTTGAAGGTGAAAGGGATGGCACCACCGATTACTACAAAATCAAAATCTTTCTCCGGTGGGTGCCGGAGCAGCAGATCCCTGATTGTGCCTCCCACCAGGTAAATTTGAGTTTTTTCCCGGTAGGCCAGCTGCCTGATCTGCAAAAGCAGCTTCTTGAACCTGGCCGGTAGTTCCCTGTTAAGCAAACTGCTTAGATTTATTTCATCATCTGCGTTTATATCAAATGGAAGATCTGCCATCTTATCACTGCTGCCGTCAAAATAAGGGCCTGTTTCATTAAGCCGTTCTGATTCCTGGCTTTTTATAGATCTGCCCCTGCTATCCAGGAAATTTAAATGGCGCAGTATGTCGGAGCGGGTAACAATTCCAACCAGCTTTGCTTCCTGATCGACAATGGGGACCCGGCCAATATTGTTTTCAACCATGATCTTCCTAAGTTCAATCAAAGATTCTTGAGGGGATGCCGTTATTAAACGCCGTGACATGAACCCCTTTACAGGGGCATGGCCGAGGTTATTGCGCAATCCTTTTTGTAAATCCCGGCGAGATATAATTCCGGCCAGCTTGCCGTCCTCAATAACCGGGCAGCCTTTGATATTTTTTTCTGCCAGGAGCTGATCCGCTTTACTAAGACTGGTCCTGCTTTCGATCGTAAAGACCGGCTTGGAAGCAGCCTCTCCGGCAGTAATAATGGGAGGAAGATAGTTTTTTAAAAACTCAATTACGATTTTTTTTACTTCTTCCGCTTTCATGTTTTTAAAATGAGCAGTTACCGCTGCCGGATAACCTCTGACATCAAAGGGAGCCATTAATTCCAACAAGTCGAGATCATTATCGCGGGTCCGGGCGGCAAAATATATATTCTCAGTCATTTGGACGATAACTATCGTTAAAGAGGTATCTTCAATATCATCTAAACGCTGGAGCATTACTGAAGCGCCGCTGACATATTCATCAAGCCTGGTAGTGCTAATCATCACCCGGCGCTGATTAAGTTCGTACAGCTCGCTATTTTGAATTAATTGTTCAAGTAAAACTTTCTGGGATTCGCTCAGCGGCGTGCGAAGGTATTCCTGGAGCAGGGTAGTATTAAGGCCTTTTTCCCACAGAAAGGCCAGGGCGCGGGCATCCCGGCTGGTCGTAATCTCATAAGTAAGACAACCCGTATCCTCATAAATCCCCAGAGCAAACAAGGTTGCTTCGAATTCGGTTAATTCGAGATCCTGTTTTATTATTTCTTCGAGTAAGATGGTAGTGGTAGCTCCAATCGCTTCAATTTTTACATGATCCGCACCAAGATCTTCTTCTCCCGGATGGTGATCGAATATATTGACCTGCCCGGATATTTCGGGAAGATAGCTCCACTTTCCAAGGCGTTCCTTTCGATTTGTATCGATTACATAAAGCGTATCAATTCTGGCCGGGATATCTTTCGGATCGCCCAGAGGCAGCAGGTCACGATATAAATTTACAAAAGGCCGGACGTTTTCCTGCAGGTTTTCAGGCAAAATCACGGTACTTTTAGGAAAGAGTTTTGAGGCGGCGATTACCGCAGCCAGGGCATCAAAATCGCCGTTTTTATGGGTTATTATTAAATTCAATATGCTACCCCCACTTAAATCCTGCTGCGGGGCATTCCATACAACTGATTTTGCTGTTTAGCGTAGTAGAAAAATAAATTAGCTGCAAATTCTGATCAGGCCTTTGCATTAAGCCCGGGGATGGGCTTTGTCATATACTTCCCGGATTTTTTTTCTGGTTATCTGGGTATAAATCTGGGTGGTTGCAATATCGGAATGGCCGAGCATTTCCTGGACCGAGCGAAGATCGGCACCATTTTCAAGCAGATGAGTAGCAAATGAATGGCGAATTGTATGAGGGGTAATATCGCCGTTAATCTTTGATTTAAGGGCATATTTCTTTAATATTTTCCAGAAACCCTGTCGGGTCATGCGATTTCCGTGCTGGTTGACAAATAGAGCTACTTCTCCATTGTTTTTGCATAGTTTGGTCCGAGCTGTGTTCATGTATTCATTGACATAATTAATGGCCATCGAACCGATGGGCACAATTCTTTCCTTCTGACCTTTTCCCCTGCAGCGTAAATAACCCACCTGGGGATCAAAATCGCTCAGGTTAAGACCGATCAATTCTGAAACCCTTATCCCGGAAGCATAAAGCAATTCCAGCATTGCTTTATCCCGCAATCCTTTGAGTTCAACCGGCTTTGGTTGTCCAAGCAGGCACTCAATTTCCGCCATAGTTAAAACCCTGGGCAGCTTCTTTTCAATTTTTGGTGATGCCAGCTCCAGGGCTGGATTATTTTCAATAAATCCTTCTGTCATTAAAAAATTGAAAAATGATCTGATGGAAGCTATAGTACGGGAAATAGTGGCAGTGGCACTGTTATTTTTCTTTAATTCGCCTAAAAAATAGTTGATGTCCTCTCTTTTTACCATTTCAGGATTGTTTATTCCCAGCTCATCCATAAATCCGATGAATTTTTTAAGATCTCGGCAATATGATTCCAATGTGTTTTTTGATAAGCCTTTTTCGACGGAGAGATAATTAGTATATTCCTTAAGTTGTTTTTGCATTCCCACGCAATCCTCACCACAATATTTTACTAATGTTCAACTATTCAACGGAGAAATCAAAATACCTGCCAGAAAATCTGCCCAAAAAAAGATTATTGCTTTTTCATCTAGCAGGTTTCCTGAAGCAAGGCATACTGGAGGGCAATAATTGTTTTTCCGTCATCGAGCCGGCCGTCTGCGATCATATCCCGGGCTTGAGATAAAGGGATAGCTTCTACCCTGATGTTTTCATCGGGATCACTGGTTTTGGATGAACCTTTTTTTAAATCTTCAGCCAGGTAAAGATAAACCTTTTCATCACAGAAACCAGGAGAAGTATAAAAATAAGTCAACTCCCTCCATTTGCCGGCTTGGAGACCGGTTTCTTCCACTAGCTCTCGCCTGGCACATTCCAGCGGATCTTCATTCGGCTCAAGCTTTCCGGCCGGTATCTCCAGCAATACACCCCCGGCTGGCTGCCGGTGCTGCCTGACCAGAATTGCCTCATTATTCTCATTAACTGCCAGGATTGCAACCGCCCCGGGATGTTCTACAACTTCCCGGAAAGCAGTTTTACCTCTGGCATCCTTGATCCTATCCTGGCGAACGTTGATTATTTTACCACGATAGAGATAACTGGTTGAAATTGTTTTTTCCTGCAGGCTTTCGTAAATTTTAAGCACCCCTTTATTTTTTCGAACCATCCGGTCCAGCTTATTTTATATTCAAACGGTTGATTTTTTCATAGAGCCAACTACGGCTGATACCCAGGAAACGGGCTGCTTCACTCTTGTTTCCCCCCGCTTTCCGGAGGGCATTGATGATGATTTCCCGTTCCGACTCTTCCCTTTTCCACCTGTAGGCCGGGCCTGCTTTCTCCCATCCCCTGCTTTTGATTACTCTATTATCTTCACCTTTTTCCACTATTTGCTCCCGGTTGTCCCAAATTCTATGTTTAGAACCCTTTTTCCGCAAATGAGGCGGGAGGTGATCAAGTCGGATTACATTTTCAGATGTAAAGTTCATAGCTCTTTCCACCACATTTTCCAGTTCCCGGATATTCCCGGGCCATGAGTAGGCTCGAAAAGTAGCGAGCGCATCGGGTGCAATCTCACTTACCTGCATCCCAAAGATATCGTTATATTTTCGCAGGAAGGTGTTTACCAGGGGCAGGATATCCTCGAGACGCTCTCTTAAAGGGAGAATGTGAATCGGTATAACATTAAGGCGGTAAAAGAGATCTTGACGGAATTTACCTTCCTTAACTTTTTGCTCCAGTTCCTGGTTGGTGACCGCTATGAAACGGATATCAACTTTTATGGTCGAAGTCCCGCCGACCCGTTCGAAGGTTTGATCCTGCAAGACCCGCAGCAGTTTGCCCTGCATGGAAAGTGGCATATCACCAATCTCATCAAGAAAAAGTGTTCCCTTATTGGCAAGGTCAAGTTTGCCCTGCTTTCCTCCCGGCTGGGCTCCTGTAAAAGCGCCCTGCACATAGCCAAAAAAATCAGATTCCAGGAGGTTTTCAGGTATGGCGGCACAGTTCACTTTGACAAAAGGGCTATTACAGCGTGGGCTGGACTGGTGAATGGCCTGGGCCATCAGCTCTTTGCCAACCCCACTTTCGCCGCTAATTAATACCGTCGAATGTCCCTGGGCAGCCTGGCGCGCTTCCTTGATCACGCTCTGCATGGTGGGATTCAGGGTAACTATATCTTCAAAACGGTAGGGCCGATCTCTGAATCGAGCTTTTTTTAGTTCCTGCTGAAAATGGGTTAGCCTGCTGTCCATAGCTTCCAGCCTTCCGGCCAATTCGCGCAGTTCGTCAACCCGCCTGAAACTAATTTTGCCGACGGCTCCCATCAGGCGGCCCTCCCTGATAATAGGAAGGTTGGAGACAACATAGGGCTTGCCCTCGATAAACTGAATGTCGTTTAGCTCAGGGACACCCGTTTTTGCCACTACCTGGAGGCGGCTGTTTTCCAGCAAATTGCTGATCGGTTTTAAAATAACGGCTTTTTCCTTTTTCCTTATGAAGTCCAGAAAAACCCCGTTAACCAGAACAACCTTTCCTTCTTCATTGACTACAACAAGCGCATCATAACCGATATCGAGGACTGCTTTTAAAGTCTGATTGAGTCTTTTAACAGTTTCCATTTCTTGCGCTATTGATTCCAAATCGGTTATATCCTGAAAAATTGCTATTGCCCCGATAACCCGGCCGCCATCAAGAAGCGGAGTTTTATTCACCACGGTTGCAATTTTATGACAGGAATAGTTTGCCCCAATTTCAACATTGCCCTTGTTGAGCACAGCATCCATATCAAAACCGGGCAAAACTTCTTCCAGGGGCCTGTTTTCAACCTTATGATTTTCAATACCAAACAAATGTTCCGCCGAATAATTGACAAAATTGATCCGGCCCATGTCATTTACTGAAACCAGGGCATTATGCATAGCCTGGTACATTGTCTTTAACCTTGTATTTAACATCCTTTCTTCTTTAAACAGTGAAGTGATCAGCTCTACCTTTGTAAAAAGACCGACAGCAGCCTCTGCATCGTCAACTACCCCCCCGGTTCCGACCGGAATCCTGTGAACGGCATCGATCACTTCATCATAACTTAAATTTTTACTTATCTTGATGACATTGCGGTTATAATAGGCCTCGACCGGCCAATTAAGACTGCCTCCTGTAAGAAGGGCATCATAAAGGTTGGTTTTGGTAAATATTCCGGCCAAAGAACCATCTTTGTTCAGGACAGGGAGCCCGTCGCGCTGGCTGTTACGTAAGCGCTGGACTGCTGTTTTGAGGCTATCCTCCGGAGACAGAGTAGCAAAATTGCTGGTCATCATATCTTCAAGCCGCATGGTAGACCCTCCAGGGATAAATTATCCTGCCTGCTGCTCCTTAAAGCGGCGGGCCCTTTCCAGGACCCTGTCGACATGTTTCAGGCTGACCTGATCAATTCCTGATCCGTCAAGCATCCGGGCCAGCTCTTCCCGTCTTTGCCCGGCATTGAGCAAGGACGCTCTTGTTAAAGTCCTTTCATCGACTGTTTCCTTGTAGAGACTGTAATGGGAATCGGCCATAGCGGCAATCTGTGGGCTGTGAGTAACACATAAGACCTGGTGATGCTTCGACAGGTGGGCCAGTTTTTCTGCAACCGCCTGAACAGTCTTTCCTCCAATACCGGCATCAACTTCGTCAAAAATCAGGGTTGGCACCAGGTCCTGCCTGGCCAGGATCGTTTTGAGGGCAAGCATAACCCGGGATACTTCACCACCGGAAATAATTTTGGTCAGGGGTTTGACACTTTCCCCTCGGTTGGCGCTGAACATAAATTCTACCTGATCTATTCCCCGGGCTGTTAATTCTTCTTTTTCGGTAACCCGGATTTCAAACCGGGCATCGGGCAAAGCCAGCTCCTTGAGGCATTCCTCAAGAAGAAATTCGATCTTTTGAGCCGTTTCCTGCCGCATTTCACGCAGGCGCATACTTTCGTCAATCATCTGCTCTTCTAATTCCTTAATTTCTTTTTCCAATCTTTCAGCCACTTCTTCGCTGTTTTTCAACCATTCCATTTCCTTCTCTACCCGGGAAGCAAAGTCTAAAATTTCTTCAATTGAGGATCCATATTTGCGTTTTAAGCTCGAAATCAGGTTCTGCCGTTCCTGGATCGCATTAAGTTCCGCCGGGTCAAATTCAAAACCGGACTGGTAGCCGCGCAATTCATGGGAAACTTCTTCCAATTGGGCCGCTGCGCTTTCTATTAGGTCAAGCAGCGGGCCTAAATTTTGATCGATTCCGGCTGCTTCACCAAGGAGTTTTTTTGCATTATTGAGCCGGTCAATGACCGCCGGATGCATTCCTTCCTCGCTGCCTTCATAAAGATCTGTATAGGCTCCGCTGGTCAGGTTCCATAATTTTTCTGCATTGGCAAGCACTTTTTCACGGGCAGCCAGTTCTTCATCTTCACCCACCCGCAGGTTAGCTTTTTTGATTTCATTAAGCTGGAATTCGTATATATCAAGACGCCTTTCTCGCTCGCCCCTGCTGCTGCCCAGTGAAGAGATCTGTTTCTGCAGTTTCTGTTTATTTTTGGAAAGTTCTTCAAGCTTGTTTCGGGAAAAGCTGACTTTTTCGCCACCGAAGGAATCCAACAGTTCCAGGTGTTCTTCAGGCCGCAGGAGGGATTGGTGCTGGTGCTGTCCGTGCAGATCGATCAGGTACTTGCCAATTTCTTTTAGAAATGAAATCGGAACCGCCCGTCCGTTAATCCGGGCCACACTGCGTCCACTGCTGTAGATCTCCCGCGCCATGATCAGCTCATTATCTTTCTCGATCCCGGCCTTTTCCAGAAGAGAGTCCAGGTCATCCTGGCGGGTGATGCCACAGCAGACTAACCCTTCTACATATGCACTATTCTGACCCTGACGAACCTGCTCCACGGCAGCTCTCTCGCCAAGCAGAAGGTTGATTGCTCCGATTACAATCGATTTGCCTGCCCCGGTTTCTCCGCTAAGCACATTCAATCCGGAATCAAAGCTAAAGCTAAGATCTTCAATTAAAGCGAAATTAGAAACCCGCAGCTCTAAAAGCATGCAGACCTTCCTCCTCTGGATTTATGGCTTTAACTTTTGATGCAGCAGTCTGTAAAAGGAGTTTTCATGAAAACAGACCAGCTTGACTTTTTGTTTTGCCCGGCAAACCATAATTCGATCATCATCCTCAAGAGCGAAGCGGACCTGCCCGTCGACAGTAAGAACCACCTGGACCTGGCGGGAATCGACCTTTAAACTCATTGTATCTGTACCGTCTACAATAACCGAGCGGTTATAGAGGCTGTGGGGGCATATAGGTGTGATTACAAAAAGTTCCATATTCGGGTTGACTATCGGCCCGCCGGCTGAAAGGGAGTATGCTGTCGAGCCTGTGGGCGTGGCGATAATTACACCGTCTCCTGAATAGCTTTCCATGAAATCATTATTGATAAATGAATCAACTTTAATATTACGGGAGAAAGGCCCGCGGGCCACAACTATGTCATTTAAAGCCAGGTAGCGGCCCAGCTCTTGATCTTCTCTTTGAAGCCTGGCTTCAAGCATCATCCGTTCCTGAAAATCATACTGCCCGGTGGCAATATACTGCAAAAACCGTTCCATTTGCTCAACTTCAATTTCAGCCAGGAAACCCTTGTGCCCCAGGTTAATCCCCAAAACCGGTATATTCCAGCAGGCCAGGTCTCTGGCCACTCTGAGAATGGTCCCGTCACCGCCGACAACAATGATCAATTCCAGCTTGGCGTATAGGTCAGATAGCTGTTCGGCAAGAGATACGCTGCTGTAAAAATCAGCCTGATCGCTGGCAACAATCTGGAGCGGGATGCGGCGCTGCTTAAAAAAACTTTTAATTTTATCTACAACCAGGGTAGCATTACTTTTATGCCAGTTGGGGATAACTCCAATTTCTTTCACGGCCCTTGATTATCCTCCTTTAATACGATCCTTTGATCCCTGTAATAATTCTTCGCCCCGGCGCCGATATCCTTCCGGCTCGGCTACTTCTTATCCTTTGCGAGGATAATATGGGCTTCTTCAACGATTTTAAGCACTGCCTTTTCAAAATTTTCCCGGCAGGAATGCTTACCCGTTTTTCGAATGGTGTACGAGATAAAATATTCAATGTTTCCTTTAGGTCCGGGATAATTAGAGAAAGTTATACCCTGGCAGCAGTAGCCGCCTTCACAGGCAGCTTCCACCAGTGAAGTTAAAACCCGGGCATGCAAAGCCGGATCCCGGATTACCCCCCTGCCTCTGCCGGCATCGGCCCGCCCCACTTCAAACTGCGGTTTTATCAAAGCCAGGACACGGGGTATTTCCAGCCTGTAAAGGACAGGCAACACTTTTGTCAGCGATATGAAGGAAACATCAACAACAGACAGGTCAGGAAGAACCGGTAGGTGATCAGGTTTCAGGTTGCGGATATTAAAACGTTCCATAACCACCACCGAAGGGTTATGGCGCAGGCTATAGTCCAACTGGCCATACCCGACATCAAGAGCATAAACCAGTTGGGCTCCTTTTTGTAAAAGGCAGTCTGTAAAACCGCCTGTTGAAGCTCCTACATCTAAAACAACCAGGTTTTTTACATCGATGGATAAATCCTGAAGGGCTTTCCCCAGCTTCAAACCGCCCCGGCTCACATAAGGATTGTCCGGTTCAAGTAGTTTTATTTCGGCCTTTTCGCTTACCATGGTTCCCGGCTTATCGCACACAGAACCGTCAACCAAGACCCTACCGGCCATTATTTCCGATTGGATGCGGCTCCGGCTCAATTCTGGCTTTTGTCTGTGCAGCAATTGATCAAGGCGTAATTTGTGACGGTTACTGGTCAACGCTGATCCTTCACAGCCTTGTTTTCAGTAAATGCTAGAGCTTCATTGTAGATGCCTTCGGCGTCAAGGTTGTAATGAGAAAGCAGTTTCGCTCTTGACCCGTGTTCAACAAAGCAGTCATTTACACCAAGCCTTTTTACAGGAATTAAAAGGCCCGCTTTTTCTAGAAGTTCAAGAATGCCGCTGCCAAAGCCCCCTGACAAAACATTTTCTTCAACAGTAATTACCCTGCCGCATTTCCGGGCCCAAGTGACAATCAATTCTTCATCCAGGGGCTTTACAAAACGGGCATTAATTACAGCAGCATTTACCCCCTGCCAGAACAACCTTTCTGCCGCTTGAAAAGCCTGGTTTACGACCGTTCCCGCTGCAATAAGCACCAGGTCATGTCCTTCCTTTAACAATTCGCCCCGGCCCCAGGGCAGTTCTTGAGGTTCCTCGAGATCGACCCCTTCCACTTTATCGCGGGGATAACGTAATGCCACCGGCCCGTTGGAATAGTTTAAGGCGGTATAGAGCATGTGTTGGAGTTCGTTTTCATTGGCCGGCGCCATAATGGAAAAGTTTGGAATGTTGCGCAGAAAACTTAGATCAAATAAGCCCTGGTGGGTCTCTCCATCTTCACCGGTAATTCCGGCCCGGTCGACGGCAAATACAACCGGCAGGTTTTGCATGCAGACATCGTGCAGGATTTGATCATAGGCTCTTTGAAGAAAGGTGCTGTATATGGCTACAACCGGCTGCATGCCTCCGGCAGCCAGGGCCCCTGACATGGTAACTGCATGCTGCTCGGCAATACCAACATCATAAAAACGGTCGGGAAACTCTTTAGCAAAGCTCCGCAGGCCAGTTCCGGAAGTCATGGCAGCTGTAATGGCTGTGATCTTGGGGTTCTCTCGGCTTAACCTGGTCAGCGTTTGGCCAAAGATTTCAGTATAAGAAGCGCTTTTCTTTTTTTTCTGCAGGCCATTATTCAAATCAAAGGGGCCGATGCCGTGAAATATTTCCGGAGACTGTTCGGCATAGCGGTAACCCTTCCCTTTTTCTGTAACAACATGGACCAGGACCGGTCCTTTCATTTGGTCGGCCTGCTTGAGAATGGTTTTTATGGCTTTTAGATCGTGGCCGTCAATAGGTCCAAAATAAGTAAAGCCGAGTTCTTCGAAAATCATTCCCGGTACTATTAAATATTTCAAACCGCCTTTGATTCTTTCGGCATAATTAAGCGCTCTTTCGCCCACCAGCGGAATCCGGCTGACAAAAGCTTCAAAGTCATTTTTAAGTCTGGAGTATTTTGGATCTGAACGGATGCGGCCTAAATAAGCGGACATACTGCCCACATTTGAACTGATCGACATTTTATTATCATTAAGGATAACCATTATATTAGCTTTGATATGGCCGGCATGGTTTAGAGCTTCAAAAGACATTCCCCCGGTCAGAGCACCGTCGCCAATGACAGCAATCACCTTATAATGATCACCGTTATAATCGCGAGCCTGGGCCAGGCCAAGGGCAGCTGATATTGAAGTGCTGCTATGGCCGGTCATGAATGGATCATGTGCACTTTCAGATGGTTTTGGAAACCCGCATAACCCCTCAAACTGGCGCAAGGTGGAAAAATGCTTCCATCTGCCGGTGAGCAGCTTATGAGGATAGCTCTGGTGACCGACATCCCATATAATGCGATCTGTGGGGCTGTTATAGCTGCTGTGCAGGGCCAGGGCCAGTTCGACCACTCCCAGGCTGGCTGCCAGGTGACCGCCATTATCTGCCACAGTCTTGATCATATATTCTCGCATTTCTAAAGCAGCCTCTTCCAACTGCTCCAGGGTCATATTCTTAAGATCATCAGGCAGGTTCATACTGCCAAACATACTATCCATCTCGCTCACCTCTGGTTATTCCGCCCTGCGTACCAACCTCAGCGGCTTTTGCAACTTGGTAATGACCAGGCCCACAAAAAGAATTACCTCGGTCGAATAATTAATCGCAATTATTTTGCCCCACGCCTTGCCGCCTACTGTAAAAGCTGCAATCAATGCCGTTAACAAAATCCCAATATAAAATTCAGCCTGCTGGTGAGAAATAGTAACCACCAGCTTAATTACAATTATAGTGACCAGGGTCCCGCTGATTATACCGCTGATGTCGCCACCCACATCATTACAAAATGTTGCCACCCGTTCGGCATTTTTAACCAGGTTGACACCGCATTTAGCCCCGCTCACCCGGCGGGCTGCTTTGGCATTTAAAGGTGCAATATCTGCCGCTGCAGCGGCTGTTCCAATCAGGTCGAAAATAATGCCCAACATAACTACCAGCAGTAAAATAAAAAATGACAAAACAAGCGACTGCAGTTCGTTTAAAAAATAATGAGACACAAAACTGAGAGCTATGGCCAGGAAAAAAGTCCATGTCGATATAACAAAGATCCAGCGGATTCTATTGCGGTTTTTATTGTTGGACAATAGCCATCACCTTAGTACAAAGAAACATAAGTGGTAGTAAACCAGGTAAACTTTGCGGCTTAGGTCCAGTAGGATTTCCCGGATAATCACCTGCAGTTGCCTGCCAGGTAGTTCCCTTTTAAGATTATCCCCGTCGTGTCACCACTAACGGAACTGGATTACCACTTAGCTCACACTTTAATCCCTGGCTTACTTCTCTGGCGAGAGCAGTCTAGGAGATTTCCTCACTGGCGCCTGTTCTTTCCTAGCCTCTTTTGCAGAGAGGGTTTCAGGTTTTTGCATTTCCTCCACCCTCTCCACTCAAGGCAGGCTACACTGCACACAGCTTCTTACCGCATACAGGTTCTTCCCAAGCCGTAACCTTTTGTTTTTCAACAATCCGCCACGAACATTGGGTCTCCACGAAGGCAGGGTCAACGCCTACATGCCTTTGTAGATCGCCCCGTCCTTCTTAACTCCCAGCAGCAGCTCCCGACTGGGCTTCGGCAGCCACCACCAGGAACTTCATCGATGTGCCCTTAACGGATTTTTAGGCCCGTTTTC